>WFMM01000050.1 GCA_015484595.1 Nitrospirota bacterium | reverse complement strand
CAATGGAAGAGGGCGCAAAGGCAGTGATATGTGCCTCAACAGGAAACACCTCAGCCTCAGCAGCAGCATACGCAGCAAGGGCGGGCATAAAGGCAATCGTGCTCATTCCAGAGGGTAAGATTGCCCTTGGCAAGCTGGTTCAGGCACTTATTCACGGTGCAGAGGTGATACAGATAGAGGGAAACTTTGACCAGGCCCTTCAGATTGTCCGCGAGATGGTTGAAAGATATCCCATAACACTTGTTAACTCCATCAATCCCTACAGGCTTGAAGGGCAGAAGTCCGCTGCCTTTGAGGTATGTGACCAGCTTGGCTCTGCACCTGATTTTCACGCCCTTCCTGTGGGAAACGCTGGTAACATAACCGCCTACTGGCAGGGATACAATGAATACTTCAGGGCAAAGAGGATAGGCTCGTTGCCAAGAATGCTCGGGTTTCAGGCAGCAGGTGCTGCACCCATAGTGCTTGGCAGGGTGGTTGAAAGGCCAGAAACCATTGCCACTGCCATAAGAATTGGTAACCCTGCAAGCTGGAAAAAGGCTGAAAGGGCAAGGGATGAATCAGGTGGAAGGATAGAGGCTGTTACAGACGAGGAAATCCTTTCGGCTTACAGCCTTATTGCATCAACAGAGGGGATATTCTGCGAGCCTGCCTCTGCTGCATCCCTTGCAGGAGTTATAAAGCTTTACAGAGAGGGCTATTTCAAAGGCGGTGAAACCGTTGTGTGCACTTTGACCGGAAATGGCCTTAAAGACCCTGACAATGTGTTTAAGGTGGTAACCAAGCCAAAGAAGGCAAGGCCAACACTGAGTTCGGTTGAAGATGCCCTCAGTGGGGTGTTAGAATTTAAGTAACCATGAAGTACATTGTAATAGTAGGCGATGGTATGACGGACCGACCAATTGAAGCCCTTGGGGGTAAGACGCCTCTTCAGGCTGCCTTTACCCCTAACATGGACCATATTGCACAAAAGGGGATTCTTGGCGTGGCCCATACCATCCCGGAGGGTTTCCCACCTGGCTCTGATGTTGCCAACATGAGCATAATGGGTTACGACCCGCGGAAGTATTACTCTGGCAGGGCACCACTTGAGGCTGCAAGCATGGGCATTGAACTTGGTGAGGATGATGTTGCCTTCAGGTGTAATCTTGTTTATCTGAAGTACGACCGCCACCGCAACAGGGCTGTGATGGAAGACTACAGTGCTGGTCACATAAGCACCGAAGAGGCAGCAAGGTTGATTGAGGCATTAAACAGAGAGCTTTCAAGCAGTGAAATAAATTTTTACCCTGGTATCAGTTACCGCCACCTCATGGTTTGGCACGGAGGTGAGGTAGAGCTTGAGTGTGTTCCTCCTCACGACATAATCGGTAAGGAGATTACCGAGTATCTGCCAGTTGGTAAGGGTGATAGCTTCATCAGGTCCTTAATGGAAAGGTCTGTTGAGATACTGGAGTCTCACGAGGTAAACCGAAAGAGGGCATCCGAGGGTAAGGCCATAGCAAACAGCATCTGGTTATGGGGACAGGGGAAAAAACTTAGCCTTCCAACCCTTAAACAACGGTACGGTATTACAGGTGCACTGGTAAGCGCAGTGGACCTCACAAAGGGACTTGGCAGATACGCAGGACTTGAGATACTCGATGTGCCCGGTGTAACGGGTTATCTGGATACAAACTACATGGGAAAGGCCGAGTATTCCTTGAAGGCCCTTGAACGACACGACTTTGTTTACATCCATGTAGAGGCACCAGACGAGGCAGGACACAGTGGAAACTACAAAGACAAGATAAAGGCCATCGAGGACTTCGATGCCCTGGTGGTTGGAACGGTGCTTAGGGGACTGCCAGCCTTTGAGGAATACAGGTTGCTTCTTATGCCTGACCATCCCACGCCAATCGAGATAAGAACCCATGCACCTGAGCCTGTTCCTTTTGTAATCTACGACAGCACCAGAGAGCTCCAGAACGGAGACATCACCTATGACGAAGGAATCATGAAAAGAGACGACATCCTGAGAGTGCAGGAAGGTCATAGACTGCTTGACCTTTTGATAAAGGGCGAAAATCTCTGATTTCAGGTTTTTTATATAGCCATGCACAGCCCCTTTCGGGGCGATATTTCAGGGAAAAAGTTTATCGATCTTTGGGAGGCCTCTTTTATGCTGATTGTGCAAAAGTATGGTGGAACAAGTGTTGCCGATATTGAGAGGATTAAGGCAGTTGCTGAGCGTGTGGCAAAGACCGTAGAAGCAGGCAATCAGGTGGTAGTGGTGGTTTCTGCAATGGCAGGCGAGACGGACAAGCTCATAGAACTTGCACATCAGGTAAACCCCTCTCCTGGGGAAAGAGAGATGGACCTGTTATTGTCTTCAGGTGAGCGGGTAACAAGTGCACTCACAGCAATGGCAATCCAGGCACTTGGTTATAAGGCCATAGCACTTACGGGCAGACAGATGGGTATCGTTACGGATTCGGTTCATACAAAGGCAAAGATAGAGAGGATTACTGGAGAGAGGGCTTTTCAGGCACTTAAGGATGGCTATGTTGTCGTGGTGGCAGGTTTTCAGGGAGTAACCGAGGAGGGTGAGGATGTAACCACCCTTGGAAGAGGTGGCTCAGACCTGACGGCTGTTGCTATAGCATGGGCACTGAATGCTGACCTCTGTGAGATATACACTGATGTGGAAGGAGTTTTTACCACTGACCCGAACATCGTCCCTGAAGCAAGAAAGCTTCAGAGGATCTCCTACGAGGAGATGCTTGAGCTTGCAAGCTCAGGGGCAAAGGTGCTTCAGACGAGGTCAGTGGAGTTGGCAATGAAGTACAATGTGCCCCTTGTGGTTCGGTCAAGCTTTAATGACAAGCCAGGCACATATGTCTGTAAGGAGGATAAAGAGATGGAGAAGGTAATGGTCTCAGGCGTGGCCTACGATAAAAATCAGGTAAAGATTACCATTCTGAAGGTCCCCGACCGTCCAGGAATAGCTGCTCGACTTTTTAAACAGATTGCCGATGCTAACATAGTGGTTGACATGATCGTTCAGAACATAAGCAGTGATGGCCAGTCAACGGACATCTCCTTTACCGTGCCAAAGACAGACAGAGAGAGGGCTGTGGAGATAGCCCAGAGGGTGTCCAGTGAGCTTGGCGCAGGCGGGGTAGTGGTGGATGAAAACATTGCAAAGGTCTCTATAGTTGGCGTTGGTATGAAGACCCATTCTGGTGTGGCTGCAAAGATGTTCGAGACCCTTGCCGAGCACGGCATAAACATCATGATGATCAGCACCTCAGAGATAAAGGTCTCCTGTGTTATAAATGACAAATACACCGAGCTTGCCGTGAGGGCACTGCACGAGGCCTTTAATCTTAAAGAAGGGTAATAGCAGAAGAATGCCCTGGCTTAAAAGCCAGGGCATTTAAGTGCCTGTCTTGCTAAAACTTTGTTGCGATTTTGTCTGTCATCTTGATCAGCTGTCCTGCATAAATCAGAGCCATCCTGATTATAAATCCACCAACCAGAACAAGAAGGGCACTGAGATTCATCCTGAACTTTTCGAAACCAGTAAGCCTTTCCGAGTGTTCTCCCTTGACCTCAAGGAACTCAAGGACAATAACCAGTGGAAAGATGATACTCAGTAGCAGGATGCTTATCCAGTAGGGGAAGAATTCGTTAGATAGGGTGAAAAAGGGCATTATTGATTCCCGGTGTGATGCGGATGATGTATAATGGCCATAGAAAAACAGGGCTATAAGGGTAATCTCAGATAATATCAGCCATATATCAACCTTGGTGAAGAAGAGCTTTACCTCGTTTTTTCGTGCCATGATAATAACCAGAGCGGCACCGGTTGATAGCGCAGAGTTTAGAAACAAAATAGGCAGCAGGGCAGAGTTCCAAAGCGGTCTTGCAACAAAGGAGCTAAGCAGGACACCGGTGTATATTCCAACGAAGATACCCATTATAAAGTTAATAACCGCAAGTCTTCTCATATAGGGGTTCAGTTTCTTTGACCACTTCTTTAGAAAGTCAAATACCAGCCAGTGTTTCAGCTCATCAGGCACAGTTGAAAGACCATAGAGAAAGCTTATCGGAATTACTGCACCAACTCCCCATGCACCCCAGGACATGGGTGAAAGGGGCTGAAAGGTAAGGTAAAACCAGAAGGAATTTAATTTTCTTTCCACATCAAGGAAGATGAAAAACATACCAAGTAAAAGAATGAATGGAGCAATAAGGGGCACCTTCACACAGCATGCCTTATCGTGGGGCTCAGTCTTTTTCTTGCGAAGATTTGCGATGGCAGACATAACGAGGGCACCGCCAGTCAGTCCACCAAGGAAAAGGTAACTTGCTATCTTCCAATCCCATATGTGGAGATGGGGATAGGTCAGGGCGTTTGTTCCATATATAGTGAGTTCCATCTTATACCTCCTTTTTATTCTGGCCTTGATTGTTTACGGATATAAAAGACCCTTGGATGGGTGCCTGCCTCAGGCAGTCTTACCCAGGAACTGTATTCCCTGAGTAGCTTGCTTACCTTACTGGATGGGTCGTCAAGATCGCCAAATACCCTTGATTTGCCTATACAGGTTGCTACACAGGCAGGCTCCTTACCAGCCTTTAAACGGTGCTGGCAGAAGGTGCACTTGTCTGCATAACCATGTTCAGGGTTAATGTAGCGGGCATCGTAGGGGCATGCAGCTATACATGCCTTACAACCAACACACTTTTTACGGTTTATCTGCACTGTGCCATCTTTGTCTTTATAGGATGCACCGGTTGGACAGTTATACACACAGGGGGGGTTGTCACAGTGGTTGCAGAGCTCAGACCTTAACTCCATCCTAAGTTTTGGTGCCTTTCCATCTATCTCTTCCACAACCCTTGTCCTGTAATGTTCTTCAGGAACATGGTTTTCACGCTTGCATGCCACGATGCATGCAAGACAGCCAATACAACGACGCTGGTCTATTACCATAGCATACTTTGGCATTTCTCTAAGCCTCCTTTACTATCTTTACAAAGTTAACCCTCATGCCTGTCACACCTGTTATGGGATCTATCCTGTACCTGGTTATCAGTCCCTGGTCATCAGCGCCTTTCAGATATGCCCTGCTTAATCTCTTAGACATCAGTCCAAAACCATGGGGTAGAAAGACACAGTCCTTTCTTATCCTTTCGGTAACCTTTGCAAGTACCTTGTTGCTTCTGATTCCATCCTGGTTTTCAAGCACCACATATTCACCGTCTTTGATGTTAAGCCTTCTTGCCACCTCGGTGTTAATCCATACATGGTTTTCCTTCTCCAGTTCCCAGAGCCACTTGTTATTGATACTCCTTGTAAAGGTGTGCATTGGAACCCTTCCGTAAAGAAGCCTCATGTAGCCCTGAGGTGGCTGTTCTACTTTGGTGTATTTAGGGATTGGGTCAAAGCCGTAGGCCTCGAGCTCTTTGCTGTAGAGATTGATCTTTCCTGATTCGGTCTTGAATTTGGGAGGATTGTCAGGTCCGAAATAGGGCTTTGCAGAATTGGGTATTACATGATAGCCCTTTCTCTGGAGTTTATCATAGTCTATGTTCCATAATTTTGCCTGCTTGCGTAGCTTGTCCTCAAGATGTTTGTAAGGGAAGTAATCCTCAAGACCAAGCCTCTTTGCAAGCTCCTTGGCAATCCACCAAGCTGGTTTTACCTCAAATAGGGGTTTTACCACAGGCTGCCTTAGTGCTATTCCAAGAGACTTGGCATAGACCTTCTTTAATTCATCATGCCTTTCAAGATAGGTTGTCTCTGGAAGTATGACATCGGCAAGCATGGTGGTATCCATTGGCATGACATCGATGCTTACCAGCAGGTCGAGGTTTTTAATTGCCTGAAGTGTCTCTTTCTGGTTTGGAAGGGTCTTTACGAGGTTAGTTCCAACAACAAGCCATGCCTTTATTGGGTATGGGTCACCTGTAATTGTTGCCCTTCTGACCTCGTTGGTGAGGCCCTCACCACCTGCAAAGGGATACTTATCAGGGATTGCAACAGACTCTTTTTCAGTCTCTGGAAAAGGCTTACCCTTTAAAGAGGGAAGTTTTACCTGGGGTTTTAGATAAATGCCACCCTTTGCACCCCAGGTGCCAAGCACTGCATTGAGCAATGCATTCGCCCTTGCTCTCTGGGTGTCGTTTCCATACCAGGCATAGTGTCTGCCTGGATGAACAACCACATTTGGCCTGTAACGGCCAAGCTCCCTTGCAGTCTCAGCTATAAGTCGAGCAGGGATCTCAGTCTCCTTTTCAGCCCACTCGGGGGTGTATTCCTTCACGCCCTTTTTCAGCTCCTCAAACCCCTCGGTATATTTTTTTATATAATCTTCATCATACCACTTTTCGTATATCAATACATGAAGCCAGGCAAGCATTAGGGCCAGGTCAGTTCCTGGTTTGATCTGAAGCCAGTAGTCTGCTTTACCTGCTGCAGTGGAAAATCTGGGGTCCACCACGATGAGCTTTGCACCTCTTCCAACTGCCTCTGTAAAGTCCTGAACCTGTGAGTTATGCATATTCTCGCCAAGGTGAGTGGCAAACATGGCTATTACCCTGCTGTTTTCCATATCCACCCTCTCAGGTCCTGAGCCAGGGTCCTCACCAAAGGTGAGTTCGTATCCAACATTCCTTGCACCAAGACACTGAGAGAACGATGGGAAGGAGATGTTAGGAGAACCCATTGCAAGCACAAGGTCAAAGAAGTAACTGCCTGGAGAACCGTGAGCAAAGAGGGCAATGGCTTCTGGCCCGTACTTTTCTTTGATTTTCGTTATTCTGTCTGCCACATAGTTAAGGGCCTCATCCCAGGATGCCTTTTTGTACCTGTTTTCCCCTCTTGCCCCTGTCCTTATAAGGGGGGCCTTCAGTCTGTCAGGGTCGTATAGAAGTCCCATACCTGCATTGCCTCTTGCGCAGAGACGACCACGGCTTTTTGGATGCAGGGGATTTCCTTCCAACTTTACAAGTCTTCCGTTTACCACCCTGCCTACAGCACCGCACATCCAGAAGCACATCTCACAAACAGTGGGAATATGCTTTACTATGGCACGATCATCATCAAGCCCCATCGCCGAAAGAGGTTTAAAAACCTCTGTTGTTAGCGCTGCCGAGCCTGCAAGCCCCAGCGCTGCATACTTGATAAATTCTCGCCTGCTGATACCCATCGTCTCACTCCTTTCGAACATGATTTAAAGTTATAATTATTATATCATTTAAAAAATCGGTTATCTATTGTACTGCGGTCGGTATTTTAGACTGTAGTCAGTCAAAAGGTCAATTATTTTTTTTTATATGCCGGGAGATAAACAGGGTTTCATTACATTCAAAGATACGCTGCGTCTTGCTATGGGGTGCCTTCCTATTTTATGGCTCTAAAGAGAATAAATCTCAGAGGCAGGGCTAACAAGCTGTATTTACAGGATTTTTCTTGACAAAGAAAAAAGATACCTGGTATATTATTTTTATTTAATAATGTGGCTTGTGAATAAAGAAACGGCTTAAGTGAAGCTCCCCGGCCGTTGGGGTAGAGGTGTCGGGGCTTTCGGCAAGGGTCATTGTAGAACATTAGAATTACTAAAGTAGTCTCAAAAAATTTTTGGAAGGAGCGTGTATAGTTAATGCCTACCGTTAGTGTTAAGGAGAGCGAGTCCTTCGAGCTTGCACTGAAGAGATTCAAAAAGCAGTGCGAGAAGGAGGGGATCCTCTCTGAAATCAAGAAGAGGGAACACTACGAAAAGCCAAGCGTAAAGAGAAAAAAGAAGATGCTGGCTGCTCGCAAAAAGGCACTTAAGAGAATGAAAATGGCTGCCCGTCGCTAATGACCATCAGAGAAAAAATCGATTCCGACCTTAAGGAGGCACTCAAGTCTGGAGACAGGACGGGTGTCTCTGTTTTACGCCTTTTGAAGTCTGCCCTAAAAAACCGTGAGATTGAAAAGGGCAGGGAGTTAACCGAAGAAGATATCCTTTCAGTGCTTTCGTCTCAGGCAAAGCAGAGAAAAGAGTCCATTTCAGAGTACGAAAAGGCTGGTCGTGAGGACCTTGCCAGTAAGGAAAGGGCTGAACTTGCCATTATAGAGCGTTATCTGCCCGAGCAGCTTTCAGAAGAGGAGCTTTTAAAACTCATAAAAGAGGTAATTGCCGAAACCGGTGCCTCCTCCCCAAAAGACATGGGAAGGGTTATGAAGACCCTTATGCCAAGGGTCAAAGGCAGGGCAGACGGCAAGGTGGTAAACCAGAAGGTTCGCGAGCTTCTGAGCAATTAGTAGTGAGCTTCCCTTTAGAGGTTCTTCATTTAAAAATACTCACCCTGTTATAATAACCAAAATATGAATCCTCGCGTTTACTGAAGCACAGAAAAAAATAATATACCTCAGGAGGAGCCAATGACGCTTAGAGAGTTGTACGAAAGGGCAGTAAAGACAGGTATGGAAAATGACCCCAGAGGCAGAGAGATCGTTCAGAAGGAGCTTGAAGAGGCAAAAAAGAGGTTTGAGGAGTTAAAGGATAAGGAAAAGGAGTTTTTTGATAAAGAGTCACTCCGGAACCCTTACTCTGACACACGGATACTAAACGGCTCAGGCGATGAAGAGGTAAAGACCCTGATTGCTGGCATTGACATAGAGGTGGGTGAGGTTGTGCTTGCTGACCACCTCAGGTCAAAGGGCAGGGGTATAGACCTTGTGGTGTCTCATCATCCTGAGGGGATGGCCTTTGCAAACCTTTACGATGTGATGAAGATTCAATCAGACATACTCCACCGTTTTGGTGTTCCCATAAACATAGCAGAGTCCCTGATGGAGGGTCGTATAAAAGAGGTCGAGCGAAGGCTGATGCCCATAAATCACAACCGTGCAGTTGATGCAGCAAGGGTGCTGGGACTGCCCTTTGTCTGTCTTCATACCCCGGCGGACAACATGGTTGCCACCTATCTCCAGCGTCTGTTTGACGAAAAGGCACCCTACAGGGTCTCTGACCTTATTGAGCTACTGCTTGAGATACCCGAGTACAGAGAGGCAAAAAAGATAGGTGCAGGCCCAAAGGTGTTAATTGGTTCTGAAAAGAGGAAAACAGGAAAGGTCTTTGTTGATATGACCGGTGGCACCGAGGGGGCAAAGGAGATATTTTCAAGCCTTACCCAGAGCGGAGTAAATACCATTGTGGCGATGCACCTCAGTGAGGAGCACCGAAAGGAGGCCGAGAAAAACCACCTGAATGTGGTAATCGCAGGGCACATTGCAAGTGATAACCTTGGACTTAACCTGCTTTTTGACCAGATCCTTGAGCCCTCGGTGGAGGTAATAGAGGTTTCAGGTTTTAAAAGGGTAAAGAGATAAAGGGGCCGTGCCTGCTGCCTATAGAAAGGAGTGTAACCACTCAGGGGAAAGCAGGTTTTACGGACCTTAATAAAAAGATACGACATGGACATCTCTGAAGCAGTTGAGGAAATAAGAGACAGGATTGATATAGTTGATTACATATCAGAGCATCTTGAACTGAAGAGGTCAGGTGCCAACTACAAGGCACTCTGTCCCTTCCACTCTGAAAAGACCCCTTCCTTTGTGGTCAGTCCTGCAAAGCAGATATTCCATTGCTTTGGCTGTGGCGTGGGAGGTGATCTTATAAGTTTTGTAATGAAATACGAAGGGGTTGAGTTCATGGATGCCCTGAGAATGCTTGCTGACAGGGCAGGTATCAGGATCGAGCAAAAAAGCAAAGAAAAGTGGCAGACCAGACGCTCCCGTCTTGTTGAGATGCACAGGATTGCGCTTGGGTTTTTCAAAGAGCAACTACTCAAACACGCCCCTGCCATCAGGTACATTGAAAAAAGAGGGATAAGCCCTGACATGGCAGAGGAGTTTCAGATAGGCTATGCTCCAAGGAAGAGGCATGCCTTGCTTGAGACACTGAAAGACAGGGGGTTTAAAGAGGAGGAGATAGTCCTTTCAGGGCTTTGCAAAAGGGCTGACTCTGAGATAATCGACACCTTCAGGGACCGGTTAATATTTCCTATAATCAATACCCGTGGAGAGCCTATAGCCTTTGGTGGAAGGATAATAGACGAAAATAGTCCCGCACCTAAGTACATAAACTCCCCACAGAGCCCTATTTTTAACAAATCCCGTGAACTGTTTGGTCTTTATCAGGCAAAAAGAGAGATCTCAAAGAAGGGCTATGTGATAATCACCGAGGGATATCTGGATGTCATAACCACTTATCAGCATGGTTTTTATAATGTTGTGGCTCCCCTTGGCACCTCTCTTACCGAGGGACACCTGAGGAGACTTTCTCCATTAACAAAGAAGATACTCATAGTCTTTGACTCAGACGAGGCTGGTTTAAAGGCATCAAAGAGGGCCTTTTCCCTGATTTACTCACACAACCTGACCGCAAAGGTGATGCTTCTACCCTCTGGTCAGGACCCTGACACCTTTTTAAAAGAGCACGGTGCAGACTCATTCAGGGCTGAGTTTAAAAGGGTAAGGGGGCTCGTGGACTTCTACCTGTCATTAAAGGGAGAAAGGACTGAGAGGATAAGAGAGCTTGTGGGGATTGTTAAAACGGTTTCAGACCCCATCATGAGGGCAGAACTCTTAAAGGAGCTCTCTGAGAAAACAGGCATACCCGAGGGCTATCTCCACGAAGAGATGAAAAGCAGTAAAACTCATAGAGACAGGAGACGAACACCTGCAGGGGCTGTCAGAGGGCTTCCCACTCCAGAGGAACTGCTCATTTCCCTCT
This sequence comes from Nitrospirota bacterium, assembly GCA_015484595.1. Taxonomy (GTDB): domain Bacteria; phylum Nitrospirota; class Thermodesulfovibrionia; order Thermodesulfovibrionales; family JdFR-85; genus JAADIE01. The sequence continues at coordinate 19,323 of WFMM01000050.1, read as the reverse complement.
GCATTGGTCATCCTGAATACATTGAGCTTGTAAGAAAAGCCCTGGGTCCTGAGTTCATCAGGGAGCCCTCCCTGAGGGATGTATTTGAAAGGATTACTGCTTCAGATAGAAAGGACTTTCACGAGGTGCTAACCGAGGAGGAGCTTTCCTATTTCAGTGCAGTTTCTTTGAGGTTTGACATCGACGATGAGCTGATTGAAAAAAACATACAGGATTGTATAAAAAAGATAAGGACAACGGAATTTAAGAGACGGTTAAGGGAGATAGAGATGGAGATAAAGCTGGCTGAAAGGGAAGGGGACGATGCCCTGCTTTCAGAGTTGCAGATTAAACTTAAGGAGATGTTGAAGGAGGGAGTGAATGAAGGAATACTTTGACTTCTTTGAGGAGCTTTCCTTTTCTGACGAACCTGAAACGCAGAAACTAAGAGTGGAAGAACAACCCGAGGAGGTCATTGACGAGCAGGCTGAACGGGAAAGAGAGCTTGATGCGATTAGCTCCTATCTTAAAGAGATGGGAGCAGTGCCGCTTCTTACGAAACAGGGTGAGATAGAGATCGCCATGCAGATCGAAAAGGGAAAGGAACAGCTGATGGCTGCCATATTTTCGGTTCCCTATATCCTGCGAAAGATAGTTGAACTCGGTGAGTTAATAGAAAGGGGCGATGCACCCCTTGACGAGATAGTAAACATCGAGGGAGATGAGCCAGAAGACGAGATTCTTGACATCAAAAACAATTTCTATAAGACCACATTGATGATAAAGGACCTAATCAAGAAAAGGATAAACCTCCTTAAAAAGAAGGCAGGACAGAATGGAGATGATCTCGCAAAGACACTGAGGAAGAACAGAAAGGAGATACTGAAGGAGATTAAGGGACTTAACCTCAAGGAGTCTGCCATAAACACCCTTGCTGATGAACTAAGGAGATGGCACGAAAGGATAAACGAGATAAAAAAGGAGCTAAAAAGACTAAAGGCACGGCTTAAGTCTTCTGAAAAAAGGGGTGGTGCTGACAGCACTGCACTGATTGACCTGATAGCAGAGAAAGAGGAGGAGCTTAGGAAGATAGAGAAGACCCTCGGGATGAGGGTAGAGGATTTTAGACAGGTTATAGGGGCTATCACGAGGGCAGAGAATGTCATACACGAGGCAAAGTCAAGGCTTATAGAGGCAAACCTTAGACTGGTTATAAGCATTGCAAAAAAATACATCGGTAAGGGACTCAGCTTTGAAGACCTCATACAGGAAGGAAATATCGGTCTTATGAAGGCGGTTGATAAGTTTGAATACAGAAGGGGTTATAAGTTCAGCACCTATGCCACATGGTGGATTCGTCAGGCCATCACCCGTGCACTGGCTGACCATTCAAGGACCATCCGTCTGCCTGTGCACATGATAGAAAACATAAATCGTATTACCAAGGTTTCAAGAGATCTGGTTCAGGAGCTTGGAAGAGAGCCTACCGTGGAGGAGATTGCCCGACGCTCCGGGCTGCCTGAAAAGAAGGTCAAGGACATAATGAAGACCACCAAGGAGACCATATCACTTGAAACCCCTGTTGGTGAGGATGAAGACAGCTATCTCCTTGACTTCCTCGAAGACGATGTCTCCGAATCACCCCTTGACACTGCAATCCAGGAAGACCTGAGACGCCAGATCGACAGGGTGCTTGATAGCCTGAACCCAAAGGAGGCAGAGGTTATACGGAAGCGTTACGGTCTTGACGAGACCCGTTCACCCCATACCCTCGAAGAGGTTGGCCGTGACATGAGGGTGACCAGGGAGAGGGTAAGACAGATCGAGGTAAAGGCACTGAGGAAGTTAAAGCATCCATCAAGGTCGAGATGGCTAAAGAGCTTTGTGGAAAGCTAAGAGATGTTTCCCACCGGCAAGCTACCACTTGAGTTTCTTGAAAGACTGATAAAGGAGTTTCACGGTGCTGATGACCCGTCCGTTGTGGTGGGTGCAGAGGTCGGGGTGGATGCAGCTGTAATTGACACAGGCGGTGAGTATTACCTAATCGCAAAGACAGACCCCATCACATTCGTGACCAGCCGAATCGGTCAGTATGCCATAACAATCAATGCAAATGACATTGCCTGTATGGGAGGCACTCCAAGGTGGTTTCTGGTAACCCTGCTACTGCCTGAAGGAAAGACCGATGAAACCCTGGTTGAAGGCATATTTTCAGACCTTTCCAGGGAGTGTGAAAAACTAAACATCACGATATGCGGTGGTCACACCGAGGTAACCTATGGGATAGACAGACCCATTGTGATAGGGCAGATGCTTGGCATTGTCAGAAAAGACCGTTTGCTGAGCCCTAAAAACATAAGGCCCGGTGACAGGTTGATTCTTACCAAGTCTGTAGGCATTGAGGCCACGGCTATTATGGCTCAGGAACGAAGTGAGGAGATAAAGGAAAGATTTGGTGAGGAGTTTTTAAAGAGGTGCAAAGACTTTATCAACGACCCTGGAATAGGTGTTCTGAAGGAGGCAGAGGTTATCTGTCAGAGCTCTGGAGTGAGGGCACTTCACGACCCTACCGAAGGTGGACTGGCAACCGCCCTTTTTGAGATGGCAAGACCGGCAGGGCTTGGTTTCAGGGTCTACAGTGAAAGAATAATCATACTAAAGGAGACAGAAAAGCTCTGTAAGCACTTTGGCCTTAACCCCCTTGGCGTTATCTCTTCAGGTGCACTCCTTGCAGCTGTGATGAGGGAGCAGGCAGAGGAGGTAGTCAGGAAACTCCACAGCGCTGGCATAAGGGCATCGGTAATAGGAGAGTTTACCGATAATGAGGGAGAGGGGGTTATCCTTACCCGTGGAAGAGCTGAAAAACTCAGGAGATTTGACAGGGATGAGATAACAAAGATATTCTAAGAGAAGGTAGAGGATTATTAACTGGTAACCGAGTGGAGGGAGTAATCATGGAGGATATAGATGTGGAGATTTCTGACAGTTCTTGTGTGTGTACTTGCTTTGGCAGTGCATGTCTCAGCTCAGGAGCTATCCACCTTAACAGACAACCGTCCCGGTCTATCGGCAGCCTATACCTACGAAGGTCATCTCGGGAAGGTAAAGATAAAGGTCTATCTTAAGGACGACGAACCAGGGCTTGCCAAAAACTACATTGACTACACCAGAAAGTACCTCAGAGAGTTTCAGTCACTTCTTGGCCCCTTTCCCTACGATGAACTAAACATCGTCGAAACCGACCGACCCATGGGGGTTTCCTTTCCGAGATACATACTCTTTGGCTCTGCTGTGATAAGGCTTCCCTTTATACTTGAAAGCTCACTTCCCCACGAGATTGTGCACCAGTGGTTTGGCTCTCTGATTGAGGTTGACAGCTCAGGTGGAAACTGGTCAGAGGGGCTTACCACTTACCTTGCTGACCACAGGATGAGCGAATTAAAGGGCAGGGGGGCCTTATACAGAAAGAGGCTGATACTTGACTATGTAAATTACAGGAAAGGAAAGAGAGAGATAACTCTTAAGGACTTTACTGAAAGAACCGATGACCTGACAAAGGCGGTTGGCTATGGTAAAGGGGCAATGGTCTTTCACATGCTCAGAAGAAAGATAGGAGATGAACTCTTCTTTAAAGGGCTCAGGGAGTTCGTAAAGGAGTTTGCCCAAAAAAGGGCAGGCTGGGATGACCTGAGAAAGACCTTTGAGCGCGTCTCGGGCATCTCTCTGAAAGACTTCTTTTACTACTGGGTAAATAAAAGGGGTGCCATAGGACTTAAACTTGAATCACTGTCGGTTCTATATCGTAAGGGCAGATATGTTATCAACCTAAGTCTTAAACAGGCTGGCGATATTAGCTATAACTTCGAGCTCCCTGTGCGGATTTACACAGAGGAGGGTATCAAGGACCAGAGGATAAAGGTAGAAACTGACCGCATAGACATAAAACTCTACACCAGCTCAAAACCTTACAGGATAGTCATTGACCCTGATTATGACCTCTTCAGGATTCCCTTTAAGGAGGAAATACCACCTCTTGTCTCGGCCTTGAAGGACGACCAGGATGCCCGTCTCATTTATCCCGAGGCTCAGAAGGAACTTTACAGGGAGGTGATAGAGTTTTACAAAAAAAGAGGCATCAAGGTTGTCTCTGACCGTGAATTCAGATTCAGCCAGTTAAAGGAGCACTCCTTTATAATCCTTTCCTCGCAAAACCACATATTCAGGATGGCCTTTGACGGCGTCCCTGATGAAAAAGGGGATTTTTACCTTAAGGTCTTCGAAAACCTCCTTAACAGAGACCGTTACATTATGCTGATTGATGCAGTTAATGCTGATGCCATAAAGAGGGCCTTTCACAAGATAGGGCACTATGGCAACTACTCGGAACTTGCCTTTTCAAAGGGGAAAAACATACTTAAGAGGGTTGACCAGCGAGACATGGGTGTGGTTGTTGACCTGAGCAGTGACTTTCAGGCTGTGCGGCCTGCTGATGGTGGAAGCATTGACGATGTGGTTAAAGAGATAAAGAACTCAAGGGTTGTATACATCGGTGAAGACCACCTAAATTACAACCATCACATTATACAGTTTGAGATAATAAGAAGGCTCTACGAGATTAACAAAAAACTGGTTATCGGTATGGAGATGTTTCAGCGTCCCTTCCAGAAGTATCTTGACCAGTTTATTCAGGGAAAGATTACCGAAGCAGAGATGCTAAAAAAGACAGAGTACTTCAAACGCTGGGTTTACGACTATAATCTCTACAGGGATATAATTCAGTTTGCGAGGGCAAAGGGTATTCCCCTTGTTGCACTAAACATAAAAAAGGAGATAGTGGATAAGGTCTCGCAGAAGGGAATAGACGCCCTCACGCCAGAGGAGAGGGCTCTCCTGCCAAGGGGAATTGACCTTGACAACGACGAATACCTAAGGTATCTTCGGATGATATTTTCACGGCACAGTAAGGCAAAGGGGAGGAATTTTGAAAACTTCTATTTTTCACAGCTTATCTGGGACGAAACAATGGCAGACTCGGTCGTAAAGGCACTGGATAAATACCCTGATGCACAGATGGTGGTGATAGCAGGAAACGGTCACATCAGGAATGCCTGGGGAATCCCGAGCAGGGTAAAGAGGAAGAGGGCTGTGAGTTTTTCGATCATTGTAAATGGTTCAGAGGGTGGAGAAAACCGCCTTGGAAAAGGTGTGGCTGATTATGTGTTTTACACAAAGTGGGCTGAGCCACCAGCCTCTCCAAAGATAGGTGTACTTATAAAAAAGACAGAAGATGGAGTTGAGGTTGAAAGGGTCACCGAGGGTAGCCCTGCTGACAGGGCAGGTATAACTGCTGGCTCAGTCATCCTCTCTGTTGACGGAAAACCTGTTAGAGATGTTGACGACCTCAGAATATACCTGCTTGATAAGTCAAAGGGTGACACCCTGACACTGAGGCTTAAAAATAGACTGCTTTTCTTTAGCACTGTTTCTGAGGTCAGGGTAAAGCTATGAGATTGTTAAAGTGCATCGAACTCTCTTTTAAAGTGTCCGAGTGTTTCGTCGTCGAATATACAGAACTCCACCACCTCGAGAGAGGTATCCGGATTTTCCTGCAGGTATCTTTTTGATTCTCCTACGAGTATCCTTGCACATCTGTCCTTTGGAAATCCAAATATACCGGAGCTGATGGCTGGAAGCGATATGCTTCTAAATCCCTTTGATGCAGCAAGCTTCAGAGAGCTTACTACAGCGTTTTTTAGCTTATTGTCCTCATCACCCTCACCCATCCTTGGGCCAACTGCGTGGATCACTGCCTTGGAGGGTAGCCTGCCGGCCGTTGTAATGGCAGCAGAGCCAACAGGCACAAAGCCAATCCTGTCGCTTTCTTCCTGAATGACCTCTCCGCCTTTACGCACTATTGCACCTGCCACACCACCGCCGTGCTTAAGGTAGGAATTGGCTGCATTTACAATGGCATCCACATCCCTTTCAGTGATATCACCTTTGACGAGTCTCAAGACCTTGCCGTCAACCCTTACCTCCTTTACGACCTCCATAAACACCTCCTGATTGCGTTAATAGCGTTCCTTGAGTTTGTTGCGTTGATTGCGTTTATCGCGTTTATAGCGTTAATTGCGTTCTTTGCGTTCATTGTGTTTACTGTTTTTAAGATTAGTTCAATCTTAAATAAATTCTAAATCCTAAGCACTAATTTCTAAACAAATCTCAATTCTCAATTTTCCAAATTCCAGACAATCAATTCCTTAGTGTAGTTTAGGATTTAGAATTTAGTGCTTAGAATTTATCTCTCCTACACCCTGTCTTTAAATTTACAAAAAATTTACACGATTTGATAACCAATTTACAAGGGGCTATGACAAAATAAAACAGAGTTTTCACAACAAGGCCCTCGGGCCTGAGAATAAGGGAGGTGTAGAAATGGGACTTAGTAGAAGAGAATTTATCAAGGCCTCCGCAGCGGCAGCGGCTCTTGCAATGGCTGGGTTGCCTGCAGATGCTGTGGCAGACTCATCAATCAGGTACGAAAGGTCTCAATGCAGGTTCTGTGGAACAGGATGTGCGGTTTTAGTAGGTGTGAAAAACGGTAAGGTAGTTGCTGTTAAGGGTGATGCCGATAGTCCTATAAACTTTGGCCGGCTCTGTATGAAGGGTTATTCACTGCCTCACATCATGTATGGCAAGGACCGCCTCACAAAACCAATGGTAAGACAGTCAGACGGTAGTTATAAGGAGGTATCCTGGGATGAGGCACTTGACCTGATTGCGGATAGGTTTGTTCATTATATCAAAAAATACGGTGTTGATTCAGTTGCATGGTATGGCTCAGGGCAGAATACCACTCAGGAGGCTTATGCAGCCAACAAACTGTTTAAGGGCATTATCGGAACTGCAAATGTGGAAGGAAATCCTCGTTTGTGTATGGCATCAGCTGTTGGCGGGTATCTTAACACCTTTGGTACTGATGAACCAGCAGGCACATATGATGATTTTGATGTAACCGATTGTTTCTTTATTATTGGCTCAAACACTGCAGAGCAGCATCCCATGCTGTTCAGAAGAGTGATAGACCGTAAGAGCGCCTATCCTGACAGGGTAAAAGTCATAGTGGCTGACCCAAGATATACACCTACAGCCCGATATGCAGATCTTCATTTGAAGTTTCGCCCTGGTTACGACATGTATCTTCTTAACTCAATGGCTTATGTGATCGTTGAAAATGGTCTGATTGATGAGGAGCACCTTAAGTATTGCACATTCAGGACAGGACTGAAGACAAAAGGCAAATTTATTGACTTTAATGGCTATAAAGAATTTCTAAAGGATTACGCACCTGAGAAGGTAGAGGCATTAGTAGGTGTGCCGGCATCTGACATCAGAAAGGCTGCCATGTGGTTTGGCAGAAAGGGCCACCCAACGCTGAGCATCTGGACAATGGGATTAAACCAGAGGACCAAAGGTGTGCATCTTAATTGTCTTGTGCATAACCTGCACCTGATTACGGGCAAGATAGGTAAGCCAGGTTGTGACTCCCTTTCCCTTACCGGTCAGCCCAATGCCTGTGGTGGAACGAGGGAGCAAGGGGGGCTTACTCACATACTGCCGGCTCACAGGGCTATAAAAAATCCTAAACACAGGGCTCAAATAGCAAAGATATGGGGAGTTCCTGTAGAGTGGATTCCTAAGAAACCAACAGGCCCCGCAGTAAATATGTTTATGCGTCTTGGCACTGGTAAGATCAAGGCAATCTGGATAAATACAACAAACCCGGGACAGAGCCTGCCCAATGCCTCAAAATATCGTGAGGCTATGAAGAAGGCATTCACCGTGGTAAGTGATGTCTATCCTACAAGGACAACAGAGCTTGCAACGGTAATACTACCCTCAGCCCTGTGGGTAGAAAAAGAAGGCATAATGGGGCAGACAGACCGTAGGTCTCAGTTCATTCCCAAGGTGATAGACCCACCTGGTGATGCAAGACCTGACTTCTGGCAGATAGTAGAGGTAGCAAAGAGGATTGCCAAGAGACTTGGCAGAAAGACCCGTTACAGGGTTATCGACCCCATGACAGGTGAAGTTAAGAGGATTAAAGAGGTCTACGGACTTGGCTTTGAGACAGAAGAAGAGGCATGGAATGAGTACAGGCTTTGTACAAAAGGGCAGGATGTTGATCTCTGGGGTGCAACATACGAAAAACTCAAGGCACATGCTGGTGGGATACAATGGCCATGCCCGAGCACTGACTTTGAAAACCGTGGTTCTGCAAAGAGGTTTATTAGCAAGGACCATGCACTACAGGTTTATGGGAAGGCGATCAGAAGATATAAAACAGGCTATGTCACCCTTTACGACCAGCATCTTGAGCAGAAGGGATATAAGGGTCCATTTAACTACTATGGTCATCACCCGTTCCATAAAGGCTCTGAAGGAAAGGCTATTATAAGGGTGCTTAAGGCAGGGCTTGACTACGAGATGCCTGATGCTGAATACCCCTATGTGCTCAACACAGGCAGGGTAATTGAGCACTGGCACTCAGGAACTCTTACCATGCGTGTTAAGCTTCTAAGAGAGATGAACCCCAGGGCCTACGTGGAGGTCTCTCCTGAAGATGCTAAATCTCTGAAAGTGAAAAGCGGAGATAAGCTGAAAATCACCTCAAGAAGGGGTGAAATAGTGCTTCCAGTGTGGGTAACCGAAAGGGCAAGGCCCGGCATGGTGTTTGTCCCATGGTTTGATGAGAACAAGCTGATAAATATGCTTACCATCGATGTTCCAAAGAGCTGGTCTGGTGCGGGTGAGCCTGACTTCAAGGTGTGTGCAGTTAAACTACAGAAGGTATAACAAACAATTCACTGGGCAGAGGATGTAAGTCCATCCTCTGCCCAGCCTTATTGGGATGAGATAATGAGACCTGAAGTAAAAATCACGGCTGCTATTCTTCTAATATCTATACTGGTCTTTGCCTGTGTGCAGCGGGAAGAAAAGGTAGAGGAGAAGAAGAAAAAAACCGTTAATAAGGAAGCAGTCTTAAACATTGGCGAGATACTCAAGAACCCATTGAAGTTTAAAGACTCTATAGTAACAGTGCAGGGGGAGGCAGAGCCAGGGCTTGCCTTTGAATTTGTAAACGAGCAGCCCTATCTTCTTAAGGATTCAACTGGTCAGATTTGGGTAATTACAAAGGGGCTTATGCCTCAAAAGGGACAGAAGGTCAGGGTGCGAGGTGCTGTGCAGATACCTTACCAGATAAAGGGCAGACAATATGATGTTGCAATTGTTGAGATCAAAAGATACTAAGCCTTATAGTATTAGGGCAACAAGAAGGGAGTTCCTTAAGCAGCTTGGTGGTTTTTTTGCACTTGGGATACTGCCTTTTCGTACAGAGAGGAGGGTAATCCTCAGACCCCCGGGTGCTACAAGGGACTTTCTTCAAAGGTGCATCAGGTGTGGAAAGTGTATTGAGGCCTGTCCCTATGACAGCATCAGGGCACTTGATATCACAGCAGGTGCATCTATTTATACACCCTATATAGATCCCCTTGAAACGCCCTGCTACCTCTGTTTGCAAAGAGGTCCTGATGGTATCGACAGACCCATAAGCAAATACCTCAGGTGTGGAGATGCCTGTCCAACAGGTGCACTAAAAAGGATACGCAATACCAGAAAGGTGCTCGAACATCTTCCAGATGAACTAAAGATTGGAGTGTCAAAGATAGACCGGAGACTCTGTCTGTCATGGCAGTACGACTCATGTGGAGAGTGTTATTATAACTGTCCTTTAAAAGATAAAGCCCTAAGAGACAGGCCCCCTAACGAGATTATAAAAGTAGGAACAGGTGTTAGACCCTATGTTGACCCTGATTACTGCACTGGCTGTGGTATGTGCAACTATGTCTGTCCTGTAAAGGAAAGGATAGCTCGTTCCTACATGGACAGGTCAATTAAACTTACCTATTTTGAGGAGCGATATGCAGCAATGGTAAGGAATGTGATTGGTTCTGCAGGGGGCAGAGTAAGACTTCCTGCAATAAAGGTAGAGAGGATTGTTTAGTATGGGAAGGAAGAAACTAAAGGCATTGTATATAAGAAGATTGGTTCAGCTTATCGTGCTTGCAGGGATAATATTAATTCCCTTTTACAGCCAGAATCCCTATCAGTGGTCACCGTCAAGGATAGTCTTAGGTCATTTACCGCCTCCAAGGGTATTGCCTGTCTCAGGTGATACATGGGCCATCTCGTTTGGAAACTTCACTTTGATACATCCACTGGCATTTGTGGATTACATTGTGTCTACTAAAAGCATATATCTTCCACTTATTGGTGCTGTTGTAATACCTCTTGTATTAACACTTCTTTTGGGTAGGATATTCTGTTCATGGCTTTGCCCAATGGGGTTTATCTTTGAGCTCAACCAGAAAATAAACAATTTAATGGGAAGGATTGGTTTAAGATGGTCATTTCGCATAAGAGATTACAGATTTGTATTCTTTACGATATTACTGATTGCGGCCTTCTTTTTTGCCATACCTGCGCTTTCTGTGTTTGATCCTCCTCATATACTTGCCAGGGAATTTATGTTTATATTTACTCACCATCAAGTCAGCTTAACAGGTACTTTGTTTATATTGATATTTCTCCTCATTGAGGCCTTTTCAGTTAAACGCCTGTGGTGTAACAGGCTCTGTCCATCAGGTGGTGGTCTTTCTCTTTTGGGGGCAAAACGGGTGCTTAACATAAGAATGGACAAAGAACTCTGCATTAAATGCGGTAAGTGTGATGATGCCTGCCCCTATGACCTTAAACCAATGATGCTTTCTGAAGACAGGGAGATAGACTGGTTAAAGTGTGACAACTGTGGCCTTTGTCGAGATGTGTGTCCGGTCTCAGCTATCAGTTATCACCTTGGCATGCGTAAGAGGATAGAAAAATAAATCAATGCAGGAGGTAAGTGATGGCAATAGCTGGCGCAGTTGTGGTTCCTGTTAGCAAGCAGGACGAAGCGGTCCTGATAAATAGACTCAGTGAAACAAAGGGGGTAGAGGTGCAGAAGGCTGGGCCAAAGGGTATTGCAGTTGTTTTAGAGGCTGAAAATGTCAGGGAACTTAAAAGGCTCTCTGAAAGCATAAACAAATGGGAGGAGGTGATAGAGTTTGAATTAGTCTATTGTAACTGGGAAGAAACATAGGATTTTAGATTTAGGATTTCAGATTTATGATTTAGGATTTGGGATCTTAAAAATCAAGGAGGTGTGTATGAAGAAGATTTTAATCATTATCTTAGGTCTATTGGTAGTGGCCGGATTTTATCCGAAAGTAGCCGGAGCACAAAACCCAACAGACCCATGCATAAGCTGTCACGACACAGTTACTCCGGGAATAGTCAAGCAGTGGCAGGAAAGTAAGCACAGCAAGGTTGGTGTGAAGTGCTATGTATGCCACAGGGCAAAGGATGACGATCCAGCAGGCTTTAACCACAACGGCTACAGGGTTACGGCACTGGTAACTCCAAAGTACTGTCAGAGCTGTCATGCCAAAGAAGTTGAAGAGTTTAAAAACAGTCTGCATGCAGTAGCAGGGTTCTTCCCACTTTCAGCTTACGGTGTTCGCTCAGGCGAAAAGGTAACAAAAGATAATATCACTATAGGTATGAATTACAATTACAAGACCAATTTTTCAAGGGAGGGAGCTGAACAGGGCTGTCTGCATTGCCATGGCACAGTAATCAAGGTAGGTAAGGATGGGAAACTGATTAACTGGCCCAACAATGGTATCGGAAGACTCAATCCAGATGGCAGCACAGGTTCATGCACCGCATGTCATACCAGACATAGATTTAGTATTGCAGAGGCTCGTAAACCAGAGGCATGTGGACAATGTCATCTTGGTCCTGACCATCCACAGATTGAGATATACACAGAAAGTAAGCATGGAGCTATCTATGCTGCAGATGGTGAAAACTGGAACTGGGATGTCCCTCCAGGCCAGTGGGGGCCAAAGGATATTGGTGCTCCCACATGTGCTACATGCCACATGAGCGGGTTTGGCGGTGCCCTTCAACCTACACATAATGTAAGTGCAAGACTCAAGTGGGAGCTGGAGCCAGTATTTTCGTGGCCTACTGAGAAGAAATACCTTGAAGGTAAGGCAAAGTTCAGTATTGACCCTGACATAGCAAGAAGGTATGAAAAGCTCTACGGTCTTCCAAAGGGCTCACTCTCAAAGGTAGGAACTGGAAAGCCAAATCCATTCGCAATAGCAAAGAAGTTTGCACCAGAGGTATATAAGGCATATGTAGGTCCTGGAAAGTGGTTTGAAAAGGGTGATACCCGTTACGATGCCCTTAGGGGTGCTGCAAGACGTTCACCTGAGGCAAAGAGGGCAGACATGGAAAAGGTCTGCACTCAGTGTCATTCAACTACATGGGTAAAGGGTGAGTTTGCAAAGGCTGAAAAGGTAATCGATGCTTACAATGCGGTTGCCCTTGCAATAAAAAAGAAATTCTATGATCCGATAAAGAAGGAGAAACTTGATGTTGATATAAAATTCAACGGAAAGAGCAGACCTGACAGCCTGTGGCACGAGGTATGGCACCATCAGGGTCGTCGCTGGAGGATGGGTGCCTTCATGCAGGGACCTGATTACGAGCACTGGCATGGTGCATATGAAGTAAGCACGGCAGGCGCTGAACTGGCAAACTGGCTTGACGACTTAAGGACAAGAAAGGCAGTAAAGCAAAAACTTAACCTGAAATAATTACTGCCAGTATATGGGAGCCCCTGTTGGTGGGGCTCCCAAAATTTTTAACAAAAACTACATTTGGATGCTTAGAGCATTGGTAGTGGAAATTCATTCATTGAACTTATAACCCACACCAGGGATTGTTAAGATGTGCTGAGGATTTGAAGGGTCCTTTTCTATTTTTCTTCTTAGGTGCTGTATGTGGACATCTATTACCCTTGACCATGAGTATATCTGGGTGCCTTTCCAGAGAGATTTTTTTATAAAGTTCCTTGTAAGCACCTTGCCTTTGTTCTCCATTAAAAGCGCCAGAAAATCAAATTCCTTTGGAGTAAGATATACCTCTTTGCCCCTAACCTCCACTGTCCTGGTATTATAATTAAGTGTAATGTCTCCTGCCTTAAGCATTGAATCTCCTTCAGGTCTATACCTTCTCAGACATGCCTTTATACGGGCAATTAGCTCAAGGGTTTCGAAGGGTTTTACAATGTAGTCGTCGGCACCGCTTTCAAGCCCGATAACCTTATCAGAAACCCTGTCTCTTGCTGTGAGCATAATAACAGGTATCTGAAACTCAGTCCTCAGTTTACGGCAGAACTCCACACCATCTCCGTCAGGAAGGATTAAATCAAGTATAATAAGATCAGGGAGTCCTTCGTTTAGACGGTCCTCTGCCTCCTGACAGTTAGAGGCAGTATCCACCTCAAAACCATTCAGTTCAAGATTCGCCCTCAGTACCCTCAGGATGTCAGGGTCATCGTCAATAGCCAATATCCTGTTAGTGGTCTTCATGGTTTTACCCTTGGTATCTTGAAATAGAAAGTGCTACCCCTCCCCTGACTGAAAAGACCTATCTCTCCATTATGTGCCTCGATTATGCTCTTACAGATAGCAAGACCAAGTCCTGTTCCACCACGAGGCCCTTTGAAGAACTTATCAAACACCTTGCTTTGCATTGATGCTGGAATGCCAGGACCATTGTCAGTAACCCTGACCACTACCCAATCTCCAGAGTTGTATCCCTCTATCTTTACTTCTGTGCCAGCAGGACAATGCTCAGCTACATTGCTTAAAAGATTGCCAAGCACCTGTCTTATTCTGTCTTCGTCAGCATAGGCCATTATGGGCTGTTCAAGCTCTGTTTGCACTTTTATAGAACGCTCCTCAAAGATGGGCCGGAATGAGTTAATAGTATCATTAATTAGATAGGTAAGGTCAAGTTTATCTATGTTAATGTCAAGCCGACCGCTTTCTATCTTTTCAAGGTCAAGGGAATAGTTGACCATCTTTGTAAGTCGCTCAGTGTTAGACATAATGATGTCTATAAAGCCCTTTAGCTCATCTATGTCGAGGTTTTCTTTTGAGATAAATCCTGACGATAGCTTTGTCTTAAGATATTCAACTGCCCCCTTAATCGAGGTTAAAGGGGTTCTTAATTCGTGGGATATGTTTGAGATGAAGTCAGACTTTCTCTGGCTTAATTCCCTGTAAAGCCTGTTTGCCTCAAGCAACTTTTCATTTGTTCTCTGTAATTCTAAGGTTGCCTCCTTTATCTTCTTATGTAGCGAGGTATGGTATTCTTTAAGTTCCGTCTTCATTCTGAAAAATGCCCTGTAAAGGTCGCCGATCTCATCTTCAGAGGCGGTCATCTTTTCAATATTTACATCACGATAACCTGATATCATCTTTCTAAGCCTTACGATAGGCACAATTGCCATTGCCCTGATAGAATAAAGCAGTATCAGAAGAAGCAGTGATGAGATAACAACACCGGCCCCTATCATTTCTCTATTCAATGTTGACATCTTTTTAAAGAGATGCTCTACAGGGATAGTAATACTGATTGCCCCCCTTATTGAGCCAAGTGCATAACCCTGATGACAGGGAATGCATGATGCCTCGGTATACAAAGGTGCGATGTAACGATAATATCTTACTCCATCTATGGTTTCAATAGTCGACACTTCATTAGCCTCACCATTGTCAAACATCTTGAGGGCAGTTTTTTCGAACTTGTCAGGGGCATTTGCAGGGTTAACGAGTTTCAGACTTGTTATGTGAAACCAGTAAAGACCTTCCCTTTTAGAATACTCTGCGAGTTGTCTTGTTACATAGGCAGGATTTTCCTTAATGTATCTTTTTCCAGTGATATCCACTATTTCACTGTTTTTAAGATAGACATTCTTCTTCACCCAGGGTAGTTTTTCTACAAAGATACCTCCATGGTCAGCCACCCATCGTCTCGTAAGCACAATCTGTTTAAAGAGTATCTTTGCCTGAGAGTCCACCTGTTTTAAGAGAAGTTCCCTTTGATGGCTCTGGAGGAAATAAAAGGTCACAGACAAGGTGAGGATTAGGATTATAGCACAGATAGAAAGCACCTTAAGACTGAGACTGCGTCTTATATACCTAATGGGATTCATAATCTGTAATAATTATCAACGCCTCGCCTCCTGTGGGTATCTGTGTGCATATATCAAAGAACTCACCTATTTATTATTATATAACAAAATAAAAAATCGCTGCGATAGTGTTTAGTATGGTGAGATTGATGAACTTTGATATTTTGAATACGCGGAGCGAGCACATTCCCCTTGGTCTTGCTACAGCCTTAACAAGTGAGTATAAAATGAGACTTCATAAATCAAGTGAAAATCAGACTTGACAGGAATGAGGGAGTTTAACTATTATTATTTCACGCGCCTGTAGCTCAGTTGGATAGAGCGGAGGTCTCCGGAACCTCAGGTCGGGGGTTCGAATCCTCTCAGGCGCACCAGGGAATGAAAACGTGGGCCGCTAGCTCAGTTGGTAGAGCAGCTGACTCTTAATCAGCGGGTCGGGGGTTCGACTCCCTCGCGGCTCACCATCTTTTTTTCTTTTAATAACAGGCAGTTTTGGGTTTTTCTCAATTACCATAATTTATGAGACGCTCTCTAAATTGTATAGTTTTTGTATAGTTCGTTTCTGGGGTGGCTAATATGCCACCTTCTTTTTTCTGGTTCAAAGTATTATCCAGTATATCAACGGCCTTAACCTTGTGAGAGGGTGCAAGGTGAGCATATCTGAGGGTCATTTTCAGGTCTTTGTGGCCTAATAGTTCCTTTACTGTGGTTAAATCAACTCCTGCCATTACAAGATGACTTGCAAAGGTATGCCTTAAGTCGTGAAACCTGAAATCCTTAATCTTAGCCCTTCTTAAGGCAGTATGAAAGCTCCTTTTAACATCCTTGTAGGGTTTACCAGTTCTGGGGTCGTAAAAGACAAAAGGAGTGTCTAACCTTCTTACAAGGCCCTGTAAAGTCTGCCTAAGTGTCTCATTTATGGGTATTTCCCTTCTTTCACCGTTTTTGGTCTTATCAAGGAGTATAAAGCCATGTTTAAGGTCTACCTGGTCCCATTTCAGGTTAAGTATCTCTGACTTTCTCATTCCTGTGTTAAGTGCCGTTATCACTATAGGCTTAAGGTGAGGCTCACAGGCATTGATAAGGGCCTGACATTCCTCTTTAGAGAGATACCTTAAACGCCTGTTGTTTTCCTCAAGGAGTTTTACCCTTCTAACCCTTTTTAAAACCTCTTCCTCTACCATGCTCCAGTCTACGGCTTTGGTAAACATATGCTTTAAGGTGGCAATAAGTCTGTTTACCGTTGCAGGTGTATTGCCTTTGTTTATTCTTTCTGTCTGGTATTTCTCGATTATTAAAGGGGTAAAACGCCTTAAGAGCAGGTTACCAAAACACTCAACCAACTGGTTTATAAAGCCCTCTTTAGACCTGTAAGACCTCTGTCTTTTAGCCCATTGTTTGTATTCTGTGGCAAGCTCTTTAAAGGTGTGGTTAGCAATCCTTTTGACCTCTGGTTGTTTACCTGCCTTAATCTCTGCCTTACGCTTGATAAGCAGGGCCTCTGCGTCCTTAAACCGTGTAGAGCCTGAAGACTCGTAGATTATCTTTCCATCAAGCCCTGCGTATCTTATCCACCAGATGTTACCACGCTTATAAATCCCTCTTACCTTTGCCATTTCACTTATCACCTTCCTTTCTCTTTTTCTTTTAAATCCCTTTCAAGACACTCAAAAAACAACTGTAATGTCTTCCCTGGCTTTCTCACCCCCCTTTCAAGGAGATAGACATAATTACGAGTTACACCTATAAGCTCTGCTAACTCCTTCTGAGTAAGATTAAACCTCTTTCTGAAATCCCTGATGTCTTTAGGTCCCCATGTCTTCATACTTATATTATATGCTAACAATGTTAGCTTGTCAAGTAAAAAATGCACTATACAATTTAGTATACAGTCTCCTGAAAAGCCTTTATTTACGAGGTTTTTAAAGATGGATTGCTGATAAGCAATCAGCGGGTCTCTATACATCTGTATAGTCATTTTACGGCTCTCAGGGTCCTTTTAGGGGTATCAACTGCGGGGGTATGGTAGGAGTTAAGCCACCTGTCTATATCATTTTTCCTGAACCTTAGAAGGCCACCAACCTTGATATAGGGTATTTCATTCAGGTGAGTTCTTTCGTAAACCCATTTATCAGAGACATTAAGGTATTCACAGAGGCCCTTAACATCAAAGAGGATGTCGTTATCAGGGTTATTTTGTTTGGCCAGTAAGGGCATTAGCTTACTGATAACCCTCTGTGCTATTTCCTCAACCAGCTCATCAGGTATGTTAAACTTTATCTCCATCTGCACTCTTGGGGTAGGGGGTAGGGGTTCTTTTGGACGGCAAAACACGCCCCACTAACCACCTTCTTGGGTAAAAGCCATTTCTCAGGCTCTTAATCCTCAACCTCATAATCTGCCTCAATCTCCTTTTCTCTATTAATCCTGTATTTCTCAAGGTTTATCAGGGAAGGGATGTTTATGGTTACATCAACCTTTGAGGCTTCATGGTAACTGCCGTCTAACTTCCATGACTGGTCAAGGGCCTTAAGGCTAACCATAGGGTCTGAGTTATTTATATGCTCTGCAAGTTTTCTGACACGGTATCTCCTGTCAATCCCTTCCTGAGCCATAAGGTCGGCTATTGCCTGTTGAACTTCGGGTTTTCTCACTAAACGGTTAGCAATCACCTTAGCACTATTACGGCTTGTTACATCGTAACTGTCCATTACTGCCTGAATATTGCTCTTGCCTTTAGCCTTCTCAAGGCAAAACTTCTGCTCCTTAGGGGTAAGTTTTTCCATGCTTTCAGGGATAATCATTATCCTTTTCAGCCTCTGACATACCGCTGAAGGGCTAACACCAAGTATCTCAGCGGCTTCTTTCTGGGTTTTACCCTGCTTTATTAGCTCTATCAGGCGGTTTATGTCTATCCTTTTGTGGTTTTTCATCGTTAACCTCCCTGACCTTAATTTTCCTTAAAGTGGTTGCTAAATTAAGCATTCAATTAAAAGGACCTTTACACATGGGTCTTTGGTCCTTTGTAAGCATACAACCCTGAACTTTTATGCATTTATCGCATTTACCAGGAATAACCCTGTCAAGCATTATCTGCTTAATGGCCTCTATTTCTGCCTTTTCCCTTTCAACCTTACCGTCGTATTCCATAATGGCCGCTCTCTCCTCAAATATAACCCTTTCGGAATCATCTTCCAAATCAGATGGAGTTTTAACTGCTAAGCCAGAATCTTTAACCCCAAATAAATCAAGATTATTTGTTTCGGTAACGGAAATCACTGAATTCACTGATAAATTACAACAATTTTCTATGTTGCTAAGAAATTGTTTAGAAGAACCCGTGATTTCCGTGAATTCCGTGAGTTCATTCAGTTTTTTATTGTTTTTCCATTTAAGACCGAGCCATGACCAGTATCTTCTCTCTCCTCTTTGGCCGTCCTCAAAGCCCAGTTCTTTGAGTTCTCTACCTATCTTTTTATTGGTAGGTCTGTTAAATCCTTGTTCCTGACACCAGTCTTTAAATTTTTCTGAAAATTCAAATTTATAGATAAAATCATCGCTGTCGTAAGTTTTTTCGCAATGCTCTTCGATAAATTTCAATAGAGGGTTACTTAAGCTCTCGTATACTGCCCTTGTCTTCTCAATACTCTGGTGATGTGTAAAAATGAAATCATTTGCTCTTAGTCGTTTAAGATGTTTAATCACTTCAAAGAGTAGGCCCTCATATTCCGTTTGCATCTCTGTTGAATTTTCCCTTAATTTTATGTCAATGGACGGATTATCACGAAATTGGTAAGGGAAATTGACGATAAAGGCCCTTCTGTAAAAGGCATCTGTTTTATCCCTGGTTTTTGGTAATTGATTGGTTGAAAAAATCAACTTTGCATAATTTATGAACTTAATAGCTTTTTTATATTTCCTATCACATTCTAAAAGGTCTCCACCAGTTAACTGTTTCAGCAATTGTGTATTATGTAAATCACTATAGTGCACTTCACCTGAGATATTGGCTAATTTATGATAGAGCGATGAGGCAGCGAATCGATTGTTTTGAATGTCATTAAGAGTGATGTTTGAGACATTTTCGCTCCCGAGTAATTTTATTAATATATTGGTAAAAACACCCTTTCCGTTACGCCCCCTGCCAAGTAGTATGAAAAATTTTTGATACGGATACCCTCTATAGAGGC
>WFMM01000049.1 GCA_015484595.1 Nitrospirota bacterium | reverse complement strand
GGGTAGGGGGAAGAAAAATTCTAAATTCTAAATTCTAAATTCTAAGCACTAAATCCTAAACAAATACCAAATAACAATTTCACAAATTACAAACCTGCTGCACCCCAACATCAGTGCTTACTTGCACATCGGATGTGCAAGATTTTGGCATAGGCACTCTACTGCTCTGCTGCACTACTGCGCTACTGCTCTAAATTTTCCTTAGAGGAATTCATATCTGAAAGACAGGGTGTAGGGGGTAGGGAGTATAAAACACCCAAACCCAATCCCTGCTAACGCATTTAACGCAATCACCCCCAACAAACGCTACCAACTATACTAACACGATAAGCACTTACAAAATCCTAATTTCTAAATCCTAAATACTAAACAAATTCCAAATTCTAAATTCCAAACTACAAACTCGCTAACGAATGAACTCAAATAACCCAATTAACGCAATTAACGCAAGGAACCCAACTAACTCAATAAACCCGATTAACGCAATAAACGCAAAGAACGCAATCAACGCAATTAACCCATACACCATGTTATAATCAATACCATGAAACGGATACCAGAGCCTGAACTAATGGATGACCTTGAGCAGGCAAGGGCCTATGCAGAGGCTGACTTTGAGGAGTCAAACTCACTTTTTGTAAGGCTCTTTCAGGAACACTTCCCTGATGAAAAACCTAAGCTCTTTTTAGACCTTGGCTGTGGCCCGGCAGACATCACCATCAGGCTTGCACGCATTTATCCTGATGCAGTCTTTCATGCAGTTGATGGCTCTGAGGCAATGCTTCTTTTTGCAAAAAAGGGGATCCTTGATGCCTCCCTCGGAAAAAGGATAAAACTCATAAAGGCCTTCATTCCAGAGGATCCTCTGCCTGTAAGGCATTACGATGCCCTAATTTCAAACAGCCTTCTTCATCACCTGAAAAGCCCCCATGCCCTCTGGAAGACCATTACAGAGCACTGCAGGCCAGAGGCCCCTGTGCTTGTTATGGACCTGCTAAGACCTGAAAGCCCTGAGAAGGCTCGGGAGATAGTGAACAGATACTCAGCTTCTGAGCCCGAGATACTAAGAAGAGACTTTTTCAACTCCCTCTGTGCTTCCTACACCATCGATGAGGTTGAAAAACAGTTAGGGCTTTTCGGTCTTGAGGGATTAAAAGTGAAACAGGTCAGTGACCGACACCTTGCAGTGTGGGGCAGGCTATGACGAGGATAATAAAAAACGAGGATGTAAGAACGGTAAAGGTAGAGATTCCAGAAGGCCACCAGCATATAAGAACCACGGTGGTTTTAAATGATGGAGAGGAGTTGATTTTTCAGGAGGCAACCATATCCAACATCCTGCGTGCTTTTATAACAGTAAAGACCCACCCGGTAAAAAAATCTATAAGGTTAAGGCTGAGAAAGCTGAATGATAGAAAAGATGGATATGCTCAGTGGCAGCTTATAGAGGAGGAATGAAAAAAAACATCCCTGCTGTGTTAAAATTTACTGATGAAATACATAATCCTTTGATACGACTGGACATATAGGTCACAGCAAAGTTGCCCTGAAGGCCTTCCTCTAAAGCAAGAGGATTAATGAAAGGTTAATCATTAAATGACATTTAATAAAGTAACTATCATAGGGGTTGGACTTATTGGAGGAAGTCTTGCTCTTTCTTTGAAAAAGCATGCCCTTACTGAAGAGATATGGGGCTGGGGCAGGTCAGCAGAAAGGCTCAAAAAGGCTACAGACAGAAACATCATTGACAGGGCTACCTCATCGCTTGAAGATGCTGTCAGGGATGCCGACCTCGTAGTGCTAGCCACACCTGTAAGCACCTTTGAACAGATAGTCCAGAAGATAAAGGACCTGGTAAAAAAAGACACCCTCGTTACCGATGTGGGAAGCGTAAAGGGCTCTCTTGTTTACAGGATTGAGGAAGTGCTTTCGGACAGGGCAAGGTTTGTAGGTGCCCATCCAATAGCAGGCTCAGACCGTTCAGGCATTGAATACGCAAGAGAAGACCTCTTTAAAGATGCCACCACTGTCATAACTCAAACAGAGCGCACTGACACCGAGGCATTAGAAAGGATAGCGTCTTTATGGAAGGCCCTTGGCTCAAGGGTCCTGATTATGTCTCCTGAG
>WFMM01000048.1 GCA_015484595.1 Nitrospirota bacterium | reverse complement strand
GGTAAGGACACTGCAAAGTTCCTCCTTGAATGGCTTGAAAGCGGTGTGTTTGAAGAGCACATAAAGGGTATCTGTCCAGATGCAGAGTGCGTTCAGTTTATCAGGTATAAAGTCATTGGTGACAGGTGTATAAACTGCGGTGAGTGTAAAAGGGTGTGTAAGTACCATGCAATCTTTGGCCAGACCCGTAAAAGCAGGTTTAAGTTTGGTTATCCACCCTTTGAGATTAGGGACAGGCGGTGCACCCGCTGTGGTGAATGTCTGCCAGTCTGCCCAACAGGTGCAATAGTGGTGATAGAGCGTAAAACGGGTAGAGTGGTAAAGGAGAAAGAGGTAGAAGAACCAGTGGGGTAATTTGTGATTTCAGATTTCAGATTTATGATTTATTAACTAAAAACTAAACACTAAACACTCAAAACTAATATAGACGAGGAGGTTTTCATGTCAGAGAAGGTCAAACTAACGATAGACGGTAAAGAGGTCACCGTTGATGCTGGAGCAACCATACTGGATGCAGCAGAGCAGGCAGGTATACACATCCCGAATCTCTGTTATCTGAAGGGCATGAAGGGCATCGGTGCCTGCAGAATGTGTCTTGTTGAGATTGAGGGGATGAAGGCACCCATGACTGCCTGCACTGCAAGGGTAAAGGACGGTATGGTTGTCAGGACTACTAACGAGCAGATTGAGGAGATAAGAAAGTATGTGATAGACCTCATCCTCAGCATGCATCCCCTTGATTGTATGACCTGCACAAAGGCAGGCGTGTGCCAGCTTCAGAAGTATGCCTATGACCTTGAGATAAAGGAATCATCCTTTACGAGAAAGAAGTTTGGCTTTGACACTGATGAGGGAAATCCCTTTATCAAACGGGACCCTGACTACTGCATCCTATGTGCCCGTTGCGTAAGGGTCTGTAAGGAGCAGGGCACTTCTGTGCTTGATTTTTATGGCCGCGGAGTGGGTGCAAGGGTGACTACTGCTCAGGACAGACCACTTCATGAGGCAGGCTGCACCTTCTGTGGTAGCTGTCTTGATGCTTGCCCTGTTAACGCAATCTTAGAGGCAGACCGCTGGCGCAGAGGCCGTGAGTGGGATTATGAGAGGGTTGAATCAACCTGTCTGTTTTGTGGCAATGCCTGCTCCACACAGGTAAGCACATACAGGGGTGATGTTGCCAAGGTAAACGCTGCAGGTGACAGGGGAAGAATAGATTACTTTATCTGTGCCTACGGCCGTTACGGTTTTGATTATATAAACGGTGATACCAGGGTGCTTGAGCCTTTAAAGAGGATAGACGGTGAGTTAAAGCCTGTTTCATGGACGCAGGCAATAGAGGACATGGCAAGGGCATTGATGGATGACAAAAACTCCGGAATTATAACCGCTGGAAACCTGCTTAACGAGGAGTATCTCACAATCAGGAGATTTGCCGATGAGGCAGGAATAAACAATATAGACACCACGGTCAGCGCTTACGCTGACGAGGCAAGCCTGCTTGGCCCAGAGGTTGACATAAACGAGGCTGACTGTCTTGTGGTGGTTGGACTTAACCCGTCTCAGTGGGACAGGGTGCATGCCTCACTGGATGCATCCCTCAGAAGGGCAAAGGCCCGTGGAGCAAAACTGATAGTGATTAACTCCGAAGATACAGGGCTTGCTGAGGCTGCTGATGTGGCAATAAAGACATCCGAGACCGAGGCACTGTCAGCCCTTGCAAAGGCTCTGAAAGAGCAGGGCGAGCCCCTGCCAAAGGGTATGAGCCTTCCTGATGTCCAGGTCTCAGAAGAGATGAACAGGGTTGCAGAGCTATACTTAAAGGCATCAAATCCAGTGGTGGTGTCTTCACCTGTGTTTTTTGAGGCCTCTGTCAATGTGGCATTAATCAAGGGCTCTGCCCTTTCTGTGCCCATAGAGGCAAATGCAAAGGGCGCAATGCTTATGGGGATTAAGGGCTCTGGAAAGAGCTACCAGGAGATGGCTTCAGAGGGTCTTAAGATATTGTATGTGATAGGTGATGTGGCAATGAAGAGACCTGCTGGGGTTGAGATGCTGATAGTTCAGAACTCCCACATGACAGAGCTTGCCAGGGAGGCTGACCTAGTGATTCCCTCAACCACATTCTTTGAATCAAACGGCACTGTGGTTGATTACATGGGAGGGCTCAAGAGCGTAAGGGCTGCCATAGAGCCCTTTGCTGAGTCAAAGACCACAATTGACATCATAAAGGCACTTTCAAAGAAGATGGGTCTTAAGGTAAAACCTGCCACCTCTTCGGATGTAAAGAAGCAGATAAAGGCCTTTAAGGTTGAGCTTAAGCCTTCAGAGTTTAAGGCACGGCAGGACCTTACATATAATCCCTCTGAGTTTATCCCGCAGACACTGGCCACAATGGTTCATAGTTCAAGGCTTCTATGGCTTAAAGAGATGCAGTCCCAGACCGCCTGATGATTATCCTTCTCTGCGGGATAATTCAGTTAAAAACGGATTGAGCCAGAGCTCATAAAAGGTTAAGCCCAAACTACAAAAGCCTCTGAGGTGTTACTTTGGGTCTACGCCCCAAACCCCAAAGAAGGCATCACCTACAAGGTGCAATAAAAACAGGTTTAACTCTTCATCCCCGTGGCAAGCAACGGGGATGAAGAGTTATAGGAGATAAAAATTTCTCCTCATTTCTTCAAATAATAAGATACCCTGCGGCTTGCCGCAGGGGGTTTCATTCAGGTTAAAATATATACATGAGCAGAAGGGTCAAGTGTGAGCTCTGCCCTACCGAGTGCGTGCTTGATGACTACCAGATCGGTGGCTGCAGGGTAAGGATAAACCTCAAGGGGGAGCTTTACAGCCTCGTTTACGGCCGTCCCTGTGCAGTAGAGATTGACCCGATCGAAAAAAAGCCCTTTTTCCATGTGCTTCCTGGTGCAAGGGCCTTTTCTGTAGCCACTGTGGGGTGTGTGCTTGGCTGTAAATTTTGCCAGAACTGGCAGATCTCACAGGCACGGCCCGAGGAGTCAAGAAACTACAACCTGCCACCGGATGACCTTGTAAGGAAGGCGGTTTTCTACGGCTGTCAGGCTATCTCATACACCTACACAGAGCCCACCGTGTTTTACGAGTACATGTACGATACCTCTGCACTGGCCAGTAAGTACGGTGTGCTTAACACCATGCACACCTGCGGGTACATTAACGAAAGACCCCTCAGGGAGCTCTCAAAGGTGCTTCAGGCTGCCTGCGTTGATCTTAAGGCCTTCACAGAAGACTTCTACGCCAGACTCTGTGGTGGAAGGCTTAAGCCAGTGCTTGATTGCCTGCTTGTGCTAAAAGACGAGGGCGTCTGGATTGAGATTACCAATCTGGTCATCCCCACTCAAAATGACGACCCTGAGAAGATACGAAAGATGTGCCGCTGGATTTACCGAAACCTCGGGCCTGATGTGCCGGTGCACTTTTCGAGATTTTTCCCCTATTACAAGATGAAGAATCTGCCCCCTACACCACTTGCCACCCTTCGGATGGCAAGACAGATTGCCCTTGAGGAGGGCATGAGGTATGTCTACATTGGTAACATCCGCTCAGAGGCTGAAAACACCTACTGTCCCAACTGCAGAAGGGTTATAATAGAGCGTAGGGGCTACTATGTAAAGGATGTTAAAATAAAAGACTCAAAATGCATTTACTGTGGCTTTCACATTGCTGGCATATGGGAGAAAGACAGGGGGATTTAATTTAAGATTTAAGATTTATGATTTATGATTTATGATTTTTGTTTTAATTCTCTGTGCTCTCTGTGGTTTTTTATGCTATTGTTCGTACTTGTTTAGGATTTAGAATTTGAACTTGTATCATGTTAGGAAGAAGAGAGTTTATAAGGTTTTTTCTGATCGGTGGGTTTCTATCAGGGCTTATCAGAAAACTCATGCCCGCTGGCAGAAAAAGGGATAAGTTAAGGAGGGCACGGTTCTGGAAAAGGGTATAAAGGGGCTTGTATTTGTAGCACTTTTTCTCACTTTGCTTTTTTCCTGCAAAAGGCAGGTGAAAGAGCCTGTTGTGGCTGGGGCTTTTTATCCTGATAACCCGAAGGTGCTTTCCGGGATGGTTGATGGCTTTCTTAAAGAGGCCAACCCACAGAGAATTGACTCACAGGTGTTGATGCTTTTCAGTCCCCATGCAGGCTATATCTACTCAGGCCCTGTGGCTGCCTATACATACAAGACGCTCAAGCGCCTTAAAAAGAAACTGATCATACTCATAGGCCCAAGCCATTACGCCCACTTCAAAGGCGCCTCCATATACAGTGGCGACTACTTTAAAACACCCCTTGGGCTTGTGCCTGTGGATAAAGAGATTGCTAAGAGCCTGATGAACGAAAAGTCCGACTGCCGTTACATCCCAGAGGCATACCAGAAGGAGCATTCCCTTGAGGTTCAGCTTCCCTTTTTACAGAAGACCCTTAAGGACTTCAGGGTGGTTGAGGTGCTTATCGGCCAGCCAACCCCGGAGTCATTCCACTTTCTGACTGACCGCCTCACCAGGGTTATGAAGACTCACCCCGAGGCAATAATAATCATAAGCACAGACCTTTCGCACTATCACTCCTACGAGAAGGCAAAGGAGATGGACTCAGTGGTGATTGATGCCATAACGAGGCTTTCCGTTGAAGAGCTTGAGCGTGCGCTGAGAAGCGGCCGTGGTGAGATGTGCGGAGCATACCCTGCCCTGCTTGGGCTTTCTGTTTCAAGGGCACTTGGTGCAAGCCACGGTGTGTTACTTAAGTACCTAAACTCAGGGGATACGGCCGGAAGGAAGGACTCGGTGGTGGGTTATGCATCCATCGCCATAGTGAGGTCAGGGCTTAGCCAGTCTGAAAGGGCCTTTTTGCTTAAACTTGCAAGGGATACCATAGAAAGCTATGTCAAGACAGGAAAGACCCCTGAGCCTGAGGTAAAGGATGTCCGTCTCCTTGCAAACGGTGCAACCTTTGTGACCATCTATAAACAGGGGCACAGGCTTCGTGGATGTATCGGAAACATTCTGCCGGTAATGCCTCTTTATAAGTCGGTGATACGAAACGCCGTGGCTGCAGCAAGCCGTGACCCGAGGTTTCATCCCCTGAGCCCTTCTGAGCTTAAAGACATTGAGGTGGAAGTGACTGTGCTGTCACCCCTTGAGAGGATTCAAAGTGTGGATGAGATTGAGATAGGAAAACACGGCATATACATTGAAAAGGACGGCCGTTCAGGCATACTTCTTCCACAGGTTGCAACAGAGTTTGGCTGGAACAGAGAGCAGTTCCTGAGGGCTGTTTCAGAAAAGGCAGGCCTTCCACCTGATGCCTGGAAGGATGCGACACTCTACAGGTTCACTGCAGAGATAATAAATTGACACCCCTTAAGAGGTTTTTTCAGGGAGTTCCTTTTCAAAGACCTCATGTAGTTTTATCTCTATCCTGAAGGTCCTTAGTTTCAGGGTCTCGTCCCAGTTGAATATCTCAGGTGGGCCGTATTTTTTGTTTTTAAGTATGTATCGCTCCAGGTACTCCCTCTCAGGAAAGACAATTATGTATTCCCTCACGCCAAACTTCTCATAGAGGGCCTTCTTTTCTCTTCGGTCCTTGAGTTCTGTGGTGGGTGAGGTTATCTCTACTATCAGGTCAGGGGCGCCCTTGATGTTGTCTTCGGTTATCTTTTTCTTTGAACAGACCACTAACAGGTCAGGCTGAACCACATTGAACTCATCAAGCACCACATCGGTGGGGGCCATAAAGGGAACACAACCTTTCAGGGCTTCCTTCTGGTTATCAATTGACCTTGAGAGATTCCATAATATCCTCTGATGTCTGGTCTTGGGAGCAGGAGACATGCTGTAGGCCTCACCGTCTATCAACTCCCACCGCTCCTCGTCAGGCCAGGTTAGATAGTCATGATAGGTGAACTTTCTGCGCCTTTTCAGTGCAACCGGCATGCTTCATTATACCACATAAACGTTAATAGCGTTTATTGCGTTGGTTGCGTTTGTTGCGTTAATAGCGTTATTCGAGTTAATAGCGTTGATAGGGTTTATATCGTTTTTGTGTTTGTTGAGTTAATTGAGTTGGTTTTGGTTGGGGTGTTTTCACTACCCCCTACACGCTATACGCTATGCCCTGTCTTTTTATCCTCTATGCCTTACACCCTGGGATGTATAGATTCTTGGGTTATTTTATTTGCTGTGGTTTTTTGTGAAAGAGAGGGAGTTCAAGGCCGGCATCTTTCATGAGTTCTTCATCAAGGAGGAGTTTTTCTGAGTTTCCGTCTGCAAGCAACCTTCCCTGGTTAAGCACTATACAGCGTGGGCAGAGTTCAAGCACCAGGTCAAGGTCGTGAGAGGCGATTATCTTTGAGTGATGAAAGCCTTTAAGCAAATCTATAAGGGACCTTCGTGCCCTGGGGTCAAGACCTGCCGAAGGCTCATCCATAACCAGTATGTCAGGGTTCATGGCAAGCACCCCTGCAATGGCCACCGCCTTTTTCTGTCCACCTGAAAGCCTGTGCGGGGGCCTTTCCTTAAGATGAAGACAGCCCACTTTCCTTAACGCCTCATCCACCCTCTGCCTTACAGTCTCCTCAGGCAGTCCCATGTTTATTGGGCCGAAGGAGACATCTTCCTCAACCGTTGGCATAAAGAGCTGGTCGTCAGGGTTTTGCATCACCACCCCGACCTTCTGTCTTATCCGTGAAAGGGTCTTTTTTGTAACAGGCACCTCTCCAACCATAACCTCTCCTGATGTTGGAAGCACAAGACCGTTCATCAGCATGATAAGTGTGGTCTTTCCAGCACCGTTTGGACCAACGATGCCCACTGATTCACCGTGGGTAATCCTGAAGGATACATCCCTAAGTGCCTCTGTGCCATCAGGGTAGGAAAAGGAAACCCCCTTAAATTCTATTATGTGATGGCTCATCGGGCTACCTCAGTAACTCCCCGAGTATCAGGGCGAGATTATATCTTCTCATTAGAATAAAGAGCCCGGTCCAGAGGAAAAAAAAG
>WFMM01000047.1 GCA_015484595.1 Nitrospirota bacterium | reverse complement strand
GTTGTCACTTATGTAAATACCACTGCCGATGTAAAGGCAGAAAGTGATATATGCTGCACCTCAGCCAATGTGGTAAAGGTGGTTGAGTCGGTAGATTCTGACACTGTTATCTGTGTGCCTGACAGAAATCTCTCTGCCTGGGCACAGAAAAACACAGGCAAAAAGATAATCACCTGGGATGGCTTCTGTCATGTCCACGACAGGGTAAGGGCAGAGGATGTTGAGCGTGCAAGGGAAGAGCATCCTGATGCATTGGTGATGGCACATCCAGAGTGCAGGCTTGAGGTGCTTGAGCGTGCAGACCATGTAACAAGCACATCAGGAATGCTGAGGTTTGCCCGGCAGTTAGATGCTAAAGAGTTCATAGTAGGCACTGAGGTAGGTCTTCTATACAGGTTGAGAAAGGAAAACCCTGACAAGGTATTTTACCCTCTCCGTAAAGACATGATATGTCCGAACATGAAGAAGACCCGACTTGAAAGCGTTCTCAGGGCACTAAAGGAGATGACACACGAGGTTAAGGTGCCAGAGGAGATCAGGGTTCGGGCAGTAAAGGCACTTGACAGGATGCTTGAGGTGCGTTAATTGCGTTGATTGCGTTAATTGCGTTCATTGCGTTGATTGCGTTGGTTGCGTTTATCGCGTTGATTGCGTTGGTTGCGTTCATTTAATTAAATCTGAAATCATAAATCATAAATCATAAATCTAAAATCTTAAATCTGAAATCTTAAATTAAATATGTTGTCCTTCTACATACACACCCTGGGTTGTCCGAAGAATCAGGTTGATTCAGAGGAGTTGAAAAAGAGGTTAATCTCCGAGGGGATAATCCCAGGCACTGACATAAAAGAGGCATCACTTATACTTATAAACACCTGTGGTTTTATACAGGCTGCAAAGGAGGAATCCATTGAAGAGATACTGACCGTTGCTCAAACAAAATCACCTGAGCAGAAACTAATTGTATTTGGCTGTCTTGCAAAGAGGTACATGGATGAACTTAAGGCAGAACTGCCAGAGGTTGATGCCTTTTTTGGTGTTGATGAGTTCGAAGATATCCTGGCCTATGTAAGAAAGTTTAAAAATGGGGCAGAACCAAAGAGGATAACCCATCCAGATGAGCCCACACCTGATTATGCCTATCTTAAGATATCCGAAGGCTGTAACCGAAGATGTAGCTTCTGCGCAATCCCTTCAATCAGGGGCACCCTGCGAAGTACCCCGCCTGAGCAGATAATCAAAAGGGCAGAAGAGCTCGTTAACTCTGGCACCAGGGAGCTGATACTCATTGCTCAGGACATCACATCCTATGGCAGAGACTCGGGTGGATACAGCCTTGAAAGGCTCCTCTACGATTTAAACAGCCTTTCAGGGGATTTCTGGATAAGGCTTCTTTATCTCTTTCCTGACTCAATAGACGAAGAGCTAATTCAGGCAGTAAAGGAAAACGAAAAGGTCTGCCATTACATAGACCTGCCACTTCAGCATTCAGAAGACAGAATCTTAAGGCTTATGAACCGACCGGGCACAAAAAAACAGATTTTAAACACCATTGAGCTTATCCGAAAGGAGCTACCCGATGTGGTGCTCAGGACATCCTTTATCGTTGGATTTCCCACAGAAAGCGATGAGGAGTTTGAAGGCTTGCTTGACTTTGTCAGAGAGGTGGGCTTTGAAAGACTTGGTGCCTTTACATACTCTCCTGAAGAAGGCACACCTGCATACGATCTCAAAGGGCAGGTGCCTGATGAGATAAAACAGGAGCGTTATCACCGGCTGATGACACTTCAGGCTGAGATATCCTACAGGAAGAATCTGGAGCTTGTGGGTAAAAAATTAAAGGTGCTGGTTGATGATATTGAAAACGGAGTTGCTTACTGTCGATACTATGGCCAGGCACCTGAGATTGACGGAGTTACCATTGTAAAAGACCCCGGGGAGCAATTGAAAAAGGGAGAGTTTATTGATGTCATTGTAACCGAAGCTCATGATTACGACCTTGAGGCAGAGGTGATTGAATGAAATTGAAACAGTATATAATACACATCGTTCTTTTTGTCCTTACCATTTTTTCCACCCTCGTAGCAGGTGCTTTACAGAAGGGAATAAACATCGTGGCAGAGCCTTCAAGGATTGTAGAGGGCTATCCCTTCAGTGTCTCCCTTCTTGCAATCTTGCTTACCCATGAGCTTTCTCATTACTTTGCATCAAGACTAAACCATACAAGAGCCACCTTACCCTACTTTATCCCTGCACCTTCAATCATAGGAACCTTTGGTGCCTTTATAAAGATGAAATCCCCTATCATAAACCGTCGCGCCCTCGTGGACATAGGGGCATCAGGCCCCATAGGGGGTTTTATTGTAGCCCTGTTTGTAACCATTTACGGGCTCAGCCACTCACAGATAGTGTCTATTAAAAACTCTACAGGTGGTCTCATCCTTGGAGATTCAATTCTTTTTAGCACCCTTTCAAAACTGATACTTGGTACACCTCCAGAGGGCAAGGATGTAATGCTCAATCAGGTTGCCTTTGCAGGATGGATAGGATTTTTCGTTACATCCATGAATCTGCTACCCATAGGGCAGCTTGACGGAGGGCACGTAGCCTATGCACTTCTTGGACAGAAAAGACACAGGGCACTATCAGTTTTCCTTGCCACCCTGCTTGCCCTGGCAGGTACTCTCAGGATACTTCTTTACAACAGCTTGCTGGAGCAGAGCTTTCTTTATTCCATTAAAGACTACCTCTGGGAGGGCTGGCTTGTGTGGGCCTTTCTCCTTTACATGCTGGGACTGAGCCACCCACCAGTTATTTACTGGGAGGTACCCCTCAGCAGGGGTCGAATGATAATGGGCTGGGCTGCCCTGTTGATATTCATACTTACCTTCACACCAGCTCCATTCAGGGTTTATTGATATGATATAATTAACAAAAGGAGGTTTCCACTGTGCTGGCTGAAAAATACCTGCCTCAATACACAGTGCAGGACTATATGAGCTGGGAAGGCGACTGGGAATTGATTGATGGCATACCCTATGCCATGGCGCCATCGCCTATGGGAATTCATCAAAAAATTGAGATGGAGATAGGCAGACAGCTCTCTAATCAGAGTAAAGATTGCACTTCAAATGTTTACATATATCCCGAACTCGACTGGATTGTTGATGAAAACACTGTGGTAAGACCCGACCTTATGGTGGTATGCAGGGATGTCAGCGAGCATCTTAAAGAGCCGCCAGAGGTTGCCATTGAGGTGGTCTCAAAAAACACCGCACAAAAGGATGAAAATCTCAAGTTCCAGCTATACGAAAGAGAGAAGGTAAGGTTTTATATACTTGCATACCCTGATATAAAAAAGGTGCGAGCATTTGAACTCCGCTCAGGCAGGTATGACAAGGTCTTTGACAGTGATAGCGGTATATTAAAACTCACTGTCTGTAAGGACTGCGCCATTGAGTTAGATGTAAAAGAGATATTTTCCTGAGATACCCCCCTATCCTCAGGGCATCTTTAACACTATATCATAGGTGCCAATGGAGACCCTGTCGGCTATACCCTCATTCCACAAAAGGGTCGTAACATCCTTGACCGAGCCCTTTGGAACCATGAGCATCAGTTTAACTGCACCTGTTGCAAGGGCCTTCCATCTCTTAGACGCCTCCTCTGTAATGGTGCTTTCTGTCTCAACCTCAACCACTGAAAGGACCATGCCGTGGTTGCCAAGTATCAGGTCAGGATAAACCCCCTGAAATTCCTCTTTCTGTCCTTCCAGATTGTCCTTTATGTCCTTATAATCCCTGGAAAGCCTCTTTTTAAGCGTCCGAACAAGCCAGTCGTGTATCAGTTTTTCTTCGTCCATTGCCTCTCAAACTCCTCAATCTTTTTAAGCCTTCTCTTATATCGATCCTCCCTTTTGAACTCTGCGTTAAGAAAAGCCGTAACTATCTCTTTAGCAAGGTACTCACCGATTATGCGGGCACCAAGGCAGAGCACATTCATGTTGTCATCCTCAACACCCTGTCTTGCCGAATAAGTATCGTGGCAGACCGATGCCCTGATGCCTCTGAATTTATTTGCTGCTACTGAGGCACCCACGCCGCTTCCACAGATCATTATACCCCTTTGTGCCTCACCCTTTATAATACGCTCAGCAACCATCCGTGCAAAGTCAGGGTAATCAGAGGCCTCATCATTATAGGCACCCACATCTATAATCTCATACCCCTGCCTTAAGAGATATTCGATCAAGGCATTTTTAAGGTGATATCCACCATGGTCAGACCCTATAACTATCTTTTGCTCTTTATTCAACATCACCCCTGTTCACTCACCTCATAACAGCTCCTGAGGCGGCTGAGCTTACCATTTGTGAATACCTTGCAAGATAACCCTTTGTTATCTTTGGCTTTGGTGCCTTCCACCTTCTTAGTCTGTCCTTTATCTCCTCATCTGACAGTAACAGGTCAATCCTTCTCTTGGGAATGTCTATACTTATCCTGTCACCATCCTTTATGATGGCAATTGGTCCGCCTTCCATGGCCTCTGGTGAAATATGTCCAATGCAGGGGCCTCTTGTACCACCTGAGAACCTTCCGTCTGTTATCAGGGCAACCGAGTCACTCAGGCCCATTCCAGCAATGGTAGCAGTGGGAGAGAGCATCTCACGCATTCCAGGGCCACCCTTTGGTCCCTCGTATCTGATAACCACCACATCGCCTGGCTTTATCTTCCCGGCAAGTATTGCCTTCATGCCTTCCTCTTCTGAATCAAAGACCTTTGCTGTGCCCTCAAAACGCATCATCTTTTTGCTCACTGCCGACTGCTTTACCACCGCTCCATCAGGTGCAAGATTTCCACGAAGTATGGCTATACCGCCCTCTTTATGGTGTGCTTTGTTAAGAGGTCTTATTACCTCATCGTCAAAGACCTCTGCCCTGTCAGCTATCCTGTGCGCTCTTATACCGCTTACGGTGGCTGTGTTGTGTATCTGCTCCCTGAGCCTCTTAAGCACAGCAGGCACACCACCGGCATGATGCAGGTCTTCCATGTAGTGCACACCCCCTGGTAACATATTGCATATGTGAGGGGTCTTCTTACTTATCTCATCAAAAACCTCAAGTGGAAGCCTGACACCAGCGTCTTTAGCAATTGCCGGGATGTGAAGCACCGTGTTGGTTGAACCACCAAGTGCCATGTCAACCATGATGGCATTTTCAAAGGCCTTACGGGTCATTATCTTTCTTGGGGTGATGCCTTTCTTCACCAGTTCAACCACCCTTCGGCCGCTTTCAAAGGCTATCCTTCTCTTTTCTGAATCAATGGCAAGGGCGGTTGCACAGTAGGGAAGGCTCATACCAAGTGCCTCGGTTACACAGGCCATGGTGTTTGCAGTGTACATTCCCTGACATGAGCCTGCCCCGGGGCAGGCACACATCTCAAGGGATGAAAGCTCCTTATCGTCTATTAAGCCCTTCTTGTATTTACCTACGGCCTCAAAGGTGTCGTTAACAAGACTCAGCCTCTTGCCCTTTAGATGCCCGGAATGCATTGGACCTGCAGTTACTATGATTGTCGGAATGTTTACCCTTCCGGCAGCCATCAGCATCCCTGGGGTAATCTTGTCACAATTGGTCAGAAGCACTAATCCATCAAACTTGTGTGCCTCTGCTATGGTCTCTACCATGTCGGCAATAAGCTCCCTTGATGGAAGAGAGTAATGCATGCCGCTGTGTCCCATGGCAATTCCATCACAGATGCCAGGCACTCCAAAGAAAAAGGGGTAACCACCACCTGCATGAATACCCTTTTCAATAAACCTCTCAAGGTCCCTCATGCCAATGTGACCAGGGATGATGTCTGTAAAGCTGGTTGCCACTCCAATGAAAGGCTTGTTCATCTCTGTGGGCGGAATACCTGTTGCGTAAAGCAGTGCCCTGTGTGGCACTCTCTCAAGACCCTTTTTGATGTCATCGCTTCTCAATCTTCCTATCCTCCTTCAAATTAAATTCTAAATACTAAATTCTAAACAAATATAATGAATTATTCCAACTCAGTTTGAACACAAATGTAGCCCTCCCCCACCTTATTGGTTTAAAGCAAAGAAATTTTTAGAAAGATTAGTTTTGCAGAACCGCCTTTTTATACTCTCTTATCAGCATTGCCATCTTGTCTTTTCTGATAAGCTTCTGTTTCTTTATCTGTTTAATCTCAAGTTCCTCATCGGTTGTAAGAAATGACTTGCTTTCAAGCTCTGAAAGCCTGTTCTCCAGTGCCCTGTGCTCCTGCTCAAGCTGCTGAAACTCAGGGTTTTCGGCTCTCAGGATCTCCTTGATCTCCTGCTCTTTCATGTTTGCCTCCTTTCTCACCCTGTAACGGGTGAATGGGGTTTTATTGTCGGGTTAAATCATTCATTAATTCATCGGACAGTTTATAGGAATTATAAATACAGTCGTTAAAACCAACTCCACCGTAGGCATTGCCTGTAATGTAAAGCCCATTGAATCTCTCTTTAATCCTCCTCCTTATATCATCAACCAGTGCTGCATGCCCCACATTGTACTGGGGTATAGCCTTTTCATGCACATACACTCTTGCAAACTCGGGTCTTACATCCACATTCATTATATCTTTAAGTTCCGAAAGCACGGTGTCTATAAGCCTCTCATCATCCTGAAGTGCAACATCAGGCTGGCGTGCACCACCAAGCATTGTCCTGAAAAGCACATAGCCCTCGGGCGCACGGTTTGGAAAAATGCTTGAATCCCACAGTGTTCCAAGTATCTTACGGCCTTCAACAGAGGGCACAAGAAAACCAAAACCGTTAATATC
>WFMM01000046.1 GCA_015484595.1 Nitrospirota bacterium | reverse complement strand
GTCTTCTGGGGATGTAGTGTTTTTTGGGTGGTCTAAGCTCTTCAGGTAATTCCCGTGGTGTGATCCTGTCGGTTCTTGCAAGCACCACGGCCCGTTCA
Organism: Nitrospirota bacterium; assembly: GCA_015484595.1. Taxonomy (GTDB): domain Bacteria; phylum Nitrospirota; class Thermodesulfovibrionia; order Thermodesulfovibrionales; family JdFR-85; genus JAADIE01. Next base: position 4,586 of record WFMM01000046.1, on the reverse strand, counting down.
ATTATGTTTTTAAGCTGACGGATGTTACCTGGCCAGTGGTATGACCTGAATATGTCTATCACATCGTCTGAAAGGGTAAGTTTTTTCTTTTCCCTCAGGGAAAACTCATTCAAGAATTCCATTGCAAGAAGTGGGATGTCCTCGACCCTTTCTCTCAGGGGTGGGACCTTTATTTCCACCACATTTATTCTATAATATAAATCTTCTCTGAAATTTCCAGCCTTTACCTCCTCTTTGAGGTTTCTGTTTGTGGAGCAGACAAGCCGGAAGTCAACCTTTATGGTTTTGTTGCTTCCAAGTCTTTCAAGCTCCCGTTCCTGAAGGACCCTGAGCAGTTTTGACTGAAGTGGTAGCTCAAGCTCTCCGATTTCGTCAAGAAAGAGCGTGCCTCCAGAGGCCTCCTCGAACTTGCCTATCCGTCTTGATGTGGCTCCAGTGAATGCACCCTTTTCGTAACCAAAGAGTTCTGACTCTATTAGGTCCTTTGGGATGGCAGCACAGTTTACAGGAACAAAGGGTTTTTCCTTCCTTGAGCTGTTGTAGTGAAGGGAGCGTGCAATAAGCTCCTTTCCAGTGCCTGTTTCACCGGTAATGAGCACAGAGCTTGATGACTCCTTCACTGCTTCTATTACCTCAAAGATCCTTTTCATTTCAGGTGTCGTGCCTATCATCTGGATGTGGTTGTCCTGCTCAAGGAGCCTCTTTCTCATAAGTTCAAGCTCTCTCTTTAGTCTTCTCTGCTCGATTGCCCTTGACAGTATCCCCTTTAGCTGTGTGTAGTTTGGGGGTTTTACGAAGTAGTAATAGGCCCCTCTGTTCATTGCCTGAACAGCTGACTCAACCGTGCCAAAGGCGGTAAGGAAGATAACAGGTATGTCGGGCAGGTTGTCCTGGATGTAATCAAACAGATACATCCCGTCTTTGCCGGGCATCTTGAGGTCGGTTATCACCACATCATAGTCTCCACTTACCAGGAACTCAAGGGCATCGTCAACATTGTCTGATTTTGTTACTGTGTAACCGTCCTCTTCAAGTATGGCACTAAGAACCTTTAGTGCATTTGGTTCGTCGTCAACCAATAGTATGTTTCCGCCTGTGATTTCCATAGCCTTATTTCTCAGGTAGCAAAATCTTTACCGTAGTTCCCTTTCCCTGAACGCTCTTTATTTCCATTGAGCCCCTGTAGAACTGGACAATCTCTCTCGTGAGAAAAAGTCCAAAGCCGTGTGCCTTTCCCTTCTGGGGAATCCTTCCGTAGTAAATGTCGTTATCTGAAAAACCAGGACCATTGTCTGAGATCTCAACCACTGCAAACTTCCCTTCATCAAGTTGTGCTGTGTAGGTCTCGATCTTGATTTTTCCTCCTTCCTTTACAGCCTCCAGTGCATTGTTTAAGAGATTCAGTATTGCCTGCTCTATGTGAAAGGGGTCAACCCTAACAAGGGGTATTTTATTATAAACAAAATCGATTTTCAGTTTTTTTGTTTCTCTGTGGATTGCACTGTAGGGTTCGATTCTTTTAACTACTTCGTTAAGGTCAATGTCAGAGGTCTCAGCTTCGGGATTTAAGACACCTGAGAGGAATCGGGATACAAAGTTGTCCAGTTTATGAATCTCTTCCTCTATGATGTCTATAAATTCAATTAGTGGCTTTTCTTCAGGATAGCGGTTTTTAAGATACACCGCTGCCCCCTTTATCGCATTTAAAGGGGTGCGCACACCGTGTGCAAGGGTGGAGGCGTGCTTTCCCATGTCAATAAGCCTTTTGCAGGAGTTGAATTCCTCTTCGTATCTGCAGTTGTGTTTGATGCAGAGCGATACGGAAAACCTGTTGTTCTTCGATGGTCTTACAGAGATATCAGCAGACTGAAAGCCTTTTAGGCATCGGAAGGTAAAGTCTTTGATTTTTATAGGTTTTTGTTCCTGAACCGCCTTTTTTATCAAATCACCAATTCCGTTTACTGAAAACCTGGGTAACACTTCGTAATAGGGATGTCCCTTTACGCTTCTGGCAGGTTTACCTGTTAGTTCAGATATCTTTTGCCCCCACGAGACTATCCTGAGGTCGCTGTCAACGGTAAAGCCAATCCGCCCCTTCATCTGGCCCTCCCTGTTAATTAATTATACCAACAATCAGGTCTCCTGAAAAAATTTGTATATTATTTTGTATCTAAAAGAGACAAAAAGTCAAGTAGATTGTGGGAGTTGGGTTAATTGGGAGCAGTTGCGTTGATAGCGTTTATTGCGTTTATCGCGTTTGTTGCGTTGATTGCGTTAATCGCGTTTGTTGCGTTGGTTGGGTTGGTTGCGTGGGGGAGGAGAGTGGGTATGGGATTTGCATATAAATTGATAAACTGAGTTTTATTGCATCTGGAGGAAAGGATGTGTGGTATCGTTGGCTATATGGGTAAAGAAAGGGCCGTGGATGTGCTCATTGAGGGCCTTAAGAGACTTGAATACAGAGGGTATGACTCTGCAGGCATTGCCATTCAGAATGGTTCAGGGATTGAGTTATACAAGACAAAGGGAAAGATAAGAGACCTAGAGACGATAATCCCTGCCGGGATTGGCAGTGTATCAAAGGGCATAGGCCATACACGATGGGCAACCCACGGAGCACCTTCGACAAGGAATGCCCATCCACACTATATTGATGGTGTGGCAGTGGTGCACAACGGTATTATCGAAAACTACAGAGAGATTCGCTCCTTTTTAGAGAAAGAGGGCGTTAGGTTTCTTTCTGACACAGACACAGAGGTGGTTCCTCATCTTATAAGCTATTATCTAAAACAGGGCTACGAGGACAAACAGGCGATTCTCAGGACCCTCACTCACTTAAGGGGCAGTTATGCCCTTGGCATAATGATAGAGTCCTCACAGGACAGGCTTTATGCAGTAAGAAACGGTAGCCCCCTGGTCGTGGGGCTTTCAGAGGAGGAGTACTTTTTTGCATCCGACATACCAGCGCTTTTACCATATACGAGGAGGTTTATCTTTCTTGAGGATTGCCACTTCTGCTCAATAGGCTCAGGTGGAGTAGAGATTGAATACATAGGCGATGGGCTCTGTAAGAAGGTGGATGTGGAGGGGCTTATAAAGGAGATTGACTGGTCTCCTTCCATGGCAGAAAAGGGGGGTTACGAGCATTTTATGTTAAAGGAGATCTACGAGCAGCCAAGGGCTGTGCGTGATACCATTAACGAATGGATTGATGACCCACTCAAACTGCTTGAGGAACTCGGAATAACCACAAAACAGATGCTTGAGTTTAACAGACTTCACATCGTGGCCTGTGGAACCTCTTACCACGCAGCACTGGTGGGCAGGTATATAATCGAAAAACTCTCAAGGATCCCCGTTGATGTTGACATTGCCTCTGAGTACAGATACCGTGAACCCATAATAGAAAGGGGCACCCTGTTCATCTCAATAACACAGTCAGGAGAGACGGCTGACACGCTTGCAGCCCAGAGGGAGGCAAAGGCTCACGGTGCAAGGACCCTGACCATCTGCAATGTGGTTGGAAGCACTGCCTCAAGGGAGGCAGATTCGGTGCTTTACACCAGGGCAGGCCCTGAGATTGGCGTTGCCTCAACAAAGGCATTTACGGCTCAGCTTGCAGCACTGGCACTCCTTGGTGTTGCTCTGGGGATTAAAAAGAAGAGACTTACCAATGGAGAGGTCTCCACCCTTAAGCTTCAGCTAAAGAAGGTTCCTGAGCTTATTGAAAGGGCATTGAAGGCCGACGAAACCATCAAGGAGATCTCCCGCTCTCTGACTTATGCCCGTGACTTTCTCTACCTTGGCAGGGGCATTAACTTCCCCATTGCACTTGAAGGTGCGTTGAAGCTTAAAGAGATATCCTACATCCATGCAGAGGGTTATCCAGCAGGAGAGATGAAACACGGCCCCATTGCACTGGTGGAAGAGGGTGTGCCTTCGGTCTTTGTTGCACCGGTGGATGAGCTCTTCAGCAAGACCCTCTCTAATATGGAAGAGGTAAAGGCAAGGGGAGGCAGGATAATCGCTGTTACCGATGAGCCTCAATATGTTGAGGACAAGGTTGACGATGTAATTGCCGTGCCTTCAGCACATCCACTTTTTGCACCAATCGTTCATGTTGTTCCCCTTCAGCTGCTTGCATACCACATAGCAGTAATGAGGGGCTGTAATGTTGACCAGCCAAGAAACCTTGCAAAGAGCGTGACCGTGGAATGATTATTAGGGTGTAGGGGGGAGTTTTTAGTTATGAGTGTATAATGTTGAGTGTTTAGTTTAGTAAAGGACTAACTCAACACTCAAAATTCAACACTCAACACTCAACACTGTCTAACCCAACCCTAATAATAATACCATCGCAATTAACCCAATCAACGCGATAAACGCAACGAACGCAATCAACGCAACCAACGCAATTAACGCAATTAACTCGATAAACGCAATAAACGCAAACAACGCAATTTATTCCTACCGTGAAATTAATTTCATTTCTTGCTTTAATATTTTAACTACCTGTGGTATAATGATTTTGTCGTAATCAGTTTTTAGCCATGGGCCTTGTGGATTTTATTGAAAAGTACGGAGCT
>WFMM01000045.1 GCA_015484595.1 Nitrospirota bacterium | reverse complement strand
CTTTAGTGCTCCCCTTTGAGAGCTTACGAGGAACTGTATCTCGTCATCTGAGGCTCCCGTGGGAAGGAAGTCAGACCTGTCAGAAAATCTCCTGTATAGCTCCAGGATATCTCCGCTTAATCCCTCTATATCAACAGATATTTCTGCCATACATTATTCTAACGCAACAACCCAAACAAACCCAACCAACTCAATCAACGCTATTAACCCAACCAACGCTATAAACTCAATCAACGCAAAGAACGCGATAAACGCAATGAACGCAACCAACGCAATTAACGCATTTGATATATAAACGCCTCAAGCCCCTCTTTTTTCTTAAGGCGATGCTTTATAAACGCTGCAGGTGCGAGACTGTTATACTTACCAATCAACACCCTGTAACCCTTTCCCTCTTTTTTAATCTCTCCAGAGTAGCCGTGACTTCTGAGGAGCTCTAATAGTGCCCTTGCGTTTTTCTCAGAAATAAAGTATCCAACCTGAACCGCATAAACTGGCTCCACAGGCTTCTGGAGCTTCCCTTCTGGCTCCTCCATAAATGCCCTGTTAAAGGTGATGGCCCTTTCAAATCTAAGAGTGGGTATGGTTTCTAAAGAGGGTGTATTTACTGTAAACAGATAATGGTGCTCTGTCTCCTTTGGGCTTTCTTCTTTGTTGATGCTTTCTTTCTTTTCTTTTTCTGTCTCCTGCTCCTTTTTAAGCTGTCTGTTTATCTCGTCTTTTCCCTTTTTTCCAAGGGAGTCAGCCTTTTCTTTTGTAAGGCTCTTTATACCCTCTTTCGTTCTTATAATGCGGGTATTTATAAAGACCATCATGTTGGTCTTTTCAGAGTTTTTTTCGTGTGTCCTGAAAAGGGCACCTATGATGGGTATGTCACCAAGAAGGGGGACCTTTTTTTCAGTAACCGATTCATCGTTTTTGATGAGTCCACTTATCACTATGGTGGTGTTGTCTCTGACCTTAACAGTAGTAGTGGTGCTTCGGGTAAGCGTAATCGGGGCAGAGGTTTCACCAGATGCAGAGGCAACAACCTTTTTTACCTCCTGATATACATTAAGCAGTATGGTGTCGTCGTCAACCAGATGGGGCAGTATCTTCAGTTTTATTCCCACATCACGGTAGTCAAAGGTCTGCACCGGGTTGTTGTTAGCATCAAACTTGGTGCTTATCAGAAAGGGCCTGTTTTCACCTACGAAGACTTCTGCCTCCTCGTTATCCAGTGTGAGCAACTGGGGTTTGGAAAGTATGTTGATACCTGACTTTGACTTAATGGCGTTAACCAGTGCACTGAGGGTGGGAAACTTTACACCCTCGTAGGTGATTACATCTCCAAGCACTCCAAGAGAAAAACCACCAGGCAGGGCAGCGAGGTTTGGTGGATTACCCTCGAGCACTGGTGACTGAAGGTCTATCACATTGCCCTCATTTATAAATGTGCCTGTGCCAACGAAGTTCTTGCTGCCACCACCGGCAAGCCACTCAACGCCGAACTTTGCCCCCTCTTCAAGGGTGGTCTCAATAATCAGCGCCTCAACAAAGATCTGATCCCTCGGTATGTCAAGCTTCTCTATCAGTGCCTGAACCTTTGCGTATGTGTCAGGGTCTCCTATTACTGATATGGTGTTTGTTGCCCTGTCTGCTGCCACTATTATCTTACCAGTGCCTGCCGGTCCCTTACCCCTGTTTGGCCTTATTCCTGTAAGCATCTTGTTTATAATCTTCTCCACATCTTCTGCCCTCGCATACTTCAACTTAAAGACCCTCGGAAAGGTTGCCGACTTTTCCTCTCTGTCAACCTTTTCAATGATTCCCTCAATGGTCTCAAGGTCCTTTGGCAGCGCTGCTACCACTAAGGAGTTTGATGATGCATCCACCATGAACACAGGCATTGCCATCGTGTAATTAAGTTTGTTAAGCCCTGCAAAAAAGCCCTTCAAGGAGTTCTGAAGGTCTGCGGCCTGAATATGTTTTAACTTATAAATCCTTATGGTGACCTCCTTTCCCATCTTTGCAAGGCTCTCTATAACCCGTGCCATGGTCCTGAGATTTTCGCCCCTGTCCTTTACCACGACCGTGTTAAGCTTTGGCATTAAAACAAATCTGCCTATGTCTGACTTAATGATGTTAAGAAAACCGGTAAGCTCTTTGGCATCTATGTTTTCCATCTGAAAAACCGTAACAGAAAGTCGGTCCTTTTTGAGCTCTGTCTTTTTCCTGTACTCAGGTGCAAGTCTTATGGCTGCCCTCTTGTCAATGATGTAGACAATGCCGTCCTTTACATTCATGCCATAGTTGTTTATCTCAAGCACGGTCTTAAGTATCTCAAGAAGTTCACCTTTAGAAAAGCTCCTCTTTGCCTTTATGGTAACCGTTCCTCTTAGCACCTTTGGGTTGTAAACGATGTTCGTCCCTGTAAAGTCAGACACAAACTCCACAAAGTCAGAAAGCTCCATATCCTGAAAGTGTATGCCCACATCTTTTTTCGTCCCATCCTGTGAAGACAAAACCACGGAAAAGGGACAGAGCAAAACAGAAAGGACTATCAATGCAGTGATTGCCTTTTTCATCATCCTAATCCTCTATCTCTATAAACAGGGTCTTCCTCTTTCCCCTTCTTAGCATGTCAATGTTGACTGCCGTAAGGGTATCAAGCTTTGAAAGCATCTCGACCAGCCTTTCAGGAGAGCTTACATCCTCACCGTTTATCCTCTTAATTATGTCTCCAGCCCGAAGCCCAATTTTGTACAAAAAGGTGTTTCTCTTTAGCATTGCCAGTCTGTACCCGATAAACTCACCCTTATTGTAATAGGGGGCAATTCGGGTCGTGGTAAGCAGTTTATTCAGGTCCTTTGCCTTTTCAAGCACCTCCTGCCGTTTAACCACTATCTTATCCGTGGTTAATGGAGCCTCTGTCCTCCCTGTCATTGGCTGAGGACTAAGTGTCTTACGCCTTTTATGCTTTTCCTCTGGAAAAGTTAGAACAAAGCCTCCCCTCTTACCCTTTAACAGGACACTGTCAAACCTCAGCTCAGACACCCTGTATCCTGAAATCTCATCACCAGGCTTTAGATACAAAAGCTCATCACCGCTTTTTAACACCGCTACCTTCTGTCTTCCAAGAAAGACCCCAAGCAGGGTAACATCCTTGAGTGTGGCAGGTGCCTTACCTTTTCCACCTTTGGTGGGCTTTTCCTCTGTAACCTTAAGTCCAAGGACATTTTTATTTAATATCTCTGTAACTGCCCTGTTTACATTAAAGGACTCCACCCTGGTTGAAGGCCTGAAGTCCTGCCTCTTTAACTCGGGATGATATTGCCTGTAGTAAATAGCAGAGCTAAGGAGCATGGCAATAATCAGTCCTCCAGCTACAGGATAAAGACCCTTTAACAGAGTAGCTCCGTACTTTTCAATAAAATCCACAAGGCCCATGGCTAAAAACTGATTACGACAAAATCATTATACCACAGGTAGTTAAAATATTAAAGCAAGAAATGAAATTAATTTCACGGTAGGAATAAATTGCGTTGTTTGCGTTTATTGCGTT
>WFMM01000044.1 GCA_015484595.1 Nitrospirota bacterium | reverse complement strand
CCCTGTAACGGGTGAATGGGGTTTTATTGTCGGGTTAAATCATTCATTAATTCATCGGACAGTTTATAGGAATTATAAATACAGTCGTTAAAACCAACTCCACCGTAGGCATTGCCTGTTAAATAAAGTCCAGAAAATCTCTCTTTAATCCTCTTTTTAATCTCATTCACCAATGAAGAATGCCCCACATTGTACTGGGGTATAGCCTTTTCATGCACATAAACTCTTGCAAACTCGGGTCTTACATCCACATTCATTATATCTTTAAGTTCCGAAAGCACGGTGTCTATAAGCTTCTGTTCATCCTGAAGTGCAACATCAGGCTGGCGTGCCCCACCAAGCATTGTCCTGAAAAGCACATAGCCCTCGGGCGCACGGTTTGGAAAAATGCTTGAATCCCACAGTGTTCCAAGTATCTTACGGCCTTCAACAGAGGGCACAAGAAAACCAAAACCGTTAATATCGTATTCTATATCTTCATACCTGAAACCAAGGCAGACAACCGACACTGGAGGATAGGGTATTTTCTTCATAAGCCCTGAAACCTCCGGGTCAAGCTCCCTGAATATCTTTTCAGCATCGTGTGCAGGACAGGCAAGCACAACCTGCTCAGTCTCAAAGCTCTGACCATCTTCGGTATAAACTGTATAGGTGCTGCCCCTTTTATCAATGCCTGTAACCCTCTTTGATGTAACAATTCTGTCTGCAAGTGCCTCTTTAAGAGCACTTATAACAGTCTCCATACCATCATAAAAAGAGGTAAGCACGCCACCTGGAGAAGGGCCAACCTTCTTACCTGTCTTCTTTGCCTCCTTCTGAAGCCGAATCATCGCCCTAATAAGGCTTCCATACTGTCTCTCCAGCTCATAAATCCTCGGAAAACAGCTCTTAAGACTCAGCTTTGTAGCATCTCCGGCATATATACCTGATGCCATTGGATCTATAAAATACTCATAAACCTCTCTACCCAGTCGCCTTGTGGCAAAGGATGCAAGAGATTCATCCTCCTGCCTGCCTTTTGGTGCAATGAGTTCGTAAATTATGCGTCCCTTTCCGCAGGGTGTTAAAAGCCCTGATAAAAAGAAGGCCTGGGGATTTTCAGGAAGTCTGTGAAGTTTTCCTCCACGATAGATGTATCTCTTCCTCGAAGCATCATTGCTTCTTAAAGGCTCAAGGGAAAGGGTTTTTATAAAATCAAAGGTTGTGGGCTTGTTGTCAAGAAAACCATTTACTCCGCTTTCACAGAGAAAGCCATCTGCCCTGTCTGTCCATATCTTTCCGCCAGGTCTTTCCCTTGCCTCAAGAACCTTTATGTCTAAGGTTGCATCTTTTTGGTGCAGAATGTAGGCAAGCGACAATCCTGAGATACCACCACCCACAATGGTGATACTCATCTCAGGATACTCCTCTTTATATTATTAAGGTAGTGTGGCTCCATCACCTTGATTTAATTATACCACCTTTTCAGCAGAATTGCTATATCCTGAATCTCCTGATAAATCTTCTGTCAATATAATCCTTTATTAAAAATGCTGTTTTTCCATTAAAAATCAGGCTATTTTTCCAGAATACACCTATTCTTTCACCAAGGTTAAAAACAAGCAGATAACCGCCTTTAGGGTCAAATCTCTTAAGCTCTCCTCCCTCAGCCATTGCAAGGATGTTATGAAAAAGCACTGGATTCTCTCTTACAGCATACACTCCTACCTTCTCAAGAGGTTCTGGTTTAAAGTAAATACAATCGCCGCCACCAAAGACCTCGGGATGTTCAACAGACTGGAGATATTCATTAACCAAAAGTCCACCGTCAGGCCCCACAGACAGGTTCGATCTGGTGAAGAGCTCAGGTGGTCTTACTCCGGTTGATATGAAATTAATGTCTGCCATGAGAGTATCTCCATTTTCAAGTTCTACCTTATTTCTTCCTGCTGCTTTAGCTCTTAAGCCTTCAATGATTCTTATTCCTCTCTTTCTGAATGTTTTGAAAACTATCTCTCGCATCCTTTCAGGAAACTTTTTCAGAAGCCTACCTCCAGCAACTATCACAAAGGATGCATCTAACCTCTTCGACTTAGTCAATGCCCAGGCACATCCCGTTACTTCTACAGCTGCAGGACCACCACCTATAGTAATAATCCTTAGTGGAGCGTTTTCAGGCCAGTCTATCATCATCTCTCGTGCCCTGTATAGATTATAAATTGGCTTGACTGTAAAAACCCCTTCGGAAGCATCGTGACCCTTATCTTCAGAAACCAGGCTACCAATATTAAAAGAGACTACATCGTACTCTATAGTCCCTCCTGACTTTAAGATTAACAATCTCTCCTGTGCCCTTATCTCAACCACACTATCTTCTATAAACCTTCCTCCGCCAAGCTCAACCATGCCTTTTACATTGAATCTTATATCCTCGGGCCTGTAGTCACCGGCAAGCATACCAGGTCCCATACCCGAGTAGTATTGATAGGGAGATGGGCTTATCAGCACAAGCCTGTGACCTCTTTTTATGATTTCACGGGTTTTTGACAGGATGGTCATATGAGCATGTCCACCACCAACAAGGACTATGCTCTTACCTTCATGCGCCATACTATCTAAATCCTTACCCTCTTAAGCCTGAGGGCATTGCCTACCACTGAGACAGAGCTGAAGCTCATGGCTGCAGCTGCAAACACAGGGCTCAGAAGCAGGCCAAAGAAAGGATACAACACCCCTGCTGCAATCGGAACACCAAGGGAGTTGTATGCAAATGCCCAGAACAGATTCTGTTTTATGTTTCGCATGGTGGCACGGCTGAGTTTTCTTGCCTTTACAATACCCATGAGGTCGCCCTTAATCAGGGTTACCCCTGCTGACTCCATTGCCACATCTGTTCCTGTTCCCATGGCAATACCCACATGAGCCTGTGCAAGGGCAGGTGCATCGTTAATGCCATCGCCAGCCATTGCAACAATCCGTCCCTGTGCCTGAAGTTCCTTTACCT
>WFMM01000043.1 GCA_015484595.1 Nitrospirota bacterium | reverse complement strand
GGACTCCTCACTGGCAAGGTTGTATTCTATAGTGATGTCTTCCTCTATCACCTTTCTGAGCATGGTTCTAAGCCCCTTTATTACCGTGTTGAGATTGATCTGTGCTGGCTGGCTAATCTGCTGTCTGCTAAAAGCAAGGAGTTGCTTTACCAGATTTTCTGCTGACCTTGAGGCATGAAGGATTGTGTTCAGAGGTTTATAAAGTGGGTGCCTCTCGTTTATCCTTTCAAGTGAGATTTCAGCATAACCCTTTATTGCAGTAAGCAGGTTATTGAAGTCGTGGGCTATGCCACCCGCAAGAGAGCCAAGGGCCTCGAGTTTCTGACTCTGCTGAAGTTGTTCCTCAAGCAGGACCTCCCTTGAGACATCCCTGGCAATCTTGCAGTATTTTATTATACTGCCCTGTTCGTCCTTGATGGGAAAGATAACTGCCTCTTCGGTGTAGTTATTGCCCTTTTTGTTTCGGTTTATAATCCTTCCTGCCCATTCACCACCCTCTGATATGGTCTTCCATAGATGGGCAAAGAACTCCTTTGTATGTGCTCCACTTTTCAGGATCCTTGGATTTTTACCAATAACCTCTGATGCAGAGTAGCCGGTTATCTTCTCAAAGGCAGGGTTTACATATTCAATAGAGCCAGAAGAGTCGGTTATAACAATAGCCTCTGTTGACTGGTGGACCACCGAGGCGAAGGTGCTTAAGTCTGACTCTGCTTTACACAGGGCTGATTGGATACGATGATGAACAATGGTTGATGCCAGTGCATCTGCTATGTTTTCAAGCACAACATTGTCTGCAGGGGTTCGTTTTTGTCCGTCAGGGGTGTATAAGACAAGTACGCCAAGGAGTTCATCTTTGTCCATTATGGGGACACAATAATGCCCGTGGGGTTTAATTCCCTCATAGGTATTGGTATGTCTGTGGTCAATGCAATCGGCAAACTGTATCTTTCCATGTCGGGCTGCCAGACCGCAAAGACAGCAACCATAGGGAACCTCATTACATACCCTGGTGTGGAATTCTGAGAGGTTTTTATGTGCCTTTAAAACGAGGGTCTTTCTTTCATTGTCTGCAAGAAATATCGCAGCCCTTTCCTCAAGAACCATCTCAGGCAGTTTGGTCAGTATATCAAGTGCACTTTCAAGTTTTTTATCAAGGGATATATTCTCAAGCGATATCTTAAGCAGCCTGTTCAGTATCCTCTGGATTGACTCACCACGACGGTGTAACTCCTTTGCCCTGAGCGTCTTTTCGTAGGACCTTATCCTGAGGATTATGGCACTGAGGCTGTCTGCCAGTAGCTCTGCAAGCTGTTTCTCCTCCTCTGTCCATCTGTGGGTGTTGTCATAGTAAACCATGAACTTTCCAAGGAGTTCACGGGGAGAATAAAGTGGGACAAAGCACAATGCACCTATTCCTTCTGACAGGACAGCGTTTTTTACATAATCAGGCAATTCAGAACGGATTACATCATCTATAAATATCGGACGGGCTGAGAGGTCTGTTTTCGCCCAGGGACTGTGACCATCAACTGCTACCCTGTATCCCCTGGAAAGATTATTCCATGAAACGAAGTGAACCCTGTCGTCCTTACCAAAAAGAAGCAGGGCGGAGCGGTCTGCGTTAAGAACTTCCTTTACTGCCTCGGCAGCCAGTTCGTAAAGTTCTTCGCATGTCTCTAACCTGACAAGCTTAGTTACAAAGCTAACAGTTTTTTCAAGTGCCCCCTTCAAAGGACCCCCTTTAATAAATTATATAAAAAAAAACAGGACAATTCAAGTCCTGTTTAACAATTTTTAGGCTAAAGTTTTTTAAACTTAGGACGATATAAATTATAAAAACAAAGGGTTCCCCTTTGAAGAACTTTAGACGGGAGGTAAGAGAGATGAAGACCTTTTTTAAAAGGATATCAATCATGCTAATGGTTATTTTATTGCCTGCTCTGGTGTGGGCCAAGAAACCCCTCACTCCTGAGTCAATTCCTGGCGTTAAGGTGGTGGATGCAGCCTTTGTCAAGACCAATCTTGGAAAGATAAAGGTCTTTGATGTGAGGAAAAAGGCAGAGTATGTGGATGGTCACATTCCAGGTGCAATCAATGTCTGGTATCACGAAAGAAGTAAAAAGTCTGTTGACTTTGACCCCTCAAGGGACAGATTTGACATAAGCCGTTTTCCTGAAGATAAGTCTGAGC
>WFMM01000042.1 GCA_015484595.1 Nitrospirota bacterium | reverse complement strand
TTGTTTGTTGTTGTCCCCCAGGTTGGTGACTGCACACCGTGACAACCAGTGTTATTACAGGTACCAAGCCCTGTGCCGTCTTCTATGTCCTGAAGCGGCTCACCTGTGTTTGAAAGGTCTGTCTCTGAAGCTGATGGTGAATAGGAGCCACCACGAATCGTTACAAAGTTGATTACACCATTACGATGGCTGAGATTCGTTCCATTGTCCACATGACACTCAGTGCAGGCAAGGCCAAGCTGTGTAACATGGATTGAGTGTGAACCGATTACCTGACCACCTCCAAGCTGACCTGTTCCTGCTGACCTTGTTGCACCCTCAGCAGGTGGCTGACCGTGACAGTCTGTGCAGGAAGTTATTCCCCCAAATGAAGATTTGGTCTGTAAAAAAGAAATTAAGCTAAGAATCAATATAATACGAAGAACATATGTGTGAAATTTCACAGCATTGTGTATTTTCACACATAAAAAGGCACTATATAAGACCTTAAATTTAGTAAATTTATACATTATTAAATTATTTAAGCAAATAATATACCAAAACGAAATCTATTTTAAATTAAAATAACAAACTGGTTTATAAAAAATGAAAGGTTCACTATATGACGCTTAATAAAGGGGTAACACCTTTATTTTTTTGACAAAATATTTTATAATTGTATAGAATAATATATTTTGTCCAAGGTTAAGGATATAGTATAAATGGGAGGTTTTGGAGATGTTTAGGTTTTTAAAGAAGTATCATGAAGACATAAAGAGTGGGAAGATTACGCTTACCTTTCAGCCCTGGGATACGCTGAGGGTACTGAGAGGAAAGATATACAGGGCTCATCAGCTGGGTCTTTTAAGGGTGCTTGATGTGGACTTCAAGAAACTCGCTGATATTACAGAGGAAGAGCTTGCCAGGTGTGGTTACAGCTCTTATGAGCAGTTCATGGAAGAGTTCTCCGAGCTTGCTGAAAGAGAGGTGGACTTTGACACAGAAAGAGCGGTTCGAATCGAGTTTGAATACATTGGTGAGGATATAGAAAACTACAAAAAGGCAATGGGCAATGTCAAGGACTCCGAGCTTTATGATCTAAAGGAAAAGCTCATAATCGCTGACCGTAAGAGTGCAAAACCCTGGATAATTAAGACACTGAAGCTACTTCGTGAACATGGTAACATACCCTCAAAGGACCTGGAAAAGAGGCTCCGCATACCTGCCGACCGTATCAGGCAGAACATGAAAAAACTCAAGACCATGAACCTGGTAACAAGCCATCAGAGAAAGGGATATGGAATTACACCTCTGGGCGTTAAGGTTTTAAAGACGCTAAGCACATCAAACAAAAAATAAAGCTTAGAGGGTGCCCCTCTACCTGGAATACACAATGGCCACTGTAATAATATCATTTATAGTGGCCTTTTTTATTTCTGTTAACTACCTGATAATGAAGGGAAGGCTAAAAAGGCCTGCCCTGATACTTCAGAACCCTCAGTACAGGTTCAATCTTTGTGAGTATTCCCTTTCCGTTTCTGGCAGATTCAGAGGAAGACCTGTAGAGATAAAGATCGTATCCCACACAAGGGCTCCATATAGTGTAATTGTCAGCCTGTGGGTAAACTGCCCTGTCGGAGAGATTCATATAACCAAAGACAGAAAGGGAAGAATCATGTATTATCAGGAGCTATCAAAGGGTTTTATTCCAAGACCCACAATTAAACCGGAGATGGAAGAGGCTCTGAATGATTTTTATCAAAAAAACAAAGCACTCTTTGATGAGGTATTTTCTTTTGGTTTTAACAGTGTTACCGTCCTGAAGGACAGGGTGGTCATGATTTGTCGCTCCTCTTTCTGGACAAAGAGGCAGAAAAATATACTGAACGATACCTTTCGATTGCAGAGATTGTTGGAGAGGATTCCTTCTCTTGAACGGGCATGACTTTATTATACTGCCCCGTTAGGTTATAATAGTTCCACGTGGAACACTTAGATGTAAAAGAAGGGTGTATAAGAAAATCAAGGGTATTCACTGGGGACAACGCCCCCAGACCCCGAAAAAAGTAGACTTTTTCTGTTTAGGCAAAGGGGCCTTGCCCTTTTGAAACACTAATTAATAAGAAAAAATTTAACCTTATTGGAGAGTTTGAGTGGTGTCTCAAAGGGGATGAACCCCCTTTGAAAACCCCCGAAATAAGGATCAAAATAAATTCATCAAATTATTGGGGAGTTTGAGGGGCGAAGCCCCTCAAAGCCCTGATGATAGATTTTTGAAACAGGATATTTTAATTAAAAATCAATAATTTTGAGCCTGCTTAACAGGCTCAAATATAAACATCACAGAAAATGTTCCACGTGGAACACTCCTTGATATGGGAAAGACCATTGCCATAGCAAACCAGAAGGGTGGGGTTGGAAAAACCACCACCGCCATCAATCTATCCGCCTCCATAGCCCTTGCCGGTAGGGAGATACTGGTGGTGGACATTGACCCTCAGGGTAACACCACAAGCGGCCTCGGCTTTGACCGCTCAGAGCTCACTTCAAGCATTTACGATGTCATCTCAGGAAGGGCTGACATAACCGAAACCGTGCTTGAAACCTCTGTTGAAAACCTGAGACTCCTTCCATCCTCCATAGACCTGATTGCTGCAGAGGTAGAGCTTGTTGATGTAGAGGGACGGGAATACATACTTAAGAGGGCGCTTGAAAGGATTTCTGACCGGTTTGAATTTATAATAATAGACTGTCCTCCCTCACTTGGGCTTTTAACCCTAAATGGGCTCGTTGCAGCCAATTCGGTGCTCGTGCCTGTTCAGTGTGAATACTATGCACTTGAGGGGCTTGGAATGCTTAGCAGGACCATAGAGCTTGTGCAGGGTGCCTTTAACCCTGAGCTTCAGATAGAGGGGGTGCTGCTTACCATGTTTGACCGAAGGACTTCTATATCACATCAGGTGGCTGATGAGGTGAGGCGTTTTTTTGGTGACAGGGTATATTCCACTGTCATTCCAAGAAATGTTACACTTAGTGAGGCTCCAAGTTTTGGAAAGCCTGTCATGCTTTACGATGCCCGCTCAAAGGGTGCTCAAAGCTATTTAAAACTTGCAAAGGAGATACTCAATGAAACCGGCACTGGGCAGAGGGCTTAACGCCCTTATACCTGAAAAGGGCTTGAAGGAGATAGAGGTATCCCTGATAAAACCTGGGCCTGAGCAGCCCCGTAAAGACTTTGACAAAAAGGGGCTTCAGGAGCTTGCCCAATCCATAAAGGAAAAGGGGGTGCTTCAGCCTGTAATCGTAAGGAAGGCTGAAGGAGGGGGGTATTACCTGATAGCAGGTGAGCGCCGCTGGAGGGCAGCAAAGGCGGCCGGGCTTAATAAGATCCCTGCAATCATAAAAGATGCCGACTCATCGACAGCACTTGAGCTTGCCCTTGTGGAGAACATCCAGCGTGATGACCTTAACCCACTGGAGATGGCAGAGGCATTTAAGAGGCTCATCGAAGAGTATGGTTATACGCAGGAGGAGCTTTCAAAGAGGGTGGGTAAAGACAGGGCAACAATTGCCAACTATTTACGCATCCTGAACCTCCCACCTGGAATTAAAGAACTTATAGCAAACGACCGCATAAGCCTTGGACACGCCAAGGCAATTCTTTCGCTTCCAACAAAGTCATTACAGACAGAGGTAGCCAGGGAGGTTGTCAAAAGGGGGCTCAGTGTACGGGAAACAGAGAGGCTATGTGCTCAAAAAAAGACCAAAAAACCTGCAAAGGCAGGTAAAAAGAGGGAAAAGGACCCTAACATCCTTGCTCTTGAGGAAAAACTCAGGCAATCGCTTGGCACCAAGGTACAGATCCGTCACAGCGGTAAAAAGGGCAGAATAGAAATAGAGTACTACAGCCTTGATGAGCTTGACAGGCTCTTAGAGATTCTCCTTTAACCCCTCAAGGATGAACCAGATCACGCTTTTGGTATCAGATGAAGACAGTGGGAAGAGGCTTGACCTCTTTGTTTCAGAAAAACTCGGCAGGACCCGCTCATCGGTAACAAAACTTATAAAGGAAGGGTTTATTACAGTAAATGATTCTCAAGTAAAGGCTGGCTTCAGGCTCAGGTCATCCCAGAAGGTCAATGTAAGCATTCCAGAGGAGCCCACTGAAGAGCTCCTGCCAGAGCCGATACCTGTTGAGATAGTATATCGTGATAATGACATAGTGGTTGTAAATAAGCCCCCTGGGCTCGTGATGTACCCAGCAGCAGGCCACAGAAGGGGCACCCTGATGAACGCACTGCTTTTTCACATTGGGAAACTCGCCTCCATAGGTGGGCCACTCAGGCCCGGTGTGGTTCACAGACTTGACAAAGACACATCAGGTCTGATAGTTGTTGCCCTTTCTGACAATGCATACTACGGACTGGTCAGTCAGTTCAAGGAAAGAACCATTAAAAGGCTCTATTATGCCCTGGTTTTCGGTGAATTAAAGGAAGAAGAAGGGGTGATAGAAAGACCCATCGGCAGGTCTGAAACCCATCGTAAGAAGATGTCAACCCGCACAAGAAGGGGCAGATATGCAAAGACCTTCTGGAGAGTCCTTAAGAGGCTAAAGGGAGCCACTCTGGTGGAGGCTCGACTCGCCACTGGAAGGACTCATCAGATAAGGGTACATTTTGCCTCCATTGGGCACCCCGTGCTTGGTGACCAGGTCTATGGCAG
>WFMM01000041.1 GCA_015484595.1 Nitrospirota bacterium | reverse complement strand
CCTTTCGGATATTATTAATTGCGTTGATTGCGTTAGTTGCGTTGATTGCGTTAGTTGCGTTTATCGCGTTTTTTGCGTTAATTGCGTTAATAGCGCTGATTGGGTTTGAAAGCGTTGGGTGGGGTGTAGTTAGTGTTGAGTGTTGAATTTTGAGTGTTGAGTTTGTCTCTTTAATAGACACTAAAAACTATGCACTCAAAACTAAAAACTACTCCCTACACCCTACACCCTGTCTTTAAAAGGAGGTTTATGTGTTCAGTCCCTTTAGCACGACCGGGATAGGAAGTCTGCCCTTTTTGGAGCCTGAGGAGGCAGTAGAGCTGGTCTTTAAGGGCTGTGATATACCATTCTGGCCTCAGCTTCCGAGGCGTTCTTTCCGAGAGTTCATGATCCCCCAGTTCTCCGAGGGCTTTCCAGGTATCAGGGAAGACCAGCAAAAAGGGGAGGTCAAGGTCTCTGAGGTTACCCAGGATGAGCTTAATGTCTTTTACGAAGCCGCTGCCTCGGGCAGGGAGTTTCCCATATCCCCTGAGTACGCAGCAGGCTTTTATGCCTTTGAGGTTGCTCTAAGGGGAAGGAAACTCAGGGCTGTAAAGGGACAGATTACAGGCCCCCTTACATTCAGCCTTGGCCTTAAGGACTCTGAAGGAAGATACACCTACTTTAACGAGGAACTCAGAGAGGTGGCCGTCATGCTTCTTTCACTTAAGGCACGGTGGCAGATAAAGAGGCTCAGGGCCTTTGCAGAAAGGGTGATAATGTTTATTGACGAGCCCATACTTTCAGCCCTTGGGAGCAGCAGCTATCTTGGTGTAAGTGAGCAAGAGGCATTGAGGATGCTTGCCTCTGTGGTTGATGCCATACACTCGGATGGAGCACTCTCAGGGATACACTGCTGTGGAAAGGCTGACTGGGCCATGGTGATTAAAAGCGGCGTAAGGATAGTTAACTTTGATGCCTTTGACTACTTTGATGCCTTCAGGGCATACGAAAGGGAGATAGCAGAATTTATTGATAAGGGCGGGATTATAGCCTGGGGAGTGGTTCCAACAACAGAGGCAATAAACACGGTGGATGTGGGGATGCTTAAAGATAAGTTGCTTTATCAGATAAAAGACCTATCGAAAGGTGTTTCTGAAGAAAGGCTTATAAAACAGTCGCTTCTTACGCCATCCTGTGGTGCTGGAAGCAGAAGCCCTCAGGAGGCAGAGAGGGTGTTTCAGTTCCTTTCTGAGCTCAAGGAGGCAGTGCTTTCGTGAGGGGATTTTTTGTAAGCATTGAGGGCATTGAGGGGGCAGGAAAGAGCACGGTTCTTAAGAGGCTTGCAGATGCCTTAAGACAGGATGGGTATCAGGTGGTTGAGACCTTTGAGCCAGGAGATACAGAGGCAGGTAAGAGGATTAGACAGATTCTGCTTGACCCACAATTGAAAGGGCTTTACCCCCTTACCGAGCTCTTTTTATACTTTGCTGACAGGGCAGAGCATGTAAAAAAGGTTATAGAGCCTGCCCTTCAAAGCGGCAAGGTTGTGATATGTGACAGGTTCATGGACTCAACCTTTGCCTATCAGGGTTTTGGAAGAGGACTTGATCTGGAGACACTCTACAGATTGAATGAAATAGCAACAGGCGGGCTGAAGCCCGACCTTACGGTGCTCCTTGACCTCGATGTCAAGACAGGTCTTGGCCGTAACCGCAATACAGGAAAGGCTGACCGTTTTGAGCAGGAAAGCCTTGAGTTTCACCAGAGGGTGAGAGAGGGTTTTTTAGAGCTTTCAAAAGATGAGCCCAGCAGGTTTGTGGTAGTTGATGCCTCAGAGCCTCCTGAGAAGGTCTTTAAAGAGGTCTATAACAGGCTTTTAGAGAGGATCAATGGATAGACACACCTTAAGGGTTCTGGAATTTGACAAGGTCTTAAAGATGATCGCCTCCCATGCCACAACCGAGCCTGGAAGACTGAGAGTGCTTTCCTTTAGGCCCCTTAACACAGAAGAGGATATCCTCAGAAGGCAAAGGCTTATCTCAGAGCTTTCCATTCTACGCTCCGAGGGGCGTTCAACAGGCATTGAGCCCTTTGAGAGCATGAATGGGCTCTTTGAGCTACTAAGGCCTGAAGATGCTGTGCTTGAGCCGCTTCAGTTAAGGCAGTTCATACCCCTTCTTTCCTCTGCAATTAACTTAGAGAGGCTTTCAAGGGAGACAAAACTGGAGCACATAGAGAGCCTGCTATCCTCCATTAACGGTCATCCTCACATCCTGAGAGAGATTGAACGGGCAATAGCCCGTGACGGAGGCATAAACGACAATGCCTCTGAGGAGCTTCTTTACATCCGCCGCTCAATAAGGAGGCTTTCAGAGAAGATAAAAAAGACCCTCGAGGACATCCTTAACCGAAGAGAGCTAAAGCCCCACATACAGGACTTCTACATAACAGAGCGTAACGGCCGATGGGTTATCCCTGTAAAGAGTGATTCAAAGGGGCACATAAAGGGCGTTATACATGACATATCAAACACAGGGGAGACCGTGTTTGTAGAGCCCCGGGAGGTTCAGCAGCTTGGTGACGAGCTTGAAAGCCTCAGAGCAGAGGAGAAGTTAGAGGAGTTCAGGATACTGAAGAGGCTTTCGGCCATGTTAAGGGAGGCGCTTTCTGATATAGAGTATGACTACCAGATTGTGGTTCAGGTAGACAGCCTTCATGCAGTGGCAGCCTTTTCTGATGAAATCTCTGCCACCATGCCAGAGATTAGCAGAGCAGGCATTATAAAGATCGTACAGGGAAGACACCCCCTCTTGTGGAAGACCCTGAGAGTGGCAAACAGAGAGGATAAGCTCGTCCCCCTTGACTTTGAACTTGGAAGGGACGCTCAGGGGATGGTTATCACCGGCTCTAACACAGGTGGAAAGACCGTTACGCTTAAGACCGTTGGGGTGATAGTGCTTATGGGACTAAGTGGGCTTTCGGTGCCTGCATCCTCCGGCACGGTGCTACCACTTCTAAGGGATGTGCTTGCAGACATAGGTGATGAGCAGTCCATTGAGCAGAGTCTTTCAACCTTTTCTGCACACATAATCCGTATAAAGGAGATAGTCAGCAAGGCAAACCAGGAAACACTGGTCATCATTGACGAACTTGGCACCGGCACAGACCCTGAAGAGGGCGGGGCACTTTCCTGTGCTGTCCTTAAAAGCATACTTGACAGGGGTGCCCTCGTTTCTGTCTCCACTCACCTTGGAATGCTCAAGGCCTTTGCCTATCAGGAGCCACGGCTTGTCAATGCAGCAATGCAGATGAAACAGATAGAAATTGACGGACAGGTTCAATACATCCCCACATACAGACTCAGGGTTGGCCAGATAGGTAGCTCTCATGCCCTCAGTATTGCCGAGGCGCTTGGTATGCCACGGGAGATTATAGACAATGCAAGGGGATATCTGAGTGAGGGCTCAGACAGGCTTGAGAGATTAATGGCTGCCTTAAAGGAGAAGCAGGATGAACTGCACAGGGAGCTCTCAGAGTTAGAGCAGATTAAAAGGGAAAATCAGGCGATTAGAGAGCGGCTCAAGAGGGAAGAGGAGGAGTTAAGGCTTAAAAGGGAAGAGATTTTAAAGAAGGCAAAGGAGGAGGCCACGGAGCTTCTAAGAAGCATAAAGACCGAGGCTTACAGACATCTTGAAGAGCTAAAGAAAAGAGACAGACAGAGGGCACGAGAGGAGTTAAAGAAACTTAAGGAGCTTGAAAAGAAAATAGAGACCCATGGCCCCTCTGATGAGGGATTCAGTGAGCCTCCGAAGCCTGGCACCCCTGTCAGAATAAGGGGACTTAACATATCTGGCAGGGTAATGGGTTTTAACGAAAAGAGCCGCCGCTGTAAGGTGCTCGTTCAGGGAAGAGAGATTGAGACAGCCCTTGAGGAGCTTAGCCCTGAAGAGGAGTTTGTGCCAGAGGAAAAGACCGTGGAGGCCATCAGGGAAAGGGAGGAGCTTTCGGTTACACCAAGGGAGATAAACCTCCTTGGATACAGGGTTGACCCTGCACTGAGTGAGGTGGAGAGGTTTCTCAATGAGGCAGCACTTTCTGAGCTGGAAGAGGTCCGGATAATTCACGGAATCGGAAAGGGAGTGCTTTCAAAGGCAATAAGAGAGTTTTTAAGAGAGCATCCTCTGGTTGAGAGCTTTCGGGCTGGCACCAAAGCAGAAGGTGGCGAAGGTGTCACCGTGGTTCGTCTGAAATAAAACTCCTGAGGGTGGTCTTTTCAAGCACCCGCCTGTATATGGCATCTGTGTCAAATAGCCCTGTTATATCCACCCACTGTATGTCAGGCTCCTTACGAAACCATGTAAACTGGCGTTTAGCATAGCGCTTAGTGGCTCTTTTAACAAGGTGGATGGTTTCCTCAAGGCTCTTTTTACCTTCAAGATAGCTGATTACCTCTTTGTAGCCAATCGCCTGAAGAGGGGTTTCAGAGGGGTTTTTCTCAAGGAGCCTTCTTACCTCTTCAATCAGGCCCCGCTGAAACATCTCATCCACCCGCTCTTCAATCATCCTGTAAAGCTCTTTACGCAGCCTCGTAAGGCCTATCTTTGTGAAACTGTAAGGCAGGGGGGATGTGAACTCCCTCTGAAGCTCTGATATGGGACGCTCAGCCCTGAAGCAGACCTCAAGGGCACGGATTATCCTTCTTGTATCATTGGGATTAAGGGAGGCTGCCTTTTCCGGGTCTAACTCTTTGAGCTTTCTGTAAAGGCAGCCTGGATTTTCAGCCTCCTGTCTTTTAAGCTCTGCCCTCAGGTCCTCGTCAGCCTCGGGTGCTGAAAAGAGCCCCCTGGTAAGGGCCTTGATGTATAGCCCTGTACCACCAACCACAAGGGGTATCTTGCCCCTTTTGTGAAGCCCCTCTATTATCGGGATGACCTCTTCAATAAACCTGCCCACACTGTATCGCTCAGAGGGCTCAACTATGTCTATCATGTGGTGAGGAACCATTGAGAGTTCTTCCTTTGAGGGCTTTGCGGTTCCGATGTCCATGCCACGGTAAATCTGCATGGAGTCAGCACTTATTATCTCAGTGTCAAGTGCCCTTGCGATTTTTATCGAAAGGGCTGTCTTACCAACAGAGGTGGGGCCAAGAAGGACGATGACATCTCTGGTGTTTTTCATAGGGATATTATAAAAAACTTACTCTGTTCTTTGGGCTTAGATGGGGAAGGACTAAACACTGCTTTTAAGTGTTGCGGGCTGTTTTACGGGAATCTTTAGCTTGAAGATACTTCCAACCCTGTCAGGAGGGTCTTCAACCCATATCTTGCCACCCAGGGTTTCTATGGCCATCTTTGAAAAGGTAAGCCCAAGGCCAGCACTTCCAACAGCCCTGTTTTCACCCACTGATTGAAGCTGCTCAAAGGGGATAAAAACCCTTTCTTTAAGCTCCTCGGGGATGCCCGGACCCTGGTCTCGAACATAAAGAAGGATGTGAGTGCCAAGATGGGTAATGCCGATGATAACCGTCTTTTTTTCTGGACTATGCCGTATAGCGTTTGAAAGGAGGTTTCCGATTATCCTTTTCATGAGGTCAGGGTCAGTGGTTAATGTTTGGTCCTCTTCCAGGTCTGATAGTATATCTATTGATACACCCTTTAATGATGCAGCAATCCTGAAAAGGTCAATGCAGTCGTTAACCAGTTCGGTTATGTTTACCTCTGTGAGTCTTGGCTTTATTTTCCCCTCGGAGAGTTTGTACACATCAAGGATGTTCTGTATCATGTTCATCATCCTCTCACTTGCAACCATTGCCTTGTCAATAAGCACGGCCTGTTTTTCGTCAAGCTGCTCTTTACGGAACCTCAGAAGTTCAAGGTTTCCGTAGATGCCAGTAAGAGGGTTTTTCAGGTCGTGCACAATCATGTGGATAAGCTCTTCCTTTGCCTTCTGGGTCTGTTTAAGCTGAAGGTTAAGCCTCTGGAGTTCTCGATTTTTATGGTAAAGACGCTTCTGATATGATGTTATCCTCAGGAGGGAGTTTATTCTTATTAATAGCTCGGTCTTATGAATGGGCTTTGATATAAAGTCGTCAGCCCCTACCTCTGCAGCCCTTTCCTTGTCATCTATTGATTCAAGGGCAGTAACCATTATTACCGGTATGTGGATGTCTCCCTGAAGCCTTCGTATTTCTTTACAGACCTGGTATCCATCCATGTCAGGCATCATGATGTCAAGCAGCACGATGTCAGGCCTTACCGCCTGAAAGACCTCTATGGCCTTTTTACCTGAGTTTGCTGTAATGGTCTTAAACCCAT
>WFMM01000040.1 GCA_015484595.1 Nitrospirota bacterium | reverse complement strand
TTAAAACTGTTTTTTTCTCCTGGAAAGATTGGTGAGGATGCCTTAAAGAGGATTTTCGGAGATATCAGGGTTGTTCAGACGAGTAACTTCATTGGCTTTGCACTTAAGTATGCATCTAAAAAGGGTGTAAAAGAGGTCGTCTTCGGTGGACATCCGGGAAAACTGGCAAAGATACTGATGGGATACTATGACACCCATTCCCGTAACTCGCCTCAGGCAACCGATTTCGTTAAAAAATTTCTTGGCATAAGTGGTGATTTCAATACAGTGGAGGAGATAATCAAGGTGGCAACCTACAGGCAAAAGATTAAGGCTTTTGACAGACTTGCCAGGGAGATTGCAAAAAAGATCTCCAGTGACTTCGGTTTCAGACACACCGAGGTTTATCTTTTTGACATGAAAAAAAGACTGATTGGAGAAGGAAGATGGGATGGATAGTGGTTATAAGCGGAGGTCCTGGTGGCCCTCAGTACATTACAGAGATTGCACGCAAAAAGGCACAGGAAGCAGAGGTGCTGATAGGAAGCAAACTTCAGTTACAATCCGTCATGCCAAAAAAGGACCAAACCGTATATGAAGAGACCAGCATTGAGCGGATAATGGAACTAATCGATGAGCACAGGGCAAAGAAAACCGCCGTAATGGTTACAGGTGATGCAGGAATATACAGTCTTTCGCAGAAGATTATAGACAGATTTGGAAAGGATGCAGTCAAAGAGGTGGTGCCGGGTGTTTCAAGCATTCAGGTTGCCTTTGCAAGGATAAAGGAGCCGTGGCTGAATGTTCGGGTATTTTCATTTCATGGCAGGCCCCTTGAAGGGCTTGAAAAGGTGCTTGAGCACGAAAGGGTTGCCATACTATGCGACCGCGAGCATAACTCAAAGGTGATACTCAGGAAATTAATGGACTACGGACTCTTGAAGGGTAAAAGAGAGATTTATGTCTGTCAGGAACTCACACTGCCAGAGGAGAGGGTGATTAAGATAGGCTCTCCAGAGGATGTAAAGATGATTGAGGTTAAGGGCAGAGAGATAGTGGTGATTTTGAGCATCAGAGATTAGGCTTAAAAAGAAAGGATAGTTTCGTTTTATGAACGGAAATTTTGACCTAATCAACACAACCAACGCAATTAACGCGATGAACGCAATCAACGCAATAAACGCAAAAAGGAGGTTTTTATGACACAACTTGAAAGAGCAAGAAAAGGTGAAATAACCGAGGAAATCAGGAAAGTGGCTGAAGACGAAGGGCTTGATGTGCAGGTAGTGCTTGAGCGTGTGGCTAAAGGTCAGATCGTTATTCCCTCAAACCCTAACAGAAAGACCAGAGTTGTTGGCATTGGTAAGGGGCTGAGAACAAAGGTCAATGCCTCGATTGGAACATCCACTGAAATTATTGACCTGGATATGGAAGTAGAAAAGGCAAGGGTTGCTGAGCGATATGGGGCTGATACACTGATGGACCTAAGCGTTGGCGGAGATATAGCTACAATCCGTAAGGCTGTGATGGATGCAATCACACTACCTATTGGCACAGTGCCCCTTTATGAGGCATTTGCACTTTCTATTGAAAGATACGGCACAGCCGTTGACATGCCCGAGGAACTGCTCTGGGAGGTCACCGAGAGGCAATGTGAAGAGGGAGTGGCATTTATGGCGATTCATTGTGGTATAAACCGTAGAACCGTTGAGATGCTACGCAGACAGCACTACCGCTATGGTGGGCTTGTCTCAAAGGGCGGCTCTTACATGGTTGCCTGGATGGAGCATAACAACAGGGAAAACCCACTTTATGAACACTTTGACCGTGTGGTCGAGATACTGAAAAAACACGATGTGGTGCTGAGCCTTGGTAATGGTTTCAGGGCTGGTGCAATACATGATTCAACAGACAGGGTGCAGATTCAGGAACTGCTTATAAACTGTGAACTGGCAGAGATTGGTCGTGATATGGGATGCCAGACCATGGTGGAAGGCCCCGGGCATATACCGATAAACGAGATAGAGGCAAATATCATCTTGGAGAAAAGGATGTCAGGCGAATCACCCTTCTACATGCTTGGTCCAATAACAACCGATATTGCCCCTGGTTACGACCACATTACAGCCGCCATTGGTGCTGCCCTTTCCTCTGCCTATGGTGCAGATTTTATCTGTTATGTTACCCCCTCTGAGCACCTTGGTCTTCCCTTTCCAGAGGATGTCCGTGAGGGTGTGATGGCTGCAAGGATTGCTGCCCATATAGGCGACATGATCAAACTTGGCCGCAGAGACCGTGACAAGGAGATGTCTAAGGCACGCCGTGATATGGACTGGGCAAGGCAGTTTGCCCTTTCCATAGACCCTGAAAGGGCAAAGGAGATAAAAGACCGTAGAGGAAATGGCGATGAACACATGTGCACCATGTGTGGTAAGTTCTGCGCCAATGATATACTAAGCGGCATGTTTCTTAAGGATATGGAAGGCTCTGATAAAAAATGAAACTACCTTGAAAATTTAAAGGCAATCCTTTAAAATACAAGCATGATAAATAGAGACCTGAAGAATAAAGTAATAAGCACACTCAGACGGTTTCCTGTAGTTGGGATAATAGGGTGCAGGCAGGTTGGCAAAACCACCCTTGCAAAACAGATTCAGAAGGAGATAAAGAGAAGGACGATATATCTTGATCTTGAACTACCATCAGATTACGACAAACTTGCAGAGCCTGAAATATATCTGATGGAGCACCAGGACAAACTCGTAATAATAGACGAGATACAGAGGATGCCTGAAATATTTCCTGTTTTGAGGGCACTTATTGATAAAAAGCGGAAAAATGGAAGATTCCTGATACTTGGCTCAGCATCTCCGGAATTAACGAGACAGGCATCAGAAAGTCTGGCAGGAAGAATTGTGTACCATGAACTTTCTCCTTTTAACCTGAAAGAGATAGATTATAATATCAACAGATTATGGCTCAGGGGCGGGCTCCCTCGTAGTTATCTTGCCAGGACAAATGAAGATAGTTACCAGTGGAGAGAGGCTTTTATAAGGACCTATCTTGAGAGGGATCTCCCTCAACTTGGTATAAGGATTCCTGCCTCCAATATCAGGAAATTCTGGCAAATGCTTTCCCATATGCAGGGAAGACTCTGGAATGCAAGCCAGTTATCTCTATCTCTTGGAATATCTGCTCCAACAGTTAAAAACTACCTCGGTATTTTAGAAGACACCTTTATTGTAAGACAACTGATTCCATATCATTCTAACATCAAAAAGAGGCTTGTAAAGTCAGCGAAGGTATATATCAGGGACTCAGGACTGCTTCATACTCTTTTGAGGATAAAGAGCATGGACGACCTTTATGGCCATCCAATTCTGGGTAGTTCATGGGAGGGCTTTGTAATAGAGATGATTACAAGAATGGCTCCACCTGCTACACCGTTTTATTACTACAGGACAGCCTCTGGAGCCGAGATAGACCTGCTTGCACTTGATAAAAGAAACAGACCTGTGGCAATAGAGATTAAGTTTTCAATGACTCCAAAACCAGGTAGAGGATTCTGGATAGCCATGCAGGACCTTGGATGCAAAAAGGGTTTTATTGTGTATCCTGGAGATGAAACATATCCTGTTACAAAGGATGTTCATGTAACTTCTCTAAAGGATATTGAAAAAATAATATCTATTTTATAACCATACTGTATCTGTGTTTTCACGATTGAAAGCAAGCATAATATCTGTCTCAGGCATCCTGGCTAAGGATTTTTGCAATAATGGATAAAGAAAAAAAAGACACAGCAGTGATTGTGATAACCTCTGAAGGGCTGAAGCTGGGAGGGCTTGTTGCAGAAGAACTTGGTGCCAGTCTTCATGTAAGAAAGGGCGTTGAGCAGGTAGTGGGTTCAAACATAGAAGTAGAAAGTTTTACGAAACTTTCTGAACATGTAAGAAAGATATTCTACGAATACAGAGGGCTTGTATTCGTAATGTCCCTGGGGATTGTAAACAGGGTTATAGCCCCTTGTATGAAAGACAAATACTCTGACCCTGCAGTTGTCACAATTGATGAGGTTGGCCGTTATGTGATAAGCACCCTCTCAGGACACGAAGGCGGGGCAAATGAACTTGCCTATCTTGTAAGTTCAATTACTGGTGCTGACCCTGTGGTGACAACTGCCACCGAGGCAAACCGGCTTTATACATGTGGTGTTGGGTGCAAAAAGGACGAAGATGGAGAAAAGGTGCTTGCGGCAATAAAGACGGCCTGTGCTGAGGCAGGAATCTCTCCAGAGGAACTCAGATGTCTTGCCTCAGCATGGGTAAAAAGAAAGGAGCAGGCTATAAGTTATGCTGCGAAACAATTAAACCTTTATACCAGGTTCATTCCAAAGTGGCTAATAGATTTTTACTATGAAAGCCATCCCCGGGCGCCTCGTTCAGAGTTTGTCTTCAGCAAGATCGGGGTCTATGGAGTGGCAGAGCCCTGTGCCATGCTTTCAGGCAGGAACACAAAACTCCTGCTTTGTAAAAATTACAACGGAGTAAAGGTGGCACTGGCAAGGGAGAATTTAATAAAGAGCATTTGCTTAAGGAAATAACATTTTTTTACACTAAGTTATCGTTTTAAATTACCGATTTATTCAAAGGTTTGATGGAGGGTTATAAGTGGCTGTGAAAAGCAACAATGGTGCTAACCTTGGCTTTGAGAACAAACTCTGGGAGATGGCCGACAAACTGCGCGGCCACATGGACGCTGCAGAATACAAGCATGTAGTGCTCGGTCTTATCTTTCTCAAATACATCTCCGATGCCTTTCAGGAAAAATACGAGGAACTCAAGGCAAAACAGGAAACAGAGTACGCCGACCCGGAAGACCGTGACGAGTATCTGGCTGCTAATATTTTCTGGGTTCCACCTGAAGCCCGCTGGGAGCACATCCAGGCTCAGGCTCCTCAGCCTACCATTGGCAAGGTGATTGATGAGGCAATGGCTGCAATAGAACGTGAAAACCCTTCTCTTAAGGGAGTTTTGCCTAAGGATTATTCCCGTCCTACACTGGATAAGACCCGTCTTGGTGAACTGGTGAAACTCGTGGGTGATATTAACCTGAAGGCAAAGGAGTTGGGAGTTAAAGACCCACTTGGCAGGGTATACGAATACTTCCTTGGCCGATTTGCCGCCGCTGAGGGCAAGGGAGGCGGAGAGTTCTACACTCCTCAATGCGTGGTCCAGCTTCTTGTTGAAATGATAGAGCCTTACAGGGGGCGGGTGTACGACCCGTGCTGTGGCTCTGGTGGAATGTTTGTTCAGTCTGAAAGGTTTGTTGAGGAGCACGGTGGTAAACTGGGCGATATCGCCATCTATGGGCAGGAGTCTAATCCAACCACCTGGCGTCTTGCAAAAATGAATCTGGCAATCAGAAGGATTGATGCCGACCTTGGTCCTCACCATGCTGATACCTTTCATAACGACCTGCACAAGGACCTCAAGGCCGACTACATCCTTGCCAATCCACCTTTCAATATGTCCGACTGGGGTGGTGAGCGGTTGCGCGAGGATGCACGATGGAAATATGGTGTGCCGCCAGAGGGAAATGCCAATTATGCCTGGATTCAGCACTTCATTTACCACCTTGCACCAAATGGCATTGCTGGCTTTGTAATGGCAAATGGTTCACTCTCTACCTCCACCAAAGCAGAATTTGCCATCCGCAAATGCATTATTGAGGACGACCTGGTGGACTGTATCGTTGCCCTTCCAAGCCAACTTTTCTATACCACTCAAATACCAGTCTGCCTGTGGTTCCTCACACGAAATAAAAAGGCCGAACCAAAGCGTGGATTTCGTGACCGACGTGGAGAGACATTATTTATTGATGCCAGGCGAATGGGCCACCTTGTGGACCGTGTCCATAGAGAACTCAACCAGGAAGAAATCCGCCTGATTGCGGATGTTTACCACGCATGGAAGAGACTCCCCTCTCCCTCTGGGAGAGGGGTTGGGGGTGAGGGATACAAAGACAAACCCGGATGGTGGAAATCAGCCACTATAGATGATATCCGTCAACACGATTATGTCCTCACCCCAGGCCGATATGTTGGCGCAGAGGAGAAGGAAGACGACGGTGTGCCTTTTGAGGTGAAGATGAGAGAGTTGACAGCACAATTAAAGGAGCAGTTTGAAGAAAGCCG
>WFMM01000039.1 GCA_015484595.1 Nitrospirota bacterium | reverse complement strand
GGTATCACCTTTTCAAGCACATCAGATTCCACTTCCCTGCCAAACCTCTTGTCAAGAAGTGAAAGAGGTGCCTTTCCTG
This sequence comes from Nitrospirota bacterium, assembly GCA_015484595.1. Taxonomy (GTDB): domain Bacteria; phylum Nitrospirota; class Thermodesulfovibrionia; order Thermodesulfovibrionales; family JdFR-85; genus JAADIE01. Next base: position 17,671 of record WFMM01000039.1, on the reverse strand, counting down.
GCCTGAAACCAGGTATCTTTACATTTCTTCCTATGTTCCTCAGTGCATCGGTTATCCTCTGCTCCAGCACATCAGCAGGAACCTCCACGGTAAAACGCTTCTTGGTTGGATTGATGTCTTCTACTGTCTTCTGCATTAGTCCTCCTGATTTTTAAACTTGATATACGCTGTGGCCTATAAGTTATGCCTGAACAGATAAAATATCTATCTTTTAATTTAAAAATATAGGCTATTATTTGTCAATTTGAAAAAACTACCACAAATATTTTCACCTGAACTTTGATAAAATAATAAAACCATGATCATCGGACTCAATGAAAATGTTACCTACAGGGGTGTTGTCTTTCATATCCAGACCGAAGACAGGGGAACATCAAGACCCATGGTTGTAAGCACCTTGTTTTACAAAGGCATGATCATCCTTGAAGAAAGAAAAGACTACTCTTCGCTTGTTGGCTCAGGGAATGAAAAAGAAAAGATAATGGCCCTTAAGAACGAACTCCACCAGAGGGTAAAGGAAAACCTCCTTTCAGGAAACTACGACAACCGCATAAAGGAATATTTTAAGAGCCTTAAAAAAGAAAAGAAAGAAAAGCCCTCAGCACCCTCTGACAATAAAGAACTGTTAAGCCTGCTCCAGGCTGTTATACTACCCTCCCTTTCAGAGGACCTGGGCATTAAACTAAGCACCACTGAGTTAGACACTATAAAAAAAGAGATAGCCACCATAAAGGGTAGCACCAGAAAGGAAAGGTTTCTTTCGCTTTGTTCAATTATTTATAAAACAGTAAGTAACCGCTGCTCCAGAGAGGATTTTAAAAGCATTGCCAAGACATGGCTTAAAGGAGAAAAGCAAAAAGTCGAGGATATCTATAAATACAAAGGAGATTTTCGCAGTCTGCTTGAAAGAATCGTTTTTAAAGACCTTGAAAGCGCAATCGGCTCAAGCCTGACAAGGGCACTTATAGACAAGGTGATGGAAGAGCTTCATCCCATGTTTTTTAAAAAACCCGAGGCCTTTGAAATAATCGTCAAACGCATAGTGAACTCTGGCATTGTACAGAAAAAGACATCCCCTGAGTGGCAAAAAACCAAAGAGACAGCCTGGAAAGAGCTTTACAAAAACCTCAAACTTACAGGACAGTTAAGTGGCTGAATCAATACTCATAGTAAAGCCAAGCTCCCTTGGTGACATAATCCACACCCTTCCACTTCTTAATGCCCTGAAGCATGCCAACCCTCAGGCTGAAGTTGATTGGGTGTTGGCAAGGGGTTTTGAAGACATACTCAGAGGTCACCCTATGATACGAAAAATCTTTGTTATAAACAAAGACAGCTGGAAAAGACCATCCAGTCTTTTTAAAACCCTCAAAGAGATAGCAAATCTTTCAAGGGATTTGAGGAAACAGAAATACAGCACCTGCATAGATGTTCAGGGGCTTTTCCGTAGTGCCCTTATAACCATACTCTCAGGTGCTGAAAGAAGGATAGGCTTCAGTGATGCCCGTGAAGGGGCTCCGCTTTTTTACAATGAAAAAGTTGAAGGTGGAAGGGGGATACACGCTGTTGACAGATATCTTAAGCTACTGAATCCCTTTGGTATAAAGCCTGATGAGGTAGAGTTTCCCCTCCCACCTGTGGAAGAGATAAGACCTGTTCAGGGCAGGTATTACGTCATTATCCCAGGGGCAAGATGGCAGACAAAGATATGGCCTTCAGAGTACTATGCACAGCTTGTGCGTCTTATATCAAAAAAACTCTCCCTTTCAGGGCTTACCCCTGTTATTGCAGGAAGCAAAGCTGAAAGGCCGATTGCCGAAAAGATCATGAAGCTTTCAAAGGGAGTGCCTGTTGACCTGACAGGAAAGACATCCTTAAGGGAGTTGATATCCATCATAAGGGGAGCATCCTTTGTAATCACCAATGACTCTGGCCCCATGCACATTGCTTCTGCAGTAAAGATCCCGGTTATTGCCATATTTGGCCCAACGAGCCCAAAACTAACAGGTCCCTATGGAGAAGAACACATCGTATTGTCTGCCGGGCTTAGCTGTCAGCCCTGTTTTAAGAAAGTCTGTAAGGATGTAAGGTGTTTAAAAGAGGTCAGGCCTGAAATGGTTTTTGAAAAACTACTGAGTATCAATCTCAGCTAAATCTCCTCTCCCACTCGATGTATCTTCATCAGGTCGGTCTTTCCCTTTTTACCAACAATGGGCGAGCCTGATATAATAACCACAATATCACCGTGACGGGCTATGGAGTTTTCTACAAGGGCTGAGTCAACCTTCCTGACCATCTCGTCCGTGCTTTCGAGGTCTTCAAGCAGGAAGGGTCTTACACCCCAGTAAAGGGCCATCCTCCTCATCACCCTCTCGTCAGGTGTAAAGGCAACCACTGGCACCGAGGGTTTACACTTTGATGCAAGAAGGGCAGTGTATCCTGACCTGGTGAAGGCAACGATACATCGGGCACCAAGGTCTGATGCTGCCCTCAGCGCTGCATCTGCCACGGCATAGCTTATCCTGCTTTCAGGTCTCACTTTCTGAATATCCAGTCTCGAGCCTGTCTCTGTGTAAAAAAGTCTTCCCTCTGCAGTGCTTATAATCCGTTTCATCATTCTGACGGTCTGCACAGGGTAAAGGCCAGAGGAGGTCTCAGCAGAAAGCATGAGTGCATCAGCCCCGTCAAACACCGCATTTGCAACATCGGTTGCCTCGGCTCTTGTTGGCCTGGTGTGCTCCCTCATTGACTCAAGCATTTGAGTTGCGATTATCACCAGTTTTCCAGCCTCGTTTGCCTTTCTCACGAGCTCCTTCTGCAACACAGGAACCTCCTCGGTGGGCACCTCAACCCCAAGGTCTCCCCGTGCCACCATTATCCCGTCAGAAAGGGCTATTATTCTGTCAATCTCCCTGAGGGCCTCAGGCCGCTCTATCTTTGCTATAAGTGGCACATCCTGGCCACGCTGTCTCATCCAGTTCTTTATCTCTTCAACCTCCCTTGCCCTCATGACAAAACTCAGGGCAACATAATCTACCCCCAGGGAAAGGCCAAACTCCAGGTCATCCCTGTCTTTATCTGTGAAGGGTTTTAAAGAGATACGGGACTCGGGCAGATTCACTCCCTTTCGGCTCCTTAGTATGCCACCTTCCTTTACCCTGACCTCAAGATAATCCCTCCCTTTCTTTATCACATTCAGGACGATTATGCCGTCGTCTATCAGTATCCTCTGCCCTTTCTTAACATCCCTTAAGAGGGCTGGATAGGATATGTATATCTCCCTTTCGTTACTTAAGGCCTCACCCTGTCTAATCTTAAGCCTCTGTCCTGTCCTCAGTTTAACAGCTCCGTTTTCCACATCAGTAACCCTTATCTTTATGCCCTGAAGGTCCTGCAAAACGCACACAGGACGCCCGAGCAGTAAGGCAGTTCTTCTAATCCTCAGAAACATGTCCCTGTGGTCTTCGTGGCTTCCGTGGGAGAAATTGAGTCTACCCACATTCATACCCTCTCTTATCATTGCCCCCAGGGTCTTATCATTATTTGACGCTGGCCCTATGGTGCAGACTATCTTTGCAAAGGTAAAGTCCTTCATAACTCCCTCATATAAAAATATTATCTGACATTTTTAAAAAAATCTTTAGCCCACAAACTCTCTTTCTATTTCTATCTTCCCTCCTTCGCCTGGTTTTATGATTGAATGAAAATAACACCCCTCTTTCTCAGGATAGTCAGACCTGTAATGTGCCCCTATACTACATAGCCGATGATAGGCTGCCTCTGTTATGACCCTGGCTGTGTTAACCATGTTTTTAAGCTCAAGTTCCTGTTTTGTTACATACTGGCCGCTTACGGTGGGGATGAGTTCCTCAAGGGCCTTTCTTGCCTTGCTTAGGGATTCGTTACACCGAATAATTCCTACCTTCTCCCACATAAGCCTTCTTACCTGAGTCCTCAGATTCTCTATATTCTCTATTGTGCTCAGATTATCACCTAAGTTTATACCAAGTGCGGTCTGAAGCTCGCCTTCTTTGAGGGCATCATCAATGGCAGCCCTGCCTGCCCTTGCACCGTAAACAAGCCCCTCAAGGAGACTGTTACTTGCAAGCCTGTTTGCCCCATGGACCCCTGTGCAGGCTACCTCGCCAGCACTGAAAAGCCCACGGAGGCTGGTCCTACCTTCGGTGTCTGTTTTTATACCTCCCATGGTATAGTGAGCAGCAGGTGAGACAGGTATTCGGTCCCTTGTTATGTCAAGGTCGTAGTTCAGACAGGTCCTGTAGATTCGTGGAAAGCGCCTCTTAAGGAACTCTCCGTCAAGGTGTGTAAGGTCTAAATAAACATGGGTGCTCTTTGTCTTTACCATCTCGGAGATAATAGACCTTGACACCACATCCCTTGGTGCGAGTTCTCCATCAGGATGATAGTTCTTCATAAATCTCTCACCGTAAATGTTAAGTAATACGCCACCTTCTCCCCTCATTGCCTCACTCAGCAGAAACTGAGGGGCAGAGGGAGCATACAGAACGGTTGGATGAAACTGTATAAACTCCATGTCTTCCATTAAGACACCTGCCCTGATAGCCATTGCCATGCCATCTGAGGTTGCCACCCTGGGGTTTGTGGTTCTCGCAAAGAGCTGTCCTGCCCCGCCAGTGGCAAGCACTGTGGCTCTGGCAAGAATCTTTACAGGCCTCTGTTTCTGCAGGACATAAGCTCCAAAGCAGCTTTCACCATCTGTCACCAGGTCCATGCTCATTGAAAAGGGCATCCTTCTTATGTTTTCAAAACACTGAACCCTCTTTATTAAAACCCTCTCTATCTCCTTTCCAGTTGAATCTCCGTGAGCATGGAGCACCCTTCTTCGTGAATGGGCAGCCTCCAGGGTAAAATCGAGCTTGCTTCCCTGCCTGTCAAACTCTGCACCCCACCTTATCAGTTCAGCAATCCTCTCTGGACCCTCCTCTACAAGCACCCTGACCGCATCTTCCCTGCATAGCCCATCCCCAGCCTTCAGGGTATCCTCAAAGTGGATGCCAACCTCGTCTTCATCGCTCATTGCCACAGCAACACCACCCTGAGCATACTCGGTGCTGGACTCTGCCATCTCGTCCTTGGTAACCACCACCACATCCCCTGCCTGGGCAAGCTCTATGGCAGCCCTCAGACCTGCCACTCCACTGCCAATAATAAGAAAATCTGTAACGATAGTTTCCATGACAGTCATTATAACAAAAGAAAAGTGGAATTGACTGCTGGATGTAAATCTGTTATCTTTAAGGTATGGAAAAAGAGGCCTTTTTATATGAGCACCTGGAAGACAGAAAGGTAAGGTGTCAGCTTTGCTGTCACCGATGCAGGATTTCAGAGGGCAAAAGGGGTATCTGTGGTGTAAGAGAAAACAGGGACGGAAAACTCTACTCCCTCGTATATGGCAAGGTGGTGGCAAGACATGTTGACCCTATTGAGAAAAAACCCCTCTTTCACTTCCAGCCTGGCTCCCGTTCTTACTCCATATCCACCGTTGGGTGCAATTTTCGATGTCTGCACTGCCAGAACTGGGAGATATCCCAGTTCCCGAGGCTCTACCAGAGCATAACGGGCACTGATATGACGCCAGAGGATGTGGTAAATGAGGCCATCAGGTACAGTTGCAAGAGCATCTCCTACACCTACACAGAGCCCACCATTTACATGGAATTTGCCTATGATTGTGCAAGACTTGCAAGACAAAGGGGACTGAAAAATGTCTTCGTAAGTAACGGTTACATGACACCCGAGGCTATAGAAAAGATAGCACCCTATCTTGATGCAAACAACATTGATCTCAAAGGTGATGAGCAGTTCTATAAGAAGATCGCAGGCGGAGGACTGCAATGTGTGCTTGATACCATAAGGGCAATGAAAGAGCGGGGCATATGGGTCGAGGTTACCACCCTTATTATCCCTGGTCTTAACGATTCTGAGGATTTCCTTAAGTGGGCCGCAGAGTTTATCCTCTCGGTAAGCCCTGAGATCCCCTGGCATGTGACACAGTTTTATCCAACCTATAAGCTTACAGACCGTGGAAGGACACCGGTATCAACACTTAGAAAGGCCCGTGAGATAGGTTTAAAGGCAGGGCTTAAGTATGTGTATGAGGGAAATGTCCCTGGCGAGGGAGGGGAAAACACCTACTGTCCTAACTGTGGCAAGGTAGTGATAGAGAGATTTGGTTTTTCCTTAACCAGCCTGAATCTCAAAAACGGACGGTGCTCCTTCTGTGAAGAGCCTATTGATGGAATAGACTTGCCTTAATAAAAAGAAGGCATCCTGCAGAGCCATGCAGGATACCCTCTTTCAAATACGATGAAGATATACTTAAGTTTTGTAATGTATCCTTTTTAATCATTAGTAATATCTTTACCCACTATTATGATCTATACTTCGGAATATCTCAAGCACAGAAACGAACATAGCCACCACAAGAGGTCCAAGCACAAGACCTATCAGGCCAAACACCTTAAGCCCTCCGATAACGCAGAAAAATATAACCATCGTGGGCATCCTGGTCCTGCCGCTTATTATGATTGGCTTAAGAATGTTATCGACCATACTTATAACGAAAACGCCAACCACGAATAGCACAACTGCCTTTAGGTAGAGTTTTTTGATGATTAAATAGACCGCTACCGGTCCCCAAACAGACACGGCACCGAGGCCAGGGATAAAAGACATGAAGGCCATCAGCGTGCCAAGCAGCACAGGGGAGTTAAGGCCAAGGGCAAAGAATGTAATACCACCAAGGGTTCCCTGTATAAGGGATACAATCACGCCACCGTAGATGGTGGATATGACCATGTCTTTAATCTGTGACGCAAGCCGGTCTTTCTGTGCATCAGAAAAGGGCATGTAATCTCTTATCTTTTTTATAAGGTCAGGGCCGTCCTTTACCATAAAAAACATGGCAAAGAGCATAAGCAGAAAGTTAACCACCACGGCCATTATGTTTGCCACGCCCCTGGTAACATTAGAGAGTATGGATTTACCGAGGTTTGAGATACTCTTTGAAAGTATATCCACCAGATTGAACTCCTTGAGGTTAAAGGTAGTCTTTATCTTTTCCTGTAGCCACAGTGCCTGCTCAGAGCGCAGGATCTCATCAAGACTGCCTATTCCCTTTGTATTCAGATAATTAACGAAGTCCTTTAATTCGTTGACAAGGTTAACGATCAGAAAGGAAAAGGGACCTGCTATTATCAAAAGTGTTACCAGCACCGTAATCAGCGAGGCAACAGACTTCCATCTTATGTACCTCTGGATGTAATGATAAAAGGGATAAAAAACCACGGTCATTACCACTGCCCAGGCTATAGGTATGAGGAAGGGGTCAATTACCAGGTAAGTGAGGTAGGTAAGCGTAAGGGTGAGGATTATCAGAGAGAACAGATAAAACCTGCCAGTTGACAAAGCGCCTCCCCTTTTAGAGATGATTTCTATTCTGCCCGGTCGTCCGTTCCAAAAAGACCTCAGGCATCCTGATGGTATCCAGTAAAAGAGGAACCATCACATCTACCCACACCTTAAGCCTCGAAAAAAGGGAACCTCTTCGGTGTTTTCTGCTGGTACTAACCCTTTTCAGTGCCTCCTCTTTTATTACAGGTAAAAGACTGAGGGTAAGCGTAAGGGTGTCAAAGAAGGAATCAACCGAAATCCCCACCTTCTTAAGAGGGCTTGATAGTTTCTTTAAAGCAGAGACGATCTCCTTTAAACCAGAGCTTAAAACCAGCAGTTTTGCACCATAAACCAGTCCTATTACCCTTGTTGCTCTGACCAAAGCTGTGTAAAGGCCGCTGTCAGTAATGGTTAAGAAGGCACCCTCGTAAACGACCCTTCCTGGCGTAAATAGCAAAAGATTGCTTACAAAAACACTCAGTGAAAAGATACCTATGGGCAGGACTCCCCTTTTCATCCTCCTGTCAGGATAAAACAGATACAGTCCAAGGGCTACAAAAAGCACGGCATAAAAGAAGGACATTTCCTTTATATAAAAAAGGCAGAAGGTAAATGCCAAGTAAGCTAATAGTTTTAAGTAAATCAAATCAGGCCGCCCCTTTTAAAGAAATTAACCAAGAGATTCCTATAATTTTGGCAGATTCTCTGACTTCATTGCAAGCTTCGGGGCATCTGGTAGTGAAAGGAGATACCTGAAGATCCCTGCTGCTATAGATTCTGCTGTCTTTTTCTGAAAACGGCTGCTCCTCAAGAGTCGTTCCTCTCTTGGATTGCTTATAAATCCTACCTCAACCAGCACCGATGGCATGTCAGCATCAACGAGCACATAAAATAGTGCCTGCTTGACCCCGAGGTTTCTTATACCCCTGTAGTGTCTGCTTAAACCCGTAACGATGGAGCGTTGTATGTAATGTGCCAGTTTCAGGGACTCATCCCTTTTGCTTTCCCTCTTGAGGGAGGCAAGTATCATCCCGAGCTCGCTCTGCTGTGCCTTCATCTTTTCAAGGGATATCTGGTTTTCCCTGGCTGCCACCCTCATAGCCTCACGGTCGTTCGTCCAGTTAAGCAGATAGGTCTCCACGCCAGAGGTAGACCTCTTAGGGCTTGCGTTTGCATGAATTGAGACAAAGAGGTCTGCCATCTTTTTATTTGCTATCTTCGTTCGCTCCTTTAACTCAAGATACCTGTCATCCTTTCTGGTCAGATACACCCTGAGATTATACCTTTCCTCCAGTATCCTCTTAAGCTGCCTTGCTATCCTGAGGGTAACATCCTTTTCCTTAAGACCTGTGGGCCCTATTGCACCCGGGTCATGCCCTCCGTGTCCAGGGTCTATCACCACTATCTTCCTTTCTCTGTAAAAGGGATTGGGGTCGTCACCAAGGTCTATGACCAGTCGGGGAGGGGATTCTATGGTAAAAAACTTATGGGGGACCCTCCTTTTAAGGTCTATAACCACCCTTAAAATCCCCCTGGAGGGTCTTCCTGTTCTTATACTCTTTACGACCGAGCCCTTTATATCCTTTCTTGGTATGTAGGTGCTACTTATTCCTTTAAAGTCAAAGTAGAGCCTTTCAGGGTTATGAAGGAGTCCTGCCTTGAAGGACGGAATACGGTCAAACTCAATTACTATCCTTGACCTGCCCCTGTGTTCTGAAAACCTGATGTCCTCAATGATGCCTTTCGCTGTTGCGAAGACAGGCCATAGAAGAAAGACCAAAAGAAGAACTGCTACGGGTAATGTCTTTTTCAGTCTAAACATCACTAAACTGACCTGACCTCTTTTATCTCAGGAAATGCCTCTCTGAGCTTTCGCTCTACCCAGTTCTTCATCGTAAGCCCTGACATCATACAGCTTTCGCACTGCCCGGTTAATCTCACATAAACCACATCGCCCCTGATTTCTACCACCTCCAAGTCTCCTCCCTCCTTCCTGAGGCCCTCCCTTATCTCCTGTATCACCCTCTGAAACCTCTCCTCATCCATAACACACATTATACAGCATATTTTTTTAAATTTCAAGTAATTAGCATATGATAGTTCAATTACAGTCTAAAAAATTAATCAAAACCTATTAGAATAATTATCGAAAGGAAGCTATTTTTTATGAAGGTTCGGCAGGTCTTTCAGTGTCAGTGAAGCACTCTTGTGGAGTTAAGCACTGCAAGCACTGCAACACCCACATCTGCAAACAGTGCCTCCCACATGGTAGCCATGCCGGATGCACCTAAGAGGAGGAAGAGTCCCTTAATAAGGAAAACCATACCAATGTTTTCGTAGACAATCTTCCTGGTTTTTCTTGACACATAAAGTGCATCAATAAGGGCTGAGAGTCTGTCCTTCATAAGCACAACATCAGCAGACTCAATGGCAGCATCAGAGCCAAGCCCACCCATGGCAATACCAATGTCAGATGCCATTAACACGGGGGCATCGTTGATACCATCACCCACAAAGGCAATCTTATGTGTCCTGTGGTCCATCTCCTCTTTGAGTCTTTTTACAATCTCTATCTTTTCCTCAGGTAGCAACTCAGCGTAAAACTCCTCTATCTTAAGCCTCTTTGCCACCTGTCTGGCAGCCACTGTGTCGTCACCTGTAAGCATGACGATACGCCTGATACCCTCCTTTCTCAGTGTATCAAGGGTGCTCTCCACATCCTCTCTTATGACATCAGAAAGCACAATGTATCCGGCGTATCTTCTGTCAACCGCAACATGCACCACAGTGCCCTCGGTAACACAGGTTTCGTGCTCTATCTCCTGTTCACCAAGGTGCAGGATCCTGTCACTGCCTGCCACTATCTCCCTGCCTTCAGCAACCACCCTTACCCCGTGAGATGCTATCTCCTCGTAGCTCTGGATGCTTCCTTCGTCTATACTGCCCTGATAGGCATCCAGGATTGACTTTGCAATAGGATGATTAGAATGTGCCTCTGCCAGGGCAGCAAATCTAAGAAGCTCCTCAGGGGAGAATCCATTAAAGGGTTTTATATCAACCACCTTAAAAACCCCTTCAGTCAGTGTGCCTGTTTTGTCAAAGACCATGGTGTGCACCTTTCTGAAGGCCTCCAGATAATTTGCACCTTTAAAAAGCACACCCCTTCGAGCTGAAGCACCGATGCCCCCAAAAAACCCAACCGGAATTGAAAGCACCAGTGCGCAGGGACAGGAGATTACGAGAAAGACCAGCGAACGGTATATCCACTCTGAATAGGTCTGCTGATGAAACAAAAGAGGTGGCATCACTGCCATAGCCACTGCAAAAGAGACGACCACAGGGGTATAAATCCTTGAGAAACGGGTGATAAACCTCTCTGTAGGTGCCTTCTGAGCCGCTGCCCTTTCAACCAGCTCAAGTATCCTGCTTACAGTTGATTGCTCAAAGGCACGGGTCACCTTAACGATGATTACGCTGTTTTTATTAATCATGCCCGAAAGCACGGTATCTCCCTGTTTTATCCTTCTTGGAACAGACTCACCAGTAAGTGCCGAAGTGTCAACCCAGCTTTCACCTTCAAGCACAACACCATCAAGGGGCAGTCTTTCACCTGGTTTAACAAGGATAAGCTCCCCGGGACTTACCTCTTCAGGCCTTACCTGGATAGTCTTTCCATCCCTCCAGAGGTTTGCATAGTCAGCCCTTATCTTAAGCAGGCTCTTAATAGACCGCCTTGAATGCCCCACAGCCCTGTCTTCAATATACTCCCCCACTTTAAAAAAGAGCATCACAGCAACTGCCTCGGGGAACTCTCCGATAAAAAAGGCTCCCAGGGTTGCGATGCTCATAAGGAAGTGCTCGCTGAAAAAGTCATACCTTTTGATACCGGACAGGGCGCTTTCAAGGACATCCTGTCCTGAAATAACATAGGCAACAATGTATGGCAGAAAGACTATCCAGAATCCAATGCTGTTAACACCAGAGAGCCTTGCACCCGGGAAAAAGTAATAATCAAACAAAAGTCCGGCAATGAAAAAAAGCCCTGACAGGGTAATCTTTTTAAGAATCTGTCTTGAGCGGAGAGGCTGGTCATCCTCTTGGGGTTCCTGTTCAGCACTGATTATCTGCACCTGAGGCTCAAGCTTAAGGACCGTCTTTAATGCAACCTCTTCCAAAGAGGGGTCTTTAAGCTCAAGGCTCAGGGTGCCTGAAATAAAGTTAAGCTCAGCCTTTATGCCTGAGATACTATTCAGTGCAGCCTGCACCTTCTGGGCACAGTTTGCTCAACTGAGCCCTTTAAGGATGTATCTTTTAGTCATCTGCTTTCCTCCACATGCCTTAGCCCCTCTTTAAAGAGGTTTCTTATGTGGTCGTCATCAAGGCTGTAATAGACCATCTTTCCCTGTCTCCGATACTTAACGAGTCTTAGGTTTCTGAGCAGCCTTAACTGATGTGATACATTTGACTTTGAGGTGCCCAGGAGATTTGCAAGGTCACATACGCATAGCTCCTCAAGGGAAAGGGCAAAGAGTATCTTCACCCTCGTTGAATCACCAAGGACCTTAAAGGTCTCAGCAAGAAGCTGAATAGTGCGCTCTGGCTTAAACCTCTTTTTTACAGAGGCCACCTTCCTTGGGTCAAAGTAATCGACCTCACAGATGTGCATCTCTTTCCGTTTCACAGTTGAACACCTATTCAATTGTATCCCTTTTCATTATCATCTGTCAACACAAAGTGATATCAAACTCTTTCTTTTCGTATTTTCCCCTACACGCTACTCCCTACACCCTACCATCCACTGCCCTGTAGTTTTAAAATTTAAAGAAATGTTAAAATGGGGAAACACTGTGGCATGACCATGGGGATTCCGGGTTAAAACCATGAACAAAGGGATGTTAATAGAAAATGAGAGTTTTGAGATAATCAGGGCAGGCCTGAAGGAAGACCATCCTGAACATGAGATGCCCATAATTTTAAGGGTTATCCATGCCACAGGGGACTTTGAGTTTGAGTCAATACTCAGGTTTCACAGTGAGGCTGTTAAAAGTGGACTTCGTGCAATAACTGAGGGTAAAAGGGTACTCACCGATGTTAAAATGATACAGACAGGCATCAACAGACCTCTGCTTCAGAGGTTTGGCTGTGAGACCCTTTGTCTCATATCTGATGAGGATGTGATAAAAACCGCCAGGGAGGAGGGAAAGACCAGGGCAGAGGTTGCAGTTGAAAAGGCGGTTGAGCATGCAGGAGGTGAAATAGGTATCGTTGCGGTTGGCAATGCCCCAACAGCACTACTTAAGACAATGGAACTCGTTGACCGTAGTCATTTTAGCCCTGAGTTGATAATCGGGGTGCCTGTTGGATTTGTAAGTGCCAGCGAGTCAAAGGAGGAGCTTTCCCGAAAGCCCTATCCCTTTATCACCTGCCTTGGCACAAAGGGCGGCAGTTCCGTGGCTGTCGCAATTGTAAACGCCCTTTTAAAGATGGCCAGTGGTATTTGAAAAAATTCTTCTGATGTGATATTAATAACATAAGGCGATGGGGTCCGCCTTTAACCGCCTGTGGCAATGCCATAGGGCTGATGACTCCTGTAAAAAACATACTCACACAGGAGGTGCTCTATGGCGGCTGATTATAAATCCCTTAGAGATGAACTCCTTCAGCTAATTGACCACGCATCCACCATCGATGCCGTCTCTCAGTGCCCCTGCAGTGAACTTCAGGACAAACTCCTTGGTAATCGTTTCAATCTGGTTGTGGTTGGGCAGTTTAAACGAGGCAAGACCACCTTTATAAATGCCCTCTTAGGCACAGACCTTCTCCCCACTGCTGTGGTTCCGCTTACATCCATCGTGACCGTGATTGAATACGGAAAATTCATTGAGGTAAAGGTTTTTTTCTTAAACGGAACGGAGCAGACCATTCCGGTGGAGTCACTTTCAGAGTATGTAACAGAAAAGGGGAATCCAAAGAACGAAAAGAATGTGGCTGAGGTGCTTATAAAATATCCCTCTGAGTATCTCAAAGACGGCGTAAGGCTCATAGATACCCCTGGCGTTGGCTCTGTGTATCAGCACAACACAGATGTGGCCTATGAGTATCTGCCTCGCTCAGATGCAACGGTTTTTCTCATATCGGTTGACCAGCCACTAAGCAAGGCAGAGGTGGACTTTCTCAGGGATGTTAAGCAGTATGCCGACAGGATATTCTTCCTTCAGAACAAGGCTGATTACTTAAGCCCTGAGGACCTCAGGGAGTCAATGGAGTTTATCAGGAAGACACTGATTGAGGAGGTGGGATTTGATTCACCAGAGTTGTATCCGGTCTCTGCAAAGCTGTGCCTTGAGGGGAAGCTCTCAGGGGATGAGGAAAAACTTAAAAAGAGCAACATGCCTTTATTTGAAGAGCGTCTGAGAAGGTTTTTAGTGGAGGAAAAGGGTTTTATACTGCTCAGGTCAGTGGCAAATAATCTCCTGAGGGTGGTCTCAGAGGCAGAACTCAGGACAGAGCTGCAGCTTAAGAGCCTTCTTACCCCTCTGGAGGATATCCAGAACAAACTTAATGCCTTTGAGGAAAAGGAAAAAGAGATTGTATCTGAAAAGAGGGATTTCGAGATACTGCTTGAAGGCGAGACCAAGAGAATCATAGAAGAGGTGCTTGACCCTGACCTTCAAAATGTCAAAAAGGACCTTGCCGAACGACTGCTACCAGAATACGATGAGGTTTACCAAAAAAACAAAAACCTCTCTTCTGCAAAACTGAGAAAGACCCTGGAGGAATTCATAAGGAAGTCACTCAGTGAATACTACTCTGTGTTCAGAAAAAACGAAGACACCAGGATATCCATGGCCTTTGAAAAGGTGGCAGAGAGATTTCAGAAAAAAATCAATCAGATCGTTGATGAACTTCTCAGTTACTCTTCAGAACTCTTTGACATTAACTTTGAGCGTTTTCAGGCAGAAACGCTCTGGAGCATGGAGTCATCCTTTTACTTCAAGTTCAAGGATGAACCCCTTATGATAGAGATGCTTGGTGAGGCACTTACATCCCTGATGCCGAGGTTTCTGAGCAACAAGATCATTTACAAAAACATGAAAAACTACCTTCTTGAGATGATTGAGCGGCAGTCAGGCCGCATCAGATGGGACTTTGTAGATCGTCTGCAAAAAAGTCGCCTTGAGTTTCGGTGGCAGATGCTTGGAAGGATAGACGAGACCATAAAGGGCATAAAAGAGGCTATTGAAAAGGGCATGGAGTACCAGAGACAAAGCAAGGTAGAGTTAAAAAGAAGACAGAAGGAGGTAGAAAAGGAACTTAATGAACTAAGAGAGATAAAGGAAAGGGCCCATTCACTTATTGAGCGGACCCATGCTGTGGAGCCCTCTGTGGTAAAATGAAAAACCCGTACAAGACCAGGGGAATTCGAATTAAAAAAGCCCCGCAACTCCTTGCGGGGCTTGGTTTTTCTTTGGTGAGCCGCGAGGGAGTCGAACCCCCGACCCGCTGATTAAGAGGTATACCCGCAAAACCCTAAGCAATTACCATAAAACAGAAAATCTTGGAAAATTCTACCCTTTTAGCATGTCAGGGATATGGGTATTTTCTACCTGTATCCCTGTTTTTCTGTGCGTCTACTATACAAAAACTATACAGTAATGTTAATGGTATAATAGAGTTCAGGGGATAGGCTACCGCGGGCCGACAAGGTGGGTATCTCCTACCACCTTCCCCTGATAAACACAGGAGAGACCACTTAAGGAGAGGTGGTAAATGGAATGGTTAAAGAAATATCTAAAAAAACCACAAGTAAAGAGAAACCCTAATGAAAAGAAAATATCAGTAAAACACTTCTTTTATGGAGAGGAAGACCTTATACCCGTTAAGCTAATCGGCTCTTATAAGCAATGGAAAGACCTTGAAGGGAAGTTTTTTAACACATCAGGAAACCTGACCTTTGAAGACATAGAACCCCTTTTAAGCCGTAGAACTCCAAATAAAAGCAGAAAAGAACTGAAGGAGCTTTATGAATACGACCCTGAGGAATTTTCCTGGTGGGTTTATGGTTACTACATTAAACCCTCTATTGCAGTGAACCCCTTAATGGTCAAAAAATCAAGGGGTGGCAATCCCTACGGGCTTGACTGGTTAGAGATGATGGAAATAAAAACAACGGCAAGACACCTGTATGCTTTTTTTTCTTATTGGTTAAAGAAAGATGCCCATGACAGACCTGTAATATTGACTGGATACCTATCCAGAAATAAATGGTTTACTGACCAGATTTCAAAGACTAAAGCGGGTTTATGCTCTTTTTCTGTATCTGAGCATATAACGATAATCTCCATAACTCTAACTATGCAAGTAATTAAAGCCTGTTACCCTGAAATGGAAAAGATGAAGTTAAAGCCTGAGACCTTTTATAAACAATACATCAAACTCCGCCCTATAAAGCCTCTTAAGTCCTATTACAGTAAAGGCTATGTATCAAACATCATTGTAAATGCCTTAAATAAAGCCTTGAACCTTAACTAATCTCTCTATTATACCCACCTGAAAGTTGAGTTTTAGCTATCCCTTTTTGCCTCTAAAACCACCCTTATAATAGAAGCAAGAAACTACGAAAAGGAAAGGAGATGAAGGTTATGAAAGGCAACTTTTCCACTCAAGATGTCTATCTTGCCGCTTTTATAGCCCTTCAAACGAATTTTAACCCCAAGCTGGAGATTTCAGGTAGAAGGGTTCTTTTCACTTTTCCATCGAGCGACGACGTTTATAAAGCGTGCACCACTTACAACCAAGGCCCTTTTGCAGAATACGCAGAGACGGTCAAAGTTTTGAGAGGCAAAATGTATGCAAAGAAGGAGGAAATGAAAGGTGAAAGAACAGATACTCTCAAGACTCAACATTAAAGCATACTACGAAAAAGAGGTATCCTCACTTAAGATTAACGGCTCAAAGGCAATGGCTCTCTGTCCTTTCCACGATGACCACAACCCCTCTCTAAGTATCGACTTACAAACTGGAAGGTGGCACTGCTTTGCCTGCGATAAAGGAGGCTCTCTAATCGATTTCCACATGAGAAAATATGGTTTAACCTTTAAGGAGGCCCTTGAAGATTTAGCAAAGGAAACAGGAATAAAGAAAAAGTCCAAAGCTCTTACCATAGAAGAAGTCAAACAACCCATAATAGAAGGGGATGTAAGATACCAATTCGAGCGTTTACATGAGTATCGAGCTGGTCAGCCACCTTATATTAAGGCCCTTTACAAAAGCCCTGAAGGCAAAAAGACAGCAAGGTTTTACACAGTCTCTAACGGTGAAAGCCTTACAGCAGGTAGAAAATCTAAGCCAGTTTTGTATGGCCTCGAAAACCCCTTAGCTGATACGGTGCTTTTAACTGAAAGCGAGAAAGACGCAGACAGACTTTTGGAGCTTGGCTTTTCTGCAGTTGCAACGGGAGGAGCAACGACCTTCCCTGATTTAAAGCCTCTTGAAAGAAAAACAGTTGTGCTAATCCCTCACCTTGACGAGGCAGGCCAAAAGTGGTGTGAGAAAATCTTGACCATGCTGTCAGGCGTTGCAAGCTCTGTCAAAGTTATAGACCTGAAAATGTATAAATCAGACCCACCAGAGGGTTACGACATTGCGGACCTTATTAAAGAGACCCCTAAAGATGAGGTAAAGCCGCTTATCATCAAAATGATTGAGGATACAAATTACATAAACACCCAAAGCAATAGCAGTAAAACTATTGTGCTGACAAAATTTTATCCAAGACCATTTACAGAGCAAATCCTTAAAGAGCATAAGTTTTTATATGAGGGATGTAAAGGGTCCCTGTGGTGGTTTGATAAAGATACGGGTATTTGGAAGCCGAACGGTGAAGATTTTGTAAGACTCTATTTCAGAAGGCTTGTGGAGAGCCTTGACGATACGCTGAAGAAGAAGCGAGTGATAGAGGAAATTATCAGCGACATTCAAGATTACACTTTGAACCTCAATGGTATGCCTGAGCCTGATGTCGACCTGATACCGTGTCGTAATGGCGTTTACAATATTAAAACGGATACACTGGAACAATTTAAGCCTGAGCATTATTTTACATGGCGCTTGCCATGGAAATACAACCCTTATGCCAGATGTGATTTTTTAAAAAAGTTGATTGACACCATGTTGCCAGAAAATCAAATAGTTACGCTCTATGAGTTAATGGCATATTGCCTCTATAGAGGGTATC
>WFMM01000038.1 GCA_015484595.1 Nitrospirota bacterium | reverse complement strand
TTAAGAACTTAAATACCGCTTCAAGGGTGTTTTTAGAGAGGAAATGAATCTCGGGGCCTTTACTGTAAATGCCCTTTGATGGCTCTTTCTCTTCAATGTTATTGATGCGGAGGGTTTTGTTATTTATTTGGGTAACCCCTGTTACTAAGGATGGAATACTTAATAAAGCACTACCTTTTATGAATGGTTTACCCGTATCAGCGTTAACATGGTTTCCTGAGATGGCCTTTTTAAGCAATAGCTGAAATAAGCTCTTAAGACCCTTTGTGCCTGAACCTTCGATTAAAGGGCCTTTATCTGATTGAAGCTTTCCCAGAATGCCAGTTATGTCCAGGTTAAGGAGTATCATTTTTTCACCTGACGATTAAATAACAAAAAGCATGCCAGAAATTAATTAATGAATAGTTTTCTCTAAACCCTTTAAAATCAAGTAATTTGAGGCTCAGACTGATCTATCAGACCGGTAACAGAAAGGAAAGAAATGCATTGGGAAGGAAAAAAGTTCCCTACTTTTTTCTTATCTTTGAGACAAGCCTCTTAAGTCCTTTAATGGAGGTGAGTTTTTCGATAAGCCTTGCAGCCCTGTCAGGAGACATGCGGGCTAAGAGGGCTGCTGCCTTCCTTTCTTTCATCTTTGAAAGGATCTTTACTGCCATGTCTTCGTTGAGCTGTTCAAACTGAGCAGCAGCCTCTTCAGGTGGCATCTTTTCATAGGTCTTTACCACATGAAGGAAGTTCTCTGACTCTGCCTTTTTAAGCTCCTTTATTATCTTTTCAAGTGAAGAAAGAAGGCTGTTGTATTGCTTTATTTTTTTGTCAACCCTGAGCTCAAGCTCTTTTAGGGCCTCTTCCCGGGTCTTTAACCTGAGCTCCCTTTCCTGTAGTTCTGCCTTTTTTTTCAAAAGATACCTTGAAAGGGGCTCCTCAGAAAATGAAAGGGCTGGTAGTAATAGGCTGGTAATGACAATTATCACTAAAGCCTTTTTCATTTTATGTACCTCTTTGTGGCTATCTCGTCAATCTGTTTTTGCTCGGCTCTTTCCTGTATTTTTTGTCTGTTATGGAGTTCCTGGTCTCTTAATTTTTCCACCAGGCTCCTTTCCCTGTAGGCCTGAATGAGACGCTCCTCTGTGAGTTTCAGCTCCTTTATCCTCTGTTTAAGTATCCTTTTGTGTTCCCTTAGCCTGTTGGACATGTCGTTAAAGTAGTTGTGGAAGAGCCTGAGCGAGTCAGGGCTTGGGCTGTCAGCCATCCTGCTTTTAAAGGCATCGATTTCCTTTTCAAACTCAGCCTCAATAGCCTTAAGGGTATCCTCGTGGTGTTTAACCATCCTGCTTAGTTTGCCAAGCTCTGCCTCAATGCTTTCCTGTGTCCATTCCTTTAGCTTAAGGATGCTGTTTAATGATTCTACATTCATCTCCTTACACCTCCTCAAATAATAACATCAGACTGTGGACACTGTCTGTCAGGTCTCGTTTGTCATTTATCCCCTGTCTAAGATAGGCCCTTAGTTTATCTATCATCTTTAATGCCCTGTCAACCTTTGGATTTGTCCCCTCATTATAGGCTCCAATGTTTATGAGGTCTTCGTATTTTTTGTAGGTTGAAAGAAGGTCAATAAACCTCATTGCATACTCACGATGGCGTTCATCCACTATGTCGTTCATTACCCTGCTTACGCTCCTTAGCACATCAATTGCAGGGTAATGGCCCTGCATGGCGAGCTCCCTGGTGAGGATGATGTGGCCATCAAGCACACTCATGGCAGCGTCAGCAACAGGGTCAGACAGGTCGTCTCCTTCAACCAGCACGGTATATAGTCCTGTAATGCTTCCTGAGTTTTCAGATGTTCCAACCCTTTCAAGGAGTTTTGGAAGAAGTGTAAACACCGATGGGGTGTAGCCCTTGGTGGTTGGTGGCTCTCCGATGGCAAGCCCAACCTCACGCTGTGCCATGGCAACCCTGGTAAGGGAGTCCATCATGAGGAGGACATCTTTGCCCTGGTCCCTGAAAAACTCAGAAATAGCCGTAGCAGTAAAGGCTGCCCTCACCTTTGAAAGTGGTGTTTCCTGAGAGGTGCACACCACCACAACCGACCTGTTAAGCCCGTCCTGCCCAAGGTCTCTTTCTATAAACTCCCTTACCTCTCTGCTTCTTTCACCCACCAGGGCGATGACATTGACATCAGCCTCTGTGTATCTGGCAATCATGCCAAGAAGGACACTTTTTCCCACTCCAGTGCCTGCTATTATCCCCATCCTCTGTCCTTTACCACATGTAAGAAGTCCGTTTATGCTTCTGATTCCCAGGTCAATAGGCTCGGTAATCCTCTGTCTTTTCAATGGATTAAGAGGCTCGTTAAACAGAGGATAGTCCGTTCCTGTAATTGGCTCTTTACCGTCTATCGGGTTTCCCAGAGAGTCAATAACCCTGCCAACCATGGACTCTGACACCCTGATGGAAGAGCGTCTTCCTATTGGATACACCCTGCTACCTGGTTTTATGCCCTGTATGTCTCCTATGGCCATTAAAAGCACATGCTCGTCTTTAAAGCCCACCACCTCTGATTCGATTACCCTTCCGTCTTCTGCGTAGATTCGGCAGCATTCACCAATACTTACCCTGAGGCCTGTGGCCTTGATGATTATCCCGGTAATCTCTACTACCCTGCCATAGACCCTCATGGGGTCAATCTGGTTGACTAGTTCTATAAAGGGCTCAAGAGTTATCATCGGTTTTTAGCCTTTCGTTAAGCTCTTCAAGCAGGTTGGTTATCTGCACTTCATAGTCCAGAACTACCTCTTCGTTCGGGCCTGTCACAACAGGAGAGGATGGCTCAATTGAAGGATCAATGTCGAACCTTATATCCTCCTGAATCTCAAGTAACGAGGGCTTGTGTTTTTCGATGAGTTCCTTGAAAGAAGGATGTATCTTTACTGTAACAGTGCCCGTTCGTTCGAGCTTTCTCATTGCCTCCTTTATCAGGTTCAGGATGTTGTCAGTATTCTGGGAAAGCTCATTCCTTATGATTCTCTTAGCTATTGCCACTGAAAGCTCAAAGACCTGTGGTTCAAGCTCTGCAAGCACCTTTTTTCTTATCCCATCAAGCTCTGTTAACACCTTTTCAAGTGCCTCGATGAGCTTTGCTGCCTTTTCCGTTCCAACCTCAAAACCTGCCTTTTCACCCTCTTTGTAACCCCGTTCAAAGGCCTCCTTTTCTATCTGGGCAATCCTTTCCTCAGGGGACTGAGGGGGACTTAACTCCTCAGAATCTGATTCAAAGGAGGGCATCCCAAACTCGACAGTATCTGAAAGCCTTATAACTTTTCCCTTAGACAATCAGTTCCTCCGAACCCTTACCAGCAAGTATTATCTTTCCTTCTTCCTCAAGTCTCCGTGCCACCTCAACAATGTTTTTCTGCGCCTGCTCAACATCAGAAACACGCACAGGCCCCATGGTCTCCATTTCATCCTTTAGCATCTCTGCAGCGCGCTTTGACATGTTGTTAAAGATCTTTTCCCTCAGTCTTTCAGAGGCACCCTTTAATGCAACTGCAAGGTCGCTGGTGCTGACCTCTTTAAGGAGTGTCTGGATTCCCCTGTCATCCACATTCACTAAGTCGTCAAAGACAAACATCAGTGCCTTTATCTCTTCTGCCTTTTCAGGCTCCTTTTCCTCAACGGTTTCCATGATGGTTTGTTCAAGCTCCTTTGGAATGTTGTTTAATATCTCGGCAGCTGCCTTTGCCCCCTCGATTTTTCTGCCTCCACTGTCAGTGATGTTAAACTGTGTCTGAAGAACCTGCTCTATCTCTTTAACAGCATCGTCAGGGATCATCTTCAGGTTTGAGATCCTTATGGCCACATCTGCCTTTAACTCATCTGGCAGTATGGCAAGCACCTTTGCTGCCTTTTTCGGGTCAAGCAGTGCAAGTATGATAGCAATGGTCTGAGGGTGCTCACCCTGAAGAAAGCTTGCAAGCAGTTCAGGGTCAGTCCTGTTTAGTTTATCAATAGGTCCAAGTCTCGAGGTGTTTTCAATAAGTTTCTTGGCATTTTCGTCTCCAAGACCACGGCTAAGGAGTTTCTGGACAAAGTCCTTTCCTCCAATCACCACCGACTCTTCCTTCACCTTCTTCTTGACCTCCTCAAGCACTGGTTTTACCTGCTCCTTTTTCAGGGTTCTTACCTCGCTCATGGCAGACACTATCTCCCTTATCAGATCTTCATCGAGGGCCTTCAGTATCTCTGAGGCAACATCCTCACCAACATAACTGAGAAAGACTGCTGCCTTTTCAGCCCCTGAAAGCTCTGCCATTTAATCCTCCTCCATCCACTTTCTGATTATGTTTGCTGCCACCTGAGGGTTGTTCCTCGCCCACTCAATCACCTCATCGGCTGGAGGGAGCTTCTTTACGGGCCTTGCACCTTCAAGCTCCTGTGCAGCAACCGCTGTCTGTGGTGCGGGCTGGGCTGCAGGTGGCATCCTTTTGGGTTGAGCCTTTAGATAAGACATAAGGGGACGAATGAGGAAGAAAAAGGCAAGCAGTGAGAGAATAAGTATGGTTCCGTATCTGGCTGCTGGTATGATGTAACGGGTGTAATCAGAGGATGCCTTTTCAGCAAACTCTGCCTTTTCAGTCCTGAAGGGCATGTTAAGAACCTTTATCTCGTCACCTCTTTCCTCGGAAAACCCCACGGCCTTCTTTATAAGGTCCTCGTAACTGGCTATCTCCTCCTCAGACCTTGGAATGTATTTTTCCTTCCCTGACTTGTCTTTTATGTACTTGCCATCCACTATTACTGCAATGGATAGCTTTTTAATCTTTCCCACCGGGGAAACCACATGGCTTACCACCTTGCTTATCTCATAGTTAATGGTCTGGGTCTGCTTTACTGAGCCTGTGCTGAGACTGCCTGCCCTGGTGGTTTTCTTTCCAGGCAGATTGGACTGCACCCCTGGCACTCCCTGTGCAGAAGGTGTGTTTTTCTGCTCAATCAGTTTTTGCTCACTTCTTACCACCTGTCCGTCAGGGTCAAAGAACTCCTTGGTCTCTTCGACCTTTGTAAAGTCAATGTTCACCCTTGCCTTTGCCCTTACCTTGCCTTTACCCACCACGGGCTCAAGTATGCTGATGACCCTCTTTTCAAGGTCTCTTTCTACTGCCTGTTGATATTCAAGCTGTGATGTGGTAAGCATGGCAACCTCGTCTTCCTTTGTACTGAGCACATTACCCCTGTCGTCAACCACAGTGACATTTTCAGGCTCAAGTCCCTCAACAGCACTTGCAACCAGGTGGGTGATACCAACTATCTGCTTCTTATTTAGCTTTACACCTGGATACAGTTTCACAAGCACCGAGGCAGAGGCAGGCTCTTCGTCGGTTACAAAGATAGACTTCTCAGGGATGCTTAAGTGAACCCTGCAGTCTTCAACCTCCTGTAAAGACCTTATCGTGCGCGCAAGCTCCCCCTGAAGTGCCCTCTTAAGGTTTATCTTCTGGACAAACTCGGTGGTTCCAAACCCTACTTTATCGAATATCTCAAAACCAACTCCACCGCCTCTTGGCAGTCCCATGCTCGCAAGCTGAAGCCTCAGGTCATAGACCTTCTCTGCTGGCACCAGTATGGATGTAGCATTGGTTTTGTAGGGCACCTTCATCTCCTGAAGTTTTGCCACTATTGCGCCCGCATCCTGGGGCTGAAGGTTTGTGTAGAGCACCTGATAGGTGGGAGCCTGTGCCCATGTAATAAGCAGTATTACTGCGGATATGGCAATAACAAGGAGCGTAAGGAAGACGAGTTTCTTTTTTGTATCCCAGCCCTTTATGTTATCTATAAGGTTTTTCATAGCCTACACCTGCATCCTCATTATCTCCTGATAGGCTGAAACCAGCTTGTTTCGAACCTCCACCATGGTCTTAAAGGAGATTTCTGCCTTCTGCATGGATATCATGGCCTTTACGATGTCTCCATCACCTGAGGTGAGCTCCTGTATTGCCTGCTCTGCCTCTTTCTGGAGTGAACTGACCTGCCCGATGGTCTCCTCAAGAAGCCTTTCAAAGCCCTTGTCCTGTGAAGAGGATGGCCTGTCAGGGCTGTTAAGCTTACCCTGAAGCTCATTGAGCTTAGACAGTGCGTCGTTTATTGAGTTAGCTGACATGGTTTTTCCTCCTTTTTAACTCTGAATTACCCGTGGTCTCATCTTACTTACCAAGCTCTAACGCCTTAAGTATCATGTTCTTTGTTATGTTAAAGGAGTTGACATTTGCCTCGTATGCCCTGGTGGCAAGCATCATGTTTACCATCTCTTCAACGAGGTTGATGTTAGGAAGCCTTACAAACCCGTTTTTATCTGCGTCAGGATGACCCGGGTCATAGACAACCCTCGGTGGCCTCTGGTCAACCACCACATCCCTGACCCTTACACCCTCGGAGTATCCACTTTCGTCCATTAGCACGCTTTCAAAGACCACATCCCTTCTCTTGTAGGGACCACCTTCAGGTGTGCGGGTGGTGTTGATATTTGCAAGGTTTGATGTAATGGTCTGCATCCTGAGTTTCTGTGCTACCAGGGCTGATGCACTTATTTCAAAGGTCCTGAAAATGTCCATATCTACCTCCCGGTAAGGATTGTTTTATAAAGTTGAAAACGGTCGTTCATGAGTTTTAGGGCAGCCTGATAGAGCAGGGCGTTTTCCGTTATCTTTGCCATCTCCTCGTCTGCTTCCACATTGTTTTTATCTAACCACATTCCGTCCTGTCTTTCTGTGATTTCAAGATTTGCCTCTGCCTCAATCTCTCTTATGTGAAGGGGATTGGTTGCCCTGAGCCTGAGGGTCTCTTCGTTAAGGAAGGCATCAAACTTAACATCCCTTGCCCTGTAGTAGGGTGTGTCTGCATTTGCAAGGTTTCCTGCAAGCACCTTGTGCCGTACAAGGGTGTACCTTATTA
>WFMM01000037.1 GCA_015484595.1 Nitrospirota bacterium | reverse complement strand
CCGTAAGAATCATTTTCCTTGGAATAAAGACGAGGTCATATCCAGCATCATCCTTTGCATCAAGAGTCTTTAGCGCGTGGCGGAAAGCCTCACGGATAATCCTCTTTGTGCGATTGCGTTTAACGGCATTGGCAAATCGTCTGCTTACGAGTATTCCCATTCTCAGGCAGGCCATCTGGTTTTTTGCAGTGTAAAGCACAAAGTACTTTCCGACAAACTTCCTGCCTCTTTCCAGGACAATCCTGAATTCCTGCCAACGCCTTAAACTGCTAATCGCTTTCTACCCTTAGCCCTTCTCCTTTTAAGGACTTTCCTGCCACCCCTTGTCCTCATCCTGACAAGGAATCCGTGGGTGCGTTTCCGTTTCCTTCTGTGGGGTCTGTATGTAGTATATGCTCCCATAGGAACTCCTTTTGAATTTTTTGAAATATAAGTATAAAAGTTTAAGTAGTCATATGTCAAATTTTGTAATTGGAAAATCTCAAACGATGTTACTGTCTTGATAAATAAAAATGGAGATATTGCAAATGGCTGCCTGGAGCATTTAAAATATCTGAAATCAAATCTCATTCTCTTAGGTTAAAATGGCAAAAACAGAGGTTGACATAATCGTTGAGGCCCGGTATCTGCTTCCAATGACGGATACGGAGGTTATCAGTGATGCTGCCATGGCGGTTAAGGATGGGCTGATTGTGGAGGTGGGTAAAAAAGAGGACATACTTAGCAGATACGAACCAAAGACCCTTCTTGGCGGCAATAACAGGGCAGTGCTTCCGGGCTTTGTAAACACCCACACCCATGCCGCAATGGTTTATTTCAGAGGGCTTGCGGATGACCTGCCTTTAAAGCAGTGGCTTGAAGAGCACATCTGGCCTGCTGAATCAAGGATGCTAAGCCCTGAGTTCTGCCGTGATGCCACAGAGCTTGCCTGTCTTGAGATGATAAGCTCAGGGGTGACCCTTTTTAATGACATGTACTTTTACGAGGATGCCTCAGCTGAAGCGATTAAAAAGGCTGGTCTCAGGGCAGTGCTCGGTGCAGGGGTGCTTGACTTTCCCACATCCATTGCACAGAGCACCGATGAATACATTGAAAAGGCAGAGCAGTTCATAAAGGACTGGATAGGTGATGAACTGATCATGCCCTCCATATCTCCTCATGCCCCTTACACCTGCTCACCTGAAACCTATAAAAAGACGATTGATATCTCAGAAAGATACTCCATCCCAGTGCATACCCATCTAAGTGAGACAGCCTGGGAGGTTCAGGAGATAAAAAACCGATACGGTAAGACCCCGATCGAACATCTTGAAAGCCACGGACTGCTTACCGAAAGGATGATTGCTGCCCATGTGGTATGGCCTACTGACAGGGAGATTGAGATACTTGCTGAAAGGGGTGTATCTGTGTCCCATTGTCCTGAAAGCAACCTTAAGCTTGCATCAGGGATATCACCTGTTTACAGGATGCTGAAAAAGGGTGTCCATGTCAGCTTTGGCACAGACGGTGCAGCAAGCAATAACGACCTTGATGTGCTTGGTGAGGCATCGCTTGCATCAAAACTCCAGAAGGCAGTCGCAGAGGACCCAACCGTGCTTGATGCAAAGACCACCCTCAGGATGGCCACCTGCCTGGGTGCCGAGGCACTTGGTCTTTCAGACATAACAGGAACACTTGAGAAGGGAAAGTCTGCTGATTTTATAGTGATTGACCTGGATAAACCCCATCTTATGCCAATTTACGACATATTCTCCCACATCGTTTACTCTGCAAGGGCATCCGATGTCTGTGCCGTTGTGGTTAAGGGCAGGGTACTTATGAACGATTACGAATTCAAGACCCTTGATAAGGAGGAGGTCTTCGGGAAAGCAAAAAGATGGGCCATGAAAATAATGGAAGGACAGAGGGTATAGTGGAGGTTTTATGGTTAAAAACGACCGATGGATAAGGGAGATGGCTCAAAAGGGCATGATAGAGCCCTTTAACGAAAAACAGGTTCGCAAGGGTGTTGTATCCTACGGGGTTAGTTCCTATGGATACGACATGCGTATCAGTGATGAGTTCAAGATATTTACCAATATCAACTCCACCATAGTTGACCCAAAGGGATTTGACCCGAAGAGCTTTGTTGATTACAGGG
>WFMM01000036.1 GCA_015484595.1 Nitrospirota bacterium | reverse complement strand
CCTTGCTGCTAATGTGCAAACGCCCACTTTAAACAGAGTGCTCGGGCCAGAAGGAAAAAGACTAATGCTTGAGTTTTATCTTAATAAGGGGTTCTTTCAAAGGCTGTCCAATTTATTTCATTACTTTAAAGATCGCAGAGAGCCACTGCATGTTTCTAACGCCAGTGGTTTTGTTCCTCTGCCTGCTGACAGTGAAACGGTTGAGTTTTATGCCTCCTATCTTAAAAAGATAAACCAGAAGGACACCTACAGGTTTAATACCATCCTGGATGCTATTAGGGAGAGCTTGCTCTCTGTGAAGCAGGAAAAAAGAGGCATCTTCAGGCCGCTTGTCCCCTTGCTTAAAAGAAAGATGGGGAATACCATGAAGCAGGTATATGCCAATGCGGCGTTAAGGGAACTTATTGGTATGATAACAGGAAAAACCCTACCACCCACACAGATTGAGATTGCCTATGAAAGGAAGATGAAAAACCCAGACTTTGAAAGGATAGACCAGATGAAAGAGGAGGCCATAAAGAAGGCAGTGAAATCGCCACTTCCCTTTAAGATTGACAGGCTCGAAGAGTATATTCTTAAGGATGGCCAGAGGGTTCTGGTGATTTCCTTTGTTCTTCCCGAGGGTTATGCAATAATAAGACCCGAGGAGCCCTTCTGCATAGATTACGAAAGGGAGTTTCCCGAGCAGGTTGGCATGGACTCCCCAGCAGACAGGCCCTACCGCTGGTATGTTTACAGATTGCTCAGAAAGGGGTATAATGAGCCTGTGAAGGTGGAGTTTTACTGGTCAAAGGAGATGAAGGCAGTTGAAGGTGTGATAACCATGCCTGACCTTGGCAGGAAACACTATAGAGATTTTGTGCCAGAGAGAGTTTACAGGTCCGAGATCAAAATAAAGCAAAATAGCCCTGTTAAGTTTGCCCTGAGCATAAAGACAACCCCTGAGGGCAGGGTTATTGAAACACCCTTTCCTGTTCAGGACATCTGGTATCAGTCTATGGCTCTGCGTCCCCTTGATGGCAGTGAGGGCAGGGATTGTAAGAGGAGGTTTCTGATTAAGACCGAGAGGATTGAGCCTCAGTATCTCAGGGTGGTCCTTTCAGCCGCTGGTGGGTATTATTTAAGACCCTGAAAAAATTTGTGTGTGTAAAGGAGGGTGCATGAATGGATAAGGTTTTCTTAAGCCGTCTTCAGTTTGCCGCTACAGCCATGTTTCACTTCATCTTTGTTCCCCTTACACTCGGGCTTTCTGTGCTTGTTGCCTGGATGGAGACAAGGTATGTTCGTACAGGGGATAGGCTCTATCTTCAGATGGCAAAGTTCTGGGGCAAGCTCTTTGTGATTAACTTCGTGCTTGGGGTGGTTACAGGGCTTACAATGGAGTTTCAGTTTGGTATGAACTGGGCAGGTTTTTCAGGTTTTGTGGGCGACATATTTGGTGCACCCCTTGCAATAGAGGCAACGGTGGCATTCTTTCTGGAGTCCACCTTCTTAGGGCTCTGGATATTTGGCTGGGAGAGACTCTCCCCCAGGATGCATGCCACAGCAATATGGCTTGTGGCACTGGCGTCAAACCTTTCTGCACTCTGGATACTTCTTGCAAATGGCTGGATGCAGCATCCAGTGGGATATAAGGTGATTGATGGCAGGGCAGTGATGACCGATTTCTGGGCAGTTGTTACAAACACATACGGATGGCTTAAGTTTGGCCACACCGTGCTTGCAGGGTTTGTGGTAGGTGGTTTTTTTGTGCTTGGTGTGAGTGCCTATCACCTGCTAAAAGACAGTCGCAGGGAGTTTTTCCAGAGGTCCTTCAGAATGGCGGCAGGCTTCAGTCTCATAAGTTCAATACTTCTATTTGTTGTGGGTGATTTTCATGCCTCCCATGTGGCAGAAACTCAACCAGCAAAGTTTGCTGCCATGGAGAGTGTGTGGGAGACACAGAAGGCGGCCCCTTATTATCTTCTGGTCCTTCCTGATGAGAAAAACGAAAGAAACGCCATTAAGATGATTGGTATTCCGAAGATGCTCAGTTTTCTTGCCTATCATGACCTTAATGCTGAGGTTAAGGGACTCAGGGACATACCAGAGGATGAGCGTCCACCTGTGCTTCTTACCTTTCTTGGCTTCAGGGGGATGATCGGCCTTGGGATGCTCTTTATTGCACTTTCTGCCCTGGCATGGCTTGTTTCAAGGGGCTGGATCAGGGAGAGTTCTTTATTTTTAAAGGTCTTTATTCTGAGCATTCCGCTACCTTACATTGCCACACAACTTGGCTGGGTGGTGGCCGAGGTTGGGCGTCAGCCCTGGCTCGTGTATGGTCTTATAAGGACCTCTCAGGGTGTGTCGGAGGCGGTAAGCAGGGGGCAGATTATAGCATCCCTTGCAGGGTTTGTCCTTATATACAGCCTTCTTGCAGGGGTTGACCTTTATCTGCTTTGTAAATTTGCCAGAAAGGTGCCTGAGGAGGTGAGGGCATGATTTATCAGAATATCTGGTTTTTGCTCTGGGCAGTTCTGTGGGTTGTCTATTTCATGCTTGATGGTTATGACATAGGAGCAGGAATCGTGAGTCCCTTTGTTGCTAAAACCGATGAGGAAAGGCTGGCCGTAATACGAAGCATTGGTCCCTTCTGGGATGGAAACGAGGTATGGTTTGTAACAGCTGGTGGTGCCACCTTTGCAGCATTCCCCCGCGCCTATGCAGGCATGTTCAGTTATCTTTACACACCACTTTTGCTTCTTCTTTTTACCCTTATACTGAGAGGTGTGTCCATTGAATTTGGCTACACAGAGGCAGGCACGACCTGGAAGAGGCTCTGGCAGAGGTTGTTTTTTGTGGCTTCCCTTGTCCTCGCTGTGGTCTTTGGCCTTTTCTTTGGAAACCTCTTCAGGGGACTTCCGATAGATGAGTCTGGACTGAGGGGTGGGCTTTCTGGACTTTTGACTCTTTCGGGCATCATTGCCTCCTTGCTTTTTGTTCTGGGCTTTGGTCTTCACGGTGCATTGTGGGTATATGTAAAGACAGAGGGAGAGTTAAAAAGGAGGGCCTCCGGTCTGGCAAGGGCACTTTCACTTCCCACATTGATACTCACGGTGGTCTTTTTTGTGTATCTCTTTTTAGAGGTCTCTTTCAGAGTGAATTACCTGAAGATCCCTGTGCTTTTTATTTTCCCCTTCTGTGCCCTCGTGCCACTTATTAATGTGCAGGTGCTATTGAAGAAGGACTCTCCATCAGCCTTCAGGGCATCCATGCTCTTTGTGTTTTTCCTTTTTGCCACAGGCTTTGCAGGGATGTATCCAGCGTTGCTTCCGTCAAGCATCTCACCAGAGTTCAGTTTCACCATTTATAATTCATCCTCAAGCCCTTATACCCTGAGGATTATGACAGTGGTTGCAGTGGTGTTTGTCCCCCTTGTGGTCTTTTATCAGGCATGGGTTTACAGGGTTTTTAAGAGGTAGGATTTGGAGGAGTCCATATTTTATATATAACCCTCTGGTAGATGAATTAGAAATGGAATTTAAATTTACAAAACATGCCGAGGAAGAAATGAAACGGAGAAAAATTCCTCGAGAGTTTATTGAGTCGGTTTTAGACTCTCCTCAGCAAATAGTTGAAGAATATGGTGGAAAGAAAGCCTATCAGTCAAAGATAAACTTTGGAAGTGGTAAAATATATCTATTGAGAGTGATAGTTGACGACTCAAGAGAGCCGCCAACTGTAATAACAGTTTATAGAACATCTAAAATAAGTAAATACTGGAGGTAACCATGAAAATAACCTATGACCCAGAGGTGGATGTGCTCAGGATACTCCTGAGCACTGCAGAGGTAGAAGAAAGCGATGAGGACAAGCCAGGCATTATTCTTGATTATGACAGAGATGGAAATCTGATAGGGATTGAAATTCTTGATGCTTCAAAGCGTATGGAAAACCCCCATGAACTGGAGTATGGAGTTAGCATATAAAAGGGGGTCTTTATGCTAAAAGAGGGTGACAGGGCCCCGGAGTTCTGCCTTAGAGGTATTGACAAAAATGCTAAAGAAGGTGAGTTCTGCCTCAAGGACTTCCTTGGTGGCAAAAAGCACCTGGTGCTTTATTTCTATCCAAAGGACAACACCCCTGGCTGCACAAAGGAGGCCTGTGACTTCAGGGACAACATGAACCGCCTAACCAGGCTTGCCACCGTGGTTGGGGTAAGCCCTGACTCGGTGAAGTCCCATCAGAACTTTCAGAAAAAGCACGGTCTTAATTTCGTTCTCCTTAGTGATCCAGACAAAGAGGTCCTCAAGGCATACGGGGCATGGGGTAAGAAAAAGATGTATGGAAAGGTCCGTGAGGGTGTGATAAGAAGCACCTTTATTATTAGCCCTGACGGTGAGGTAAAGAAAATCTGGCGGAATGTGAAGGTAAAGGGGCATGTGGATGAGGTGATTGAGAATTTATAATTTATGATTTCAGATTTATGATTTTAGATTTTAGATTTAGGATTTAAGATTTAAGATTTATGATTTATGATTTCGAAAAAAGGAGGGATGTGTGAAGAAGAAACTTTTTATAGCGTTAGGTTCTCTGGCGGTTCTAATTATAGGGGTCCTGATAGCACTGGGTTTAGTTGTCAGGAGTTATCTTTCAAGCGAAAAACTGAAGTCCCTTATAATCCCCAGGGTAGAAGAGGCTACGGGTCGTAAGGCAGGTATTGATGAGATAAAGGTATCACTTTTTAGTGGAGTGCATGTTGAGGGAATAAGCCTGAAGGAGCAGGATGGAAAGGCAGACTTTGTTAAGGTCAGGGAGTTTCAGATCAAATACAGTCTGCTTCCGCTTCTTAAAAAACAGCTGGTCATAAAAGATATAAGGCTCATAGAGCCTGAGATATTGATTGTCAGGGACAAAAGCGGTAATTTCAATTTTGATGACATCCTGAAACGGATAAAGACATCATCCTCGAAAAAGGGTAAATCCTCCAGAACAGGAAAAGACGAAGCAGGAAAGGGTCTTCCAGTAAGCCTCGTAACAGACAGGATTTATGTAAAGGATGCAAGGGTTGAGTTCAGGGATGCCTCTGGCGTGCTTCCCACCGTGAAGGCACTTACGAATATGAATCTGAGTTTTTCCATTGACCGACAGACAATGACCCCCGAGGTGGCAGGTGAACTAAGGCTGAGTAAGTTAGAGGTTATTACCAGTAAAAAGACCGTTACTGCAAAAGGCACGGTAAACATTAAAGGGGACACTATAAAGGGAGATTTTACTGCAGAGCTTGAGGGAGACAGGATTAATAAAAAGATAGTTGTAACGAACCTCCTTGGAAGGCCCCACATCAGGGCTGATATTTACTCCAGACACCTTGACCTTGAAAAGTTCCTTGCCCTTATGCCTTCGGCAATGGAGAGTAAGACAAAGGGTGGCAGTAAGACCCCCAGGGCAGTAAAGACCCCTGAAAGGGTTGTCCGCAAGCCTCTTAACATTACAGCAGAGGGAACCATGAAGGTGGATGAAGCGGTTTACAAAGGTTACAGAATAAGGGATTTCAACCTCTCTTATTATTACAGAAACGAGATATTAACGGTTAAGCCATTAAGCCTTAAGATTACAGGCGGCGATGTGGTAGAGGCTAAAGGTGATGCCTCTGGAGAGATAAGTCTTAAGTATTCTACAGCTGTTGAAGACCCTGTGGCACTGGCAAAAAAGACGGCTAAAGGCTATCTGAGGGCAAGGCTTTCTGAGGGTGTGATAAAGCGCTCAAAGATAACCGAGGCAGTGGCTCTGTTTACAGGGCTTAAGGATATGAGAAATCTGACCTTCAAGAGCGCTGAGTTTCTCTTTAAGATTGCCAGAGAGAGGATAAACATAAAGGGAAACATCCTTTCAGATTATATGGCGGCCGATGTAAGAGGGCCTGTGAACTTTGATAAAAAACTGAACCTCAAGGCCCTTCTCAGAATTTCTCCAAAGGCAAGCGGTGGCCTTGCTTCAAGGATTACAAAGGTTGGTCTTTTTAAGGACGAGAATGGCTGGACAGAGGTTCCGCTTAGGATTACAGGCACCGCAGATAAACCATCTGTTGGGCTTGACCCTTCTTACCTGAGAAGGGGTGCAGAGAGGCAGATAGAAAGGGAGCTAAAAAAGAGGGGAATAGATACATCACCTGTTAAGAATCTGTTTAAGAAACTTTTTTAGCATTATTTTCAGGACGAGCCTTACAGGTTTAGGTGTTTTGCCCCTTAAGTAGCTCTTCCCTCATAAGCTCTACAGGTGGGGTGATGCCAGTCCAGATCTTAAAGGCAAGCACACCCTGCCACAGTAGCATTCCAAGGCCATTTACAGCCTTACAACCTATCTCTCTTGCCTGTTTTATAAGTGGTGTGTCCCAGTAGATAAGGTCGCAGACAACCTGGTCAGGACGAAGCATGGATGGCTCAAAGGGCATGGGGTCGTCTTCTTTCATGCCAAGAGGGGTTGCGTTTATAATGATGTCTGCATACTGGATGCTGCTTTTGGTCTCGGTGATTGATACCTCTGAGGAGACCGTCTTCAGGTCGTTCATCAAGACAGAGGCCTTCTGCATGTTTCTTCCGTGAAGATACAGCTTTGAGGCATGCTGGCAGAGGTAATAGCATACTGCCCTTGCTGCTCCACCAACGCCTATTACGAAGATGTTTTTCCCTGATGGGTCAATACCCTCTTCTCTTAGGGACTCCATAAAACCCTTTCCATCGGTGTTATAGCCAATCAAACAGCCATCCTCGTTCTTTATGGTGTTAACTGCGCCTATGAACCTTGCCTCTTTATCAATTTCATCCAGATACTGCATGACGGTCTGTTTATGAGGAATGGTTACATTTATGCCAGTAAAACCAAGCGCCCTGATACCTTCGATGGCCTCTTTAAGCCGTTCGGGCTGAACAGGCATTGCAATGTAGCAGTAGTTAAGACCCAGGGCGTCAAAGGCCCTGTTGTGCATGAGAGGTGACTTTGAGTGCTCCACAGGCCATCCTATAATGCCTGTTAACTTTGTCTTTCCATTAATCTTCATTCATCCTCCAGAGCGCTGAGAAGACCCTTTGGGGTTGACTCTATTACCCTGACATCCATCTTCAGTATATCCTCCATATCATTAAGGCTTACATCATCAAGCAGTATGTCGTTACCGTCTCTTAAAACCACATCAGGCAATAAAAGTACATCGTATTCATGCGCAATGTCAACAGCAGTTCTTATTATATCACGACCAGTAAGAAGACCCGTAACGGTTACGGTCTTTCCGAAAAACTCGTTTTCCACCTTTATCACATCTATACTTACATGCCCTTTCAGGGTTTCAATGTATTCCCTTAAGAAGGGATAGAAGGATGCCCCCGTAATAGTAAGGAACCTCTTTCTGGAGAGTTTCTTTGGTATTTTTAGCCTTTTTGCCTTTGTAAGAAACCACTTTATCATTCCCACACCGTTTTCTATCTGTGGAAAGTCTCCGTAATACTTAAGTGCAGGAAATCGCTTTTCAGCCCTGAGGTAAAGCTCGTCAGCACCATAGACGATGGGGTCACCGTGTTTCTTCATACACCTTTTCTGGAAATCCTCAATCACATCAATTGATTGAATTGCCACCTCCTTTGTAACGGGCTTTATGGAGGTCTTTACATACTTTGTCAAACCAACAGGAACCACTGCAATTGATAGCAGATAGGGATAGAACTTCAACAGATCCTGAATAGTGTTTTTCAGCTCTTCACCATCGTTGTAGCCAGGGCAGAGGACTATCTGTGTGTGAAACCTGATGCGGTTTTTTGCAAGCCATCGGAGTTCCCTTTTAATGTCAGATGCCTTTTTGTTACCAATAAGCCTGTTCCTTATCTCCTGATTGGTTGAGTGAACTGATATGTAAAGGGGGCTCAGACGCTGCGTCAGTATCCTCTTTTTGTCCTTTTGGGTCAGGTTTGTGAGGGTGATGTAGTTTCCGTAAAGGAAGGACATGCGGAAGTCCTCGTCTTTTATGTAAAGGGTTCTCCTCAGTCCCTTTGGCAGTTGTCTTACGAAACAAAAGAGACAACGGTTTTTGCAGGTTTTAATCTTGAAGGGTTTAAGCTGTATTCCAAGCGGCTCTCCAGGTTGTCTGCTGAGTTCAAGGGTCATCCTCTTTCCATTTCGTTCAATGGAGACCCTCAGTTCAGGCTCTGCAGAGTAAAACATCAGGTCAAGGGAGTCTTGAATTTTGTGTCTGTTGATGCTCAGGATAACATCTCCTGGCCTGATACCGGCTTGCTCCGAGACACTGCCCTTCAGTACCTCTTCAACCACATTTCCGTTTGTCTGCGCTGCCATTACTGTCTGATACCCCTGTAAATGTAATGTATTCCTGAAAGGATGGTAAAAAATGCGGTTATATAGATTAACAAATCAGGTGATGGTAAGTGTTGGATATTTAGTCCAAGCAGTATGTATGCAAGCAATATAAGCTGAAGTGCATTGGAGAGCTTTCCAATAACAGAAGGCTCTACCTTTGTGCTATGGGTTACGAAGTAAAGCACCACCCAGCCAGTAACCACGATTACATCCCTGCTTATGATGGTAACGGTCAGCCACAGAGGGACTAGTTTATGAAAGGCAAAGAGCACAAAGGACGAAACCAGAAGAAACTTGTCAGCCAGAGGGTCAAGAAAACTGCCAAGCTCTGTTGTCTGACCGCTTTTTCTTGCAATCAGACCATCAAAGAAGTCCGTGACTGCTGCAATGACAAAGACCACAAGCGATGCCTGATGCCTCTCGTAAAGAAGCAGGATGATAAAAAGAGGTATCAGCACAATCCGAAGGATGGTAAGCAGATTTGGTATGTTTATTACCTGTTGTTCTTTCATGGATTTAATAAACTATTCAGGGGATGTTAAAGGGAAGGCTCGTAAACTTTAGCTTTACACCAAGTGACCTGTAACAGTCCTTTCCACTGTCACCTGATGGCTCAAGCATCGTAAGTATGTGGCACCGCTCAAGCTTGAACTCGTAGGCTTCGGTAATCTTTAATGCCCTTTTTAGATATCTCTTAAAGTCCCTTTCGTCTCCTGTTTGAAAAGCACACTGTGCCATGCCAATCAGGTAATAGACCTTTCCCCTGTGGTCTGAGGTTTTTTTAAAGTGCTGATACGCCCTTTTATAGTACTTTTCAGCCATCCTCGGTCTGTCGAGCATGGTATAGGTCTGCCCAATACTCCAGAGTGTGTAGGCAGAGCTAACTATGTCACCTATCTTTTCGTATATGTTGAGTGCCCTTCGGAAGTTTTTCAGGGCATCCTGGTAATGGGCCTTCATCCTCAGGGCATTTCCTATTCCGCAGAAAGAGTAGGCCCTTCCAAAACGGTCTTTAAGGGTTGTAAATATCTCGTTTGCCTTCTGGTAGTATTTAAGGGACCTGTCAGTAAGCCCTGCAACCCTTGATGCCCCTCCAAGGGCATTAAGGCAGTAAGCCTCAGACTCTATGTCTCCCAATTCCCTATTTATCTCAAGGGCCTCGTTTAGTAACTCTATTGCCTTTAAGGGTTCACCACCGTAACGGTATGCCCCTGCCTCAGCCCAGAGCAAAAAGGCATAACCCTCAAGGTCGTCGTATTTAAGGTAGTATCTTTTTGCCTCTTTAAACAGATGGAGTGCCTCATCCCATGCCCCCATTCCCCTGAGACAGAGGCCTGCTCCTGTCAGGGCGTCAGCCCTTAAAACGGGTTTTCTCAGGGTTTTTGTAAGGTCCTTAGCCTCATTGTAATGAAGAAGGGCGGTTGAGTACCTGCCAAGCATCCTTTCGGTATCAGCAATTGCAATGTAGCTATAAAGCATGCCCCTCAGGTCGCCAGACTTTTCAAAGCCCTTAAGGGCTGCCCTGTAGTGTCTGAGTGCCCTTTTGTACTCTGAGCGGTCTCTTAACTGCTCTGCCTTCTGAAAGTCTCTTTCAGGCATCAGAAAGCCTCTCCCTTAGCTCCTCCATGAGTGCTTTGTAGTCCCTGGCCCCAAAAAAACCTGAGCCCATCACGAGGGCATCAGCCCCGGCATCCACGACCTCACGGGCGTTTTCGACCTTTACACCACCGTCAACCTCGATTATGAAGTCAAGCCCACGCTCATATCTCATATCCCTGAGTCTCTTTATCTTATCCAGTGCTCCTGGGATGAACCTCTGCCCCCCAAAGCCAGGGTTTACAGACATGATGAGCACCAGGTCGATGTCAGGCAGTATATCCTCAAGCACCGAAACAGGTGTTGCAGGATTTATAGAGACCCCTGCCTTTTTACCAAGCTCTTTTATAACCTGCACTGTTCTGTGTAGATGCACAGATGCCTCGTAGTGAACGGTTATGTAGTCAGAGCCAGCATCTGCAAACTCCTTCAGGTACCTTTCGGGCTCTACGATCATGAGATGGACATCAAAGGACAGGCTGGTTGACTTTCGAATTGACCTTACCACCTCCTGCCCGATTGTGATGTTTGGCACAAACCTTCCATCCATCACATCCACATGGATCCAGTGGGCACCTGCCTGCTCTGCAGCTTTAATCTCTTCACCAAGACGGGTGAAGTCAGCAGAGAGTATAGATGGAGCGATTATTACAGCCATTGTAGTTGTTGTTCCTCCTTGTATTGTAGTTTCAGACGGACGATGTCACCCTTTTTTAACAGACTGCCTGGCTTTGGTGACTGGCTCGCCACCTTGCTTCCGTAGCCAAGAAGTTCAAGCTCTACGCCAAGTCTGTCAGCCATGCTTTTTGCCTCTTCAAGGCTCATTTCTGTAAAGTCAGGGCAACGATAGTAAACCGGATAGGCTCCCATGCTTACCACCAGCGTGATGGTATCACCACCTCTTTCCTCAGAAGTTGGCCTCTGGGCAATGACCATGCCCTTTTCAAAGCTGTCTGAGTGTACCTTTATAATCCTTTTTATGTGTATCTTTTTTTCAATGGCAAGTTTTTTTGCCTCGTCAATGGTAAGCCCGATAAAGTAGGGCATGTAGTTTCTCTTTGGCCCCTTGCTAAGGAGTATACGGATGGTCCTTCCTTCCTTTATCCTGTTACCTGGCGGGATGTCCTGTCGAATGATGTGGCCTGAGGGTATCTCTGTGGAAAACTCCTCACCGTCAATCCTGAGATAGAGCCTCTTCTGAAATATCAGCTTGTTTGCATCCACGAGGCTTTTTCCCACTAAGTTGGGCACCGTTACTGTCTTTTGAGAGCCAAGTATCCTGAAGGTAAAAAAACTGCTAAGGGCAGTAAGTGAGACAAATACCAGGATGTAAAGGAGGATGTTGAAAACCCTTTTCATAGCCTTTTAAACCTCACAGCAAAGAATCCATCCATCTCGTCGATAAAGGATACTGTAGAAAAGAAGCCCTCACTGGAAATCATACTATCAGGTATAACTGAAACAGGGCGTCTGTCTATAATAAATGAATCTCCCTTTTTATTCAAGAATAATTTGACCACCTCTGTGGTCTCCTCAGGCTCCAGGGAGCAGACCGAATAAAGAAGCACTCCACCCTTCTTAAGGAAACCAGATACATGAAGGAGTATCTCAAGCTGTTTCTTTTGAAACTCAAGAAGTCCCTTTTCGTCCTGTCGGTAACGGACATCAGGGTTTCTTCTGATTACGCCAAGTGATGAACAGGGTGCATCAACCAGTATCATCTGGAAGGGCTCATCAGGTTTATACTTAAGGATGTCGGATTGCACTATCTGGATGCTTCTGTATTTGCCTGCCCTCAGGTTTTCTTCCATCAACCTGACAGAAAGTGGGTTTTGGTCAACTGCTATTATCTCAGCCCTGTCACCTGTTAGCTCTGCAATGTGAAGGGTCTTGCCACCAGGGGCAGCACAGGCATCGAGGATCCTTTTTCCAGGCTCAGGATTAAGCAGATAGGAGACAAGCTGGGCAGCCTCATCCTGCACATATACAGTGCCAATAAGTTTTGTAATGGAGCTAAAATCCTCGTAGGCTTTAACACTTAGGCCAACAGGGCTACAGGGGGTCTTTTCTGCAACAATGCCATCCTCTTTTAGTTGTTTAATAACCCTGTCAGGAGATGAGCGAAGGATGTTTACCCTGAGCACAAGAGGCGGCTCCTGATTGTTTATCTCAAGAATCTCTCGGGTCTTTTCCTCGCCATACCGCTCTATCCACCTCTTTATCAACCATGCGGGATGGCTTGTAAGGATGCTCAGCCGTTCTATGGGCTCCTCAGGCAGCGGGGGTATGGTCTTTTTTCTTAGAAAGTTCCGAAGCACCCCGTTTACGACCGATGGGTTTTTGCCGTGTCTTTTCTCTAACAATACTGCCTCATTAACAACTGCATAGTCAGGTATGCTCAGATACTCTAACTGGTAAAGGGCCATGAGCAGATTAAACCATGTGGCTGGTCTTAGCCTTTCGGGTCTTTTCAGATATCCCCTTAGAATCCACTCGAGGTAGAGTTTTTTCCTTAGGACCCCGAATACGATTTCCTTTAAAAGTGCCCTGTCATCCTGCTTTAAGTCACCGTAGGCACTGAAAAGAAGGGGTCTTAGTTGTTTGCCTCTCTGGAAAAGGCTGGTTAATATCTGAAGTGCCTTCTGCCTTGGATTTCCCTTCATTGATGAATATTATCACAGAGGCAGGGTAAAAGGCTAATTCAGTGTTTCCCCTATGAGAAGGGGTTTTGTGTATAATAATTACTGAAGTAACGCTTTCAGAGTTGAAGAGAAAATTGGCAGGGGTGCTGGCAGACCCCTGCCAGAATCAATACCACCCTATTTCTTCTTGGCGGCTGTCTTTTTGGCAGCTGCCTTTTTTGTTGTGGTCTTCTTAGCGGTTGTCTTCTTAGCAGCGGTCTTCTTGGCTGTAGCCTTTTTAGTAGTGGTGGCCTTCTTAGCAGTGGTCTTTTTTGCAGCGGTTTTCTTCGTGGTAGCCTTCTTGGTCGTGGTGGTCTTCTTGGCAGCAGTCTTCTTGGCGGCTGTCTTTTTTGTGGCTGTCTTCTTGGAAGCGGTCTTTTTTGTGGCACACTTCGAGGAGCTCTTGGTCTTACAGCCTGTTTTCTTTGCAGTAGTCTTCTTGGCAGCTGACTTTGTGGCTGTCTTCTTTGCTGGCATCTCTTTTCACCCCCTTTCCTGCCCTTGTGGGCTTATTTTAAGGTCTCCCTAAAAGGATGATCTTTTTTCCTTCAGTGAGCAACCTGGCTGTTTCAGACTGCTGTTTTTTAAGGCTCCTGTAATCAGCCTCAGAGACCTGTTTTAGCTCTATGGTTACCCCAAATTCCTCTTCAAGGCCCTTAAGGGACTGCTTTAAGTTAGATAGTCCTCCTACGACGAAGAGGTCTATCCTGTCTTTTGTTTTGCCCTCTGCATAATCACCGTATATAAAGGCGGTTATTACCCCCGAGCCTCTCAGGATTGCTTTAAGCGCACCAGGAAGGCCAAGGGATTTGGTAATCAGTCTCTTCAGTTCATGATAAAGGGGCGAGCTGGTATTAGCAGAGAAGTACTTAAGATTGGCTACCTTTTCACTCTTTAGTATGCCAAGCTTTTCAAGACGGTCTAATTCCCTTTTAACACCAGCGGGGTTTTTATGGATGATGCCAGCAATTTCTCTCAGATAAAACTTCTCCTCAGGACTGTTAAGTAACAGTGCCAGAAGGTCTGCCCTCGTGGATGAAGAAAATAGCTTCTCTAACATCTGAAATTCCCTTAATAATTTCTTATAACCCTATCAACTTTTAAACCTTTCCCTGAACCCTTTTGTTTAATGCTTTGGTTCTTAAAGAAAAATACAATCGTTAAACAATCAACTGCTATAAATTATAAACGATAATATCAAAAAAGTCAACAATCATTTACATAATTGATACGATATTAACTATCTGATAAGAAAAGATAAAGCAAAGAAAAAAGTAGCAACCCTCTGAAATTACAAAAGATTATATTGTTTACAAAATAACAATTACTGTTTCTTAAATGAAAACAGCTGTTGAGCAAAATGGTATTTTAGGGTGTTCAGAGTCAACTAAGGAGAGGGGTTTTACACAAAGGTTAGCCAGTGCAGGTATTTTTCGGACTGACCTTTTACGATGGAGAAAAATCTCTCCTGAAGCAGTCTTGTTATTTCCCCAGGTTTTCCGTTTCCGATTGGGCGGCTGTCTAATTCCCTGATTGGTGTGATTTCAGCGGCAGTGCCCGTAAAGAATGCCTCATCTGCAATGTAGACCTCGTCTCTTGTGAATCGTTCCTGCACTACCTCAATACCCTCGTCACGGGCTATCTGAATGATGCTGTCACGGGTGATGCCCTCAAGTATGGATGTCAGGGGTGTTGTTTTAATGGTTCGTCCTCTGACAATAAAGATATTCTCTCCGCTGCCTTCAGATACATAGCCCTCTGTGTCAAGCAGGAGGGCCTCGTTGTATCCACAGGAGATGGCCTCCTTTTTTGCAAGCTGAGATGTGACATAGTAGCCACAAACCTTGCCTCTTGACATGTTAGAGTTTACATGATTCCGTATAAAGGATGAGGTCTTGACTCTGATGCCGTTTTTCAGTCCGTCGTCACCAAGGTATGCTCCCCAGGGCCACACTGCAATTGCCACCCGAACGGGGTTTCCCTCAGGGTAAAGCCCCATTGCACCTTCACCTATAAACACAAGGGGTCTTATGTAACACTCCTTTATCCTGTTTTCCCTGATGGTTTGAAGCACAGCCTCTTCTAACTCCTCCTGAGTGAAGGGGACATCCATAAGGAATATCCTTGCTGAGTCAAGGAGTCTCTTTATGTGCTCCTTTAGTCTGAACACAGCAGGTCCTCGCTCGGTGTTGTAACACCTGATGCCCTCAAACACTCCAAGGCCGTAGTGGAGTGTGTGGGTCAGGATGTGCACATTGGCCTCATCCCAGGGGACCAGTTTTCCATCAAGCCATATCTTTTCCGTCTTTTCCAACATGGCATTATATTTAAACAGTTATTATCGTAAAGTGTCAATAAAAACTGTCAAAGTTCTTATAATTTATGATAAAATTTCTATTACTGCATTTTATACGAAAGGCCAGCAAAGTTTTGTAACCACTAAGGCAGGGGTTGCCAGGCAGCCTTCGTAACAAATAAAGAACTATGAAAAAAGGGCTTGTTGTTTTTTTCGGATTTTTCCTGATGCTTCAGGGCCTCTGTGCCTTTTCATCAGCAAAGGCCGAGGAGATTCAGCTGCGATACAGCCTGAAGGATAACACGCTTCGCATAGTGCTTCAGGCTCAGACCGACAGGTACATCTCAAAGGCAAAGGTCTATTCCACCTATAGCCTTGTAAAGGTAGAGTTTCCAGGAGAGTTTACCCTGCTTCCTGAGAAGGTAAACTACGACAGGTTTGAATACAACAAAAAGGGAAAAAACCTCTACCTCAACATAAAAGACCTCCGATGGGTAAAGCTCCTCAGGCTTAAATCACCACCAAGACTGGTAATCGATGCATACCTTAAGAGTCTGGTGGAAAAACCCGTTAAGCCTGCAGTGCCAGAGAAAAAGCCCCCTGAAGAGCAGGAAAAAGCACT
Source organism: Nitrospirota bacterium (assembly GCA_015484595.1). Taxonomy (GTDB): domain Bacteria; phylum Nitrospirota; class Thermodesulfovibrionia; order Thermodesulfovibrionales; family JdFR-85; genus JAADIE01. The sequence continues at coordinate 10,319 of WFMM01000036.1, read as the reverse complement.
TCCTCCACAAAAGAAGGCTCAGCCTGGCAGATTAAAGATAAAAACCCTGGTAATAGACCCTGGCCACGGTGGCAGAAACCTTGGTATTTACACCTCTCACTACAGTGAAAAGTCCATTGTGTTAAGGGTGGCAAGGACACTCAGGTATCTTTTAAGAAAGCAGAGAAGAAGGGTCTATATGACGAGAACTAGCGACAGGTATGTATCCATCATTAGACGCATCATGTATATCAGAAAAAGACATCCTGACCTTATGATATCCATTCACATGACCACATCAAACAACTTTGTTATCTATACAGAGCCAACTATTCAATTAAGCAGGGAGGAAAGCCTTTTGTTTAGGCACTCCCAGCAGGGTTTTATCAAGGACAGTGAAAAGATTGCAAGGGCAATCGGAGATGCCCTGCTTCAGAGGTTTAATGTGGGAGTGCTTTACAGAAAGATGGATATTCCTGTAATCTCCTACACAGAGGCTCCAGCATTGATTATTGAGCTTCCAGGAGCTGAGTTTTTTGATTATACCAGGAAAAATATACATGACATTGCAGATACAATCTCAAAGGCGATAGTTTCATATGAGCAGAGCTAAACTGACAGGATTGATAATGATACTGCTATTCCTTTTAGGTGTGGCAATAGGTGTGGTCTATTATTACATGGTTAAGGAGGAGCCCCGACCTGTAAGCACAAAGCCCCCCCAAAGCGGTATTGTGACCAATTATATATATCTAAAGATATTCTACCCCCTTGGTGGAAAGGTGGAGATCGTTGAAAAAAGGATACCCGAGATAATGTCACAGGTAAAGCTTGCAGAAAGGGTCTTGGAGGAGTATTTTAAGGTCTCCGAGGAGTTTAACACAGGCGTGATTCCTGAAGGCGTGAGGGTGGAAGACATCTTTATCTCCTCTGACGGCATCCTTTATGTTGACTTTAACAGGGCGATTGAGAGGAACTTCAAAGGAGACATAGTGGATGAATTCATCATGATAAAAAGCCTCTACGAGACATTAATAAGCAACCTTGACATTCAGGATGTGGTGCTGTTGATAGATCACAAAGAGGCAGAGACCATAGGCGGACACTTCCTGATAAACAGGCCCCTTAAGGAGTACTTTTCTTCTGAGCTTACGCCCATTGAGGAGGTTCCACAATAAAGAGATGACCAGTGCTTCTCCAGAAGGTGCCATTGGGGTTTTTGACTCAGGAATAGGCGGGCTGACTGTGGTGAGAGAGTTAATGAACCTTTTGCCCGATGAGGACATTATTTATCTTGGTGATACTGCAAGGGTGCCCTACGGTATCAGGTCAAAAGAGACGGTAAGAAGGTATGCAGTGGAGAACACCTCCTTTTTGCTAAAACAGGAGATAAAGATGATAGTGGTTGCCTGTAACACTGTTTCTGCAGTTGGGATTGATGCGGTCAAAGAGGTGGCACCTGTTTCTGTGGTTGGGGTCTTGGAGCCAGGTGCCCGTGCAGCAGTGAAGGCCACTGTGAACAAGCGAGTAGGGGTAATAGGCACCGAGGCCACCATCTCAAGCAGTGCCTATCAGCGGGCAATCAAGGCGATTGACAGCACCGTGGATGTCAGGACAAAGGCATGTCCGCTCTTTGTGCCCCTCGTTGAAGAGGGATGGCTTGATGGAAAGGTGGTTGAGGCTATAGCAGGCAGATACCTTGAAGAACTTAGAGAAAGTGGTATAGATACCCTCGTGCTTGGCTGCACCCATTACCCATTGCTTAAAGGAACTATCAGCAAGGTTATGGGAGATGGAGTGAGGCTTATCGATTCTGCAGTTGAGACAGCAAAGGTGGTAAAAGAGCAGCTTGAGATGGAGGGGAAGTTGAGGAAACACGGTAACTTAAGTGGCCGCAGGATTTATTTTGTAACTGACTCACCTGATAGATTTAAAAGGATTGGCACATGGTTCCTTGGACAGGAGATCGAGGAGATAGAGAAGGTGGAGATAGGGGATTATAGGGGGTAGGGGGTAGCGAGTTGGGTGTAGGGGGGATAAAAATAAGTATCTGGAGGTCAGGATGAGAAAGGACGGAAGAAGGAACGACCAGTTAAGAGAGATCAGGGTAACAAGGGGATTTATAAAACACCCCGAGGGCTCAGTGCTCATTGAGGTGGGTGATACAAGGGTTATCTGCAATGCCTCTATTGAGGAGCGGGTACCACCCTTTCTGAAGGATACTGGACAGGGCTGGATAACCGCTGAGTACAGTATGCTCCCAAGGGCAACCGCCTCACGGACCATAAGGGAGTCATCGGCAGGTAAGGTCGGTGGAAGGACGCAGGAGATACAGAGACTTATTGGAAGGAGTCTGCGTTCAGTAGTTGACCTTCGGGGGCTTGGCGAAAGGACCATCTGGGTTGACTGCGATGTGATTCAGGCTGACGGTGGCACAAGGACTGCCTCCATTACAGGAGGGTTTATTGCCCTGGTTGACGCCCTTAGGTTTGGGGTGCAAAACGGTATCTTTGAGCGTAACCCACTCAGGGGATACCTTGCAGCAGTAAGCGTTGGCGTGGTTGACGGAGAGCCCATGCTGGACCTCTGCTATGAGGAGGACTCAAAGGCAGAGGTGGATATGAATGTGGTTATGACAGATGATGGAAGGTTTGTAGAAGTGCAGGGCACGGCAGAGGGAGAGCCCTTTGACAGAGAGGTCTTTAACAGGCTACTTGAGCTTTCAGAAAAGGGCATTATGGAGATAATAAAAATGGAAAAGGAGCTCCTGGGTGAGGATACTTTTAGCTACTAAAAACAGGGGCAAGATAAGAGAGTTAAACAGCCTCTTTGCTGGCACAGGTGTGGAATTCGTTGGTCTTGACATCGTAGAGTCTCCACCCGAGGTGGTAGAGGATGGAAAGACCTATCAGGAAAATGCACTTAAAAAGGCAATGACCTTTTACAGACTAACCGGCCTTCCAACTCTGGCAGAGGATTCAGGACTTGAGGTTGATGCCCTTGGAGGAGCTCCTGGAGTTTACTCTGCACGGTATGCTGGTGAGGATGCCACTGATGAGGATAACAACAGGAAGCTTCTACAGGCACTAAAGGATGTGGAGTTCGAGAAAAGAACTGCCAGGTTTGTCTCTGTCCTCTGTCTCGTTATGGATGGAAAACCTCACTTTTTTGAAGGAGAGGTAAGGGGAAGGATACTTATGGAGCCTGAGGGCAGTTCTGGTTTTGGTTACGACCCGGTGTTTTGCCCTGAAGGCTATGAACACAGCTTTGCGGTGCTTGGTCAGGAGATTAAAAACTCCATCAGTCACCGTGCAAGGGCTATAGAAAAACTAAAGGGCTTTCTTGAAAGGATGCTTCAGTAAGGTATGAGCGTAAAGGAGTATGTAAGGACCCACTTTCCTGTCAAGATATCATTCAGGGTAAAGATTGGCACACACACTGCACTGATTGCCCTGGCTGTTGTGATTGGTGCCTTAAGTGGTGGTGCCAATATGCTCTTCAGGACTACCCTTGAGTTCTGCAAGGAGATGATATTTCACAATGGCTCTGAACTGCTCGGAATAACGCAGGGTGGTGTTAACAGGGTCTTAATTCCTTTGCTGCCCGCCTTTGGTGCCCTGCTTCTTATACCTCTTGCGTACCGATTTCCTGGTGAGGTCAATGGATATGGATTTCCCTCCTTTCTTGAGAAGGTAAACCTTCAGGACGGTGTCTTTAAACTAAGAACGATAATCATCAAGATCATTGCACCCAGTCTTACCATAGGCTCAGGTGGTTCAGCAGGAGTGGAAGGTCCAATTGCCCAGATAGGTGGTAGCATTGGCTCTCTTATTGGACAGCTCTTCAGGGTCTCTGGAAACAGGATGAAGCTACTGATTGCAGCAGGTGCTGCAGGAGGTATTGCTGCTACCTTTAACGCACCAATTGCTGGTGTAATGTTTGCTACAGAGATTGTGTTGCTTGGCAATTTTGAGCTTACCTCCTTTGGAGTGATAGTCGTCTCTGCTGGTATGGCAACGGCAGTGTCAAGGATTTACTACGGCTCCTCTCCTGTTTTTGCAGTGCCTCAGTACGACCTGAAGGGTATCTATGAGACGCCCTTTTATCTGTTTCTTGGTGTCTTTGTGGGTTATGTGGCGGTCTTTTACATAAAGATATTTTACTGGATAAAGGACTGGTTTCAGTCGTTAAAGGTAAGTCCCTATCTGAGACCTGTGCTGGGAGCATTGATAATTGGCTGCATAGGTATATTCTTTCCACAGATTCTCAGCGACGGTTACGAGTACATTGAAGAGGCCTTTCGTGGGGATATGGTTTTTTCTGTTATGTTCGTGCTCATTTTCCTTAAGATCTTTGCCACTTCAATTACTCTTGGTTCAGGTGGAGCAGGTGGTGTCTTTGCACCAGCCCTGTTTATCGGTGCAATGACGGGAGGAGCCTTTGGCGCCTTTGTCCATCACCTCTTCCCCGCTGTGACCTCCTCACCTGGTGCCTATGCAATGGTAGGGGTTGGTGCATTTCTTTCTGCAGTAACCCATGCCCCACTTACGGGTATGTTTTTGCTTTTTGAGATGACAGGGAACTACAAGGTCATTATTCCGATTATGTTTGCCACCACCATAGGAATATTCGTTGCCAGAAGGATGTTTAAGGACTCCATCGATACCTACGAGTTATCCCGTAAGGGTATTGACATGCACGCTGGCCGTGAGGCAACCATTTTAAGCACCATCTATGTCAGAGATGTGATGAGAAGGGATTTCATTACGGTAAGGGATAAGGTAAATCTCAAGGAGTTTTTAGACCTGGTGATAAACGGCGGTGGTGGGTTTTACTATCCTGTGGTAAACTCAAAGGGTGAGATGGTGGGCATTATATCAATGCAGGATGTTCGGAAGGTGCTCTTTGAAGAGTACATAAAAGAGATAGTTACCGTTGGTGAGCTTGCTACAGAGGATGTGATGACCCTTTACCCTGACGACAACCTTATGACGGCAATGAAACTTTTTGCTGACATGGATATAGAGGAAATCCCCGTGGTAAGCAGGGAAAATCCAAAACAGGTGATCGGCATGCTTAGAAGGGGAGATGTGATAACGGTTTACAATAGAGAGGTGCTGAGGAAACACTCTATTTAGGGGATAGTTAATGGTTAAATCCTAAACTCTAAATTCTAAATTCTAAACGGAAAAGAGGAAGGAATTTTAGTTTGTTTAGAAATTAGATATTAGTGCTTAGATTTTGTCTTTAAGCATGGGGGGTGAGTATGAAAGAGCAAAAAGGAATTGTTGAGATAAGGGCAGGTTCAATAGATTACTTTGGTGTTGGGGCAATTGAGAAGATCTCAGACATCTTAAAGACTTACAAAGGGCAGGGCATAAAAAGGGCTGCCGTAGTGACAGGCAGGAGCTCTTACAGGATTAGTGGTGCCTGGCAGAGGATTGAAGAGGCTCTGAATGAAGAGGGCTTTGAGTTTGGCCATTTCGATGGTATAAGCCCTAATCCAACGGTTGACCAAATAGACGAGGCAGTAAGAGAGTTAAGTCCCCTTGACGCAGAGCTCGTTGTGGGCATAGGAGGTGGCAGCGTGCTTGATGCCTCAAAGGTTATAGCGGTGCTTCTTAAAAACAGAGGGCTCAATGCTCGTGACTTATATGTTAAGGGGAAAAGACCATACAGTGCTCTTCCAGTTGTAGCAGTAAACCTCACCCACGGCACTGGCTCTGAGATAGACCGTTATGCAGTGGCAACGGTGCCTGAGTTGAAGGACAAGTCAGGACTTGCCCTTGACTGTATGTACCCTGAATATGCCATAGACGACCCATCGCTTATGCTTACACTTCCCAAGGAGCAGTTGCTTTATACATCCCTTGATGCCCTTAATCACCTTGTTGAGGCAGCCACCACCACCCTTTCTTCTGCATACACTGAGATGCTTGCCCGTGAAGGCATAAAAGAAATAGCAAAGTGGTTACCCCTTGCGGTTAAGGAACCTGAAAACCTGAACGCCCGATACTGGCTCCTCTATGCCTCTTTGCTTGGTGGGATGGCTATTGACTCCGGAGTTGTTCACATCACCCATCCACTTGAGCACACCCTCAGTGCAATAAAACCAGAGCTCCCCCATGGTCTGGGTCTTACGGTGCTTCTACCCTCGGTTCTTCGGGCTATCTATCCTGCAAAGAAGGACCTGCTTCAGGACATCCTGATGCCCATAACAGGTAAGTTTAGTTCGGCCAAAGAGCTTGCCCTTAAGGTGGAAAACTGGATATTCAGCCTTGGCGTTACGGTAAAGCTAAGGGACATAGGGTTTTCTGAAGAAACTGTTGAAGAGGCACTCCAGTATCTTATGGCCTCTCAGGAAGGCGGTGGCTCGCTTTACCTTGCACCGGTTAAGATAGACAGGGAACTGGTTAAGAGGATTTACACCGAGTCACTTGAGCCGATTGGTTAAAGGGCATTAACGCACATCCCTGTAATGCCTGACAAGTCTTTCAGGGTTTACACCAAAGAGGGTGTAAGACAGGGCGAGCACCCAGTCTCTCAGGGCTCCATAAAGGATGCCCTCTTTCTGAAACCTCCTTGCAGATACAGTAAGGGGTGCTTTAAGAAAAACCACCTTCCCCTGCCTTTTTGCCCTCCTCCCAAACTCGATATCCTCCATCAGGGGTATCTCCCTGAACCCACCGAGTCTCTGGAAGTCCTCCCTTCTGATAAACATGCCCTGGTCACCGTATGGAACGGATGTCATCCTTGAGCGGAGGTTTGCCCCACTTTCAATTACCCGGTAACAGAGCCCCTTCTCTCTGTATCTTATGTCAAAGGCACCAAGTATGGTTTTTGAGTCACTTAGGGTCTTTCTTATAAGCTCAAAGGCCCCCTGGGGAAGCAGGCAGTCAGCGTGTAAAAAGAGAAGTATCTCCCCCTCTGCTCTGTCTGCTCCGTGGTTCATCTGCCTTGCCCTTCCCTTTGAACAGCTATAGACTCTGCTGGTAAAACCCCTGGCAATCTCCACTGTCCTGTCAGTGCTTCCGCCGTCTACCACTATAAGCTCTTCGTATCTACCGAGACTGATTTTTGAAAGACTGTGAGGGAGCTCTGACTCCTCGTTCAGCACAGGCATGATAATACTGATGGTCTTCATGGGTGGAAAGATTATAACATAAATTTTTCTTACACTTAAGGGCTTAATAGAAGGGGCTGGAGGAGAATGCCTCCTCCAGCAACGAAGTGGGGTAATTAGACCACTCTTTCCTTTACAAGAACTTCTACGATTGATGGGTCTGCCAGCGTTGATGTATCGCCAAGGTCTTCAATGTCACCACGGGCAATCTTACGAAGGATTCTTCTCATTATCTTGCCCGAGCGGGTCTTTGGAAGACCTGGTGCAAACTGAAGTTTATCGGGCTTTGCAATTGGCCCAATGGTTTTCCTTACATGCTGGACAAGCTCGTTCTTAAGGGAATCATCAGGGGCTGTCCCATCTTTTAGCACCACATAGGCATAAATACCCTCACCCTTAACATCGTGAGGATAGCCCACCACTGCAGCCTCTGCCACTGCATCGTGGCTTACCAGGGCAGACTCAACCTCTGCTGTGCCAATGCGGTGTCCAGAGACATTAAGCACATCGTCAATGCGACCCATGAGCCAGAAGTCTCCGTCTTCATCCACGCGGGCTCCATCTCCTGTGAAGTATCTGCCAGGGAAACGGCTGAAGTAAATCTCCTTTACCCTCTTGTTTTCAGGGTCACCATAGGTTCCACGGATCATACCTGGCCAGGGCTTTTCTATGACAAGATAGCCGCCCACATTCGTCTCAGCAGGGGTGCCGTCCTCCTTAAGCACCCTTGGAAGCACTCCAGGGAACGGCCTGCAGGCAGAGCCTGGCTTCAGTGTCATGGCACCAGGAAGTGGTGTGATAAGGATGCCACCCGTCTCTGTCTGCCACCAGGTATCAACTATGGGGAGTTTGCCCTTTCCAACATGGGTGTGATACCACATCCATGCCTCGGGGTTTATTGGCTCACCAACGGTTCCAAGGAGTTTAAGAGAGCTAAGGTCGTATTTTTCGACCCACTGTTCTCCCTCTCTCATTAGTGCCCTTATAACAGTAGGGGCTGTATAAATCTGATTTACCCTGTGTTTGTCAACGATGTCCCAGAACCTTCCAGGGTCAGGATAGGTGGGCACTCCCTCAAACATCAACGATGTGGCTCCTGCTGAAAGTGGGCCGTAAACTATGTAGCTGTGTCCTGTAATCCAGCCTATGTCTGCAGTGCAGAAAAAGATGTCCTCTTCGTGATAATCAAAGATCCACTTGAATGTCAGATTTGTGTAAAGGAGATATCCCCCGGTGGTATGAAGCACACCCTTTGGTTTTCCTGTTGAGCCTGATGTATAAAGGATAAAAAGCGGGTCCTCTGCATCCATCTCTTCTGGCTCACAATAGATGCCTATGTCCTTTGCACCCATTTCCTCGTGCCACCACAGGTCCCTTGAGGAATCAAAGTTTACATCTCTGCCTGAGCGTTTTACCACGATTACCTTCTCTACAGTGGGACATCCAGAAAGTGCCTCATCACAGTTTGCCTTAAGAGGGACGAACCTGCCACCCCTGATGCCCTCATCAGCGGTTATAACCATCTTAGCCTCACAGTCGTTTATCCTGTCGCGGAGAGACTGTGAAGAGAAACCACCGAAGACAACACTGTGAATGGCACCAATCCTTGCACAGGCAAGCATGGCTATCGGGAGCTCAGGGATCATGGGCAGGTATATGGTTACCCTGTCTCCTCTTTTAACGCCGTGTTTTTTTAGTACATTTGCGAATTTGTTTACCTCATAATAAAGCTGCTGATAGGTATAGGTCTTATAATTGCCATCGTCTGCTTCCCATATGAGGGCTGCCTTTGTGCGCCTTGTAGAGTCAAGGTGGCGGTCAAGACAGTTGTAGGAGGCGTTAAGCTTACCACCCTGAAACCACTTGATGTAGGGCTTTTCAAAGTCATATTCAAGAACCTTGTCCCACTTTTTGTACCATGTGATGTTTTTTTCTGCCATCTCCGCCCAGAAACCCTCAGGGTCTTCTATGGACCGTCGATATATCTCCTCGTACTCTGCCATTGATTTGATGTGAGCCCTTTTTGAAAACTCCTCTGGCGGTGGAAATACCCTCTGCTCTTCCATTAAAACCGATAGTCCTTTGTCTGACATGCTTACCTCCTTTTTGTTTTCTTGAGCCTGCTGAGGAGGCTCAAACTTGTTTATTTTTAACTCGGAATTCCCCGTGGCATGCCACGGGTATGAAGAGTAATAGGAGATAAAAAATTTCTCCTCATTTCTTCAAATAATAAGATACCCTGAGGTCTTGCCGTAGGGTTCTTCATCAGCCTCGTTTATTTTATGTTAACATGCTTTTTATTATATTTTAAAACAGGACAAGATAAAATACTTTTTATTGATTTAAAATAATAGCAAAAATATGCCATTTAAGATTTTTATAGAGGTGGTGAAAGAGGGGTCTGCTATATTTTTTCAACAAAAACCACACCATGGAAGTTTTTAAAAAATAAGGATATTTCCAGTAAAGATAAGTGTCTGTTACTTATCGTGACCATGGGTTAGAACAAAAAGTAACAATCCTTAGGAGTTAAGATATGATTAATATCATAAAAATAATTCGTCCTTTTAGTGGTATAATAAGACATGAGCAACTTTAAAGAGTCATGTCCAGGAAGCAGAGAGATCAGGAATCCCTATCCTGAGGAGATTGTCTGTGTCTTCTGTGGCAACTCAGTGGAGATATGGTCTGACGAGGTTGAGACCACCTGTCCAAAGTGCAAAAACACCATCACCCGTGATATGAAGCCCTCCTGCCTTCAGTGGTGTCCTGCTGCCAGGGAGTGCATAGGGAAGGAAAAGTACGAAAAGATCCTGAAGCACATCAAAGAGTAATTTCTTGAGAGATATCTGCAATCATTGCGTTTATTGTGGTATCTGCACTTTTAAGTTTCATCAGCATCTATAAGCCACGATCTTCATAACTGAGAAATAAAGAATCGTCTTTTATTCTTCGACGACAGGGGAAATAATTGCTATCCTATACTGTATGAAGCAAACCATACCTTTAGTAGATTAAAAGAAGCTTTTACAAAGAGAAAAATTTACAGGAATGCTGGTAATATAGTTTCTAAAGTTGTAGCTTTAAATGTCCGATAAACTTAAGGTAGAAGTTAAAGGCATTTGTAATTTTCACTAAAAGCTGGTAGTATAGTTAAATGCCTCGATAAGGGGCTTGGGGGTATTAATGGGATATTCCATTAAGTTAGAGGACCTTG
>WFMM01000035.1 GCA_015484595.1 Nitrospirota bacterium | reverse complement strand
GCCTGCTCCATTCCTCCCTACTCGCTTAAGCCTGAGGTAGTGGAAGAGATAAAACGACAGACAAGGGCACTTGCATTAGAGCTTGGTGTGGTGGGACTTATGAATGTGCAGTTCGCTGTCAGACAGGAAGAGGATTCCTTTGAGATTTACATACTCGAGGTAAACCCCAGGGCATCAAGGACCATACCCTATGTAAGCAAGGCCGTTGGGGTGCCCCTTGCCAAGGTGGCTGCAAAGGTTATGGCAGGTAAAAAGCTAAAAGAGCTTGGCTTGACATCAGACCCTTTAATAAGACATGTTGCTGTTAAAGAGGCCGTGTTTCCCTTTGATAGATTCCCTGGTGTTGATACCATACTGGGGCCTGAGATGAAATCCACTGGTGAGGTCATGGGCATAGACTTTGACTTTGGCCTTGCCTACTCAAAGGCTGAGGCATCAGCCAGCAACCAGATACCCATGCAGGGAAAGGTCTTTATCAGTGTCAGGGACGAAGATAAATCTGAAATAGTTGAGATTGCAAAGACCTTTATCAACTATGGGCTTAAGGTGGTGGCAACCAGGGGGACTGCAAAGTATCTGAAAGACAGGGGAGTTGAGGTGGAGGTAACAAACAAGTTAAAAGAGGGCCGCCCCAATGTGGTTGACCTGATTAAAAACAGGGAGATTAGCTTTATTATAAACACAATCGAAAGTGCAAGGGCTCGTAAAGACTCCTATTACATAAGACACAGTGCCCTTCAGTACAGGGTGCCCTACACAACTACCATTTCAGGTGCCCGTGCTGTTGCCCGTGCTCTTAAGGGACTTAAGACATCAAAACTCACGATAAAACCACTTCAGCAGTATCACATTACAAAGTAGTGTTGTATGCAGGGTTATAAGCCTGATCTGAGTAAGGAATTGTTGCTTTTCAGGATTTGAAGGACAGAACCTTGTCACAATACACTTAAACAATATTCACAGTGGTGATGCAAATGACAAAAAAGAGGTGGTTGCCTGGGGGACAACCACCTGATTTATATAGAGGGGAGAGGGGGGATTAATGGGCACCGTGAATTAAAATAGGAAGGCATCGAACACATACATGCTTTTCTTCGCCTTCATGAATGCAGGGCAGATACACCCTGTCTTTTTCTGATGCACCGCATACAAAACACTTTACTTCCATTTTAGTCCTCCAGTTCGTTTATCTCTTTTACTATCTTTTCAGGGTCGACATTGTGCATCATGGCACCGAAGGATATGGATTCAACCCTGATGCCAGGACAGGTGAAACAACCGTTACCAAAGTACTTTTCTATCACCTTTTTGGCAGCAGGTTTCTCCTTGATTATCTCACCGATTACCGAGTCTTTGGTGAATTTTGTCTTTGTCATTTCTATCCTCCTCTCACTTGATATTCAAGGCTACACTGTAGCGCCTTTTCTTGATTATATTTTACTTTGCCAGTGAGAGGATTGGTATGATTAAAATCATATTTGCAGTTTTTCTTCAAGGAAGGTTACCCAGCGGTCCATGCCCTGGCCTGTCTTGCAGGAAAGTTCAATGATCTCTATCTCGGGGTTTAGTGCCCGGGCTGTGGATTTTATCCTTTCTATGTCAATATCCAGATAGGGAAGGAGGTCTATTTTATTAATCAAAAGTGCGCTTGATTCCTGAAACATAAGGGGATATTTACCTGGCTTGTCGTCACCTTCTGAAACACTCAGTAGCATTACCTTCATGTCCTCTCCGATGTTGAACTCAGCAGGGCAGACGAGGTTTCCCACATTCTCAACTATCAGGAGTCTGATGTCCTGAAGTGGTAACTCATCAAGAACCTCCCTTACCATGTTGGCATCAAGATGACAGGCGCCATGGGTGTTAATCTGTACTACGGGAATGCCAAGGGAGTCTATCCTTTCAGCATCATCGGTGCCCACAATATCACCTTCCACCACTCCAATGGAAACCCTGTCTTTAAGTGCCTTGATTGTCTCAACGATCAAGGTGGTTTTCCCCGCACCTGGTGCACTCATGAGATTAATAACATATACTCCCTTTTCTTTGAAAAGCCTTCTGTTTTCATCGGCAAGCCTGTCGTTTGCCTGAAGTATTCTGCTTACAACCTTTACCTTCATAGGGCCTCCTTAATCAACATCTATTTCCACTATGTCAAGCTCCTTTCCCTTGATCATTCTAAGGTTTTTTCCACTGCATTTGGGGCATTCAAAGACCACATCGCCCCTGGGATAAAAAAGGCAAGCACAATCCAGACACTTCCCTGTAAGCGGGGAAGTGGTAATAAGCAGCTTTGCGCCTTCAGCAGGTGTGTCCCTTTTTATAATGTCGAAGGCAAATCTCAATGAGTCGATCTGCACGCCTGATGCCTCACCAATCAAAAGAGAGACCGAGTTTACCCTCTTGTAACCTGCCTTTTTGCATTCTGAAAGGACTATATCGAGCAGACTTTGAGCAATTGAGACCTCGTGCATCAGGCGTTTTTGAGTTTTTCCTTTTCCTCCCTGAATGCCTCCTTGCCAGCCTCGATTGCAGCCGACAGGGCAGACTTTTTCTCTGTTATTGCCTCTTTGCCTTTCTCAAGGGAAGAGCTGATAGCCTCTTTGCCCTTTTCAAAACCCTGGGTGACCTTTTCCTTAACCTCACCCACATACTCGGTTGACCGCTCCTTTACATCCTCTGCCATCTCTTTTATCCTCTTTCGTGTCTCCTCTCCTGAACGGGGTGCAAACATAAGGGCAACCCCGGCTCCAACCACTCCACCAAGTAAAAAGGCAAGCAATACACTGGTTCCATGACTTCCACTGTCAGACATGGCTCACCCTCCTTTGCTTATTATGTTTTTTACGAAAACCCCTGCTGCTGTTTTAACACCGGCCTTCAGGCCGGCAACGGTTGCGCTGGTCTCCTTCTGTATGCTGGTGATTACTGAAGAGATGTTATTAATCCTGGCCGAAAGCTCCACCACGGATTCACTAAGACCTCTTACATTGGTTGTTATGGTGTTTACATTGTTAGAGGTGTCCCTTAATTCTGAAAGTAACCCCTGAAGCTCCTTTAGTGCTGGTTTAAGGTCCTCTTCTGTTGAAGAGAGGAAGTCCTCTATCCTTTTGATGGTTCTTTTAAGCTGCAGTGTTACAGGTATCAGAAGAATTATCAGAACCACCGCTGAGATGCCAAGGATTATCAATATTAACTTTTCTATTGTCATAGCCTAATTATAGCAAAAGATAATGGGAAATGGAATAAGAAAAACTCTCAGGAAGGAAGCAGTTCCTTGAAGTCTGAGATACAGGGGAATCCATCTGCGATTTTCTCTTTTCCTGCCTCTTTTGAGTTGGCCTTTGTCTTGTGAAGGATGTATCTTATGCCGAACTGCCGGGCTGTGTAAAGGATGTCAACGGTGTCGTCAATAAAGAGTGACCTTTCTTTCTCAAAACCAAGAACCCTTTCAGCCCTCTGCCAGAACTGGATATCCTCCTTTGGCACTCCCATGTCAAAGGAGGTCACAACTTTGCTGAAGTAATGGCCAATTGCGGTCTTTCTGAGTTTGATAGTGAGGGTCTTGTAATGGGCGTTGGTTACCAGAAAGACCTTCTTCTTTGATTTGTTAAGGGCAGAAAGAAACTCCTCCACATGGGGGTGAACCTCTATGAGATGTCTGATCTGCTCTTTAAGTGCTGGTATGTCAAGCTCAAGCTCTCTTGACCAGAAGTCTATGTCTGTCCAGTTAAGGGTGCCTTCGTGAGCCCTGTATTTCTCAACTAAAAGCTCCTTTGCCTTTCCAAAGCTGATGTTATGTTTTTCTGCATACCTTTCTGGCACCAGGTGCTCCCAGAAGTAGTCATCAAAGTACTTGTCAAGCAGGGTGCCATCCATGTCAAGGAGGACATATCTTACATCAGACCAGAGTTTTTCCTTTATTTCCCTGATGCCCTGTGTCTTCATTCTGTCATCCCTTCAGATAGAGTTTTTTAAGCCCCTCTAATTCCTTCAGGCTCTTTATTATGGCTTTAATCTTTTCTTCATCCCTTGTGACGAATTTTACGTGATAGGTTGTCTCCCTTTGGGTTTTATCCACTTCGTAGTCAATACCGCTTATTGAGATGCCCTTTTGCGCAAAGGGTTTTAAAACCACCTCTTCAGATGCCTCGATGTCAGTTGTAACAACAAGTATCCTGTAGACCAGTGTTGAGACCTTTCTTTCCATCTTTCTTAAGCCCCAGAGTGCAAGCAATGTGATAAAGAATGTAATAAGTGCAGGTGAATAGAGGCTGCTTCCAATTGCAAGCCCGATGGCAGAAACTATCCAGAGACATGCAGCGGTTGTGAGGCCCTGCACGGTAAAGCCTGACTTCAGTATCACGCCAGCTCCCAGGAAACCTATACCCGTTATGGCGCCTGCTGCAATGCGGGCAGGGTCTATCCTGATGATCTCAGGGTTAAGGGTAGAGAGCTGGTAATAACGGTCAGATACTATCATGATGAGAACCGAGGCAAGACAGACGATAAGGTGAGTTCTGAATCCTGCAGGTCTTCCGTGGCTCTGTCTTTCAAAACCAATGGCACCACCAAGCAGTGCACCAAGGACTAATTTAAATGCAATCTCGTAATGTTCCATCAGGCTGGAATGAGTCTGTAAAACCTTCTTTTGCCTATCCTGATTATGTATTCACCTGAAGAAAGCTTAAACTGTGTGTCTGAAATCCGTTCGTCATCCACCCTTATACCGCCCTGTTTTATCAGCCTCATGGCTTCACCCGTGCTTTTGCACAGGCCTGTTTCTTTAAGTATCTGGGGAAGCCAAACCTCCTGAGAGTCAAAGTGATACCTTATCTCTGGTATCTCATCGGGCAGTCCCTTCTGTTTAAAGACCCTTTCAAACTCCTCTTTTGCCTTAAGTGCATCCTCCTTTGACCAGAACCTCTCTATAATCTCCATGGCAAGTGCCTCTTTTGCCTTTTTGGGATGCACAGTGCCTTCCTCTATGCCCCTTTTAAGCTCCATGAACTCCTCAAGGCTTATGTGACTCAGGAGTTCGTAGTATCTGATCATCAACTCATCGGATATGGACATTATCTTCCCAAACATCTCCTTTGGTGGCTCGGTAATTCCGATGTAGTTTCCAAGGCTCTTGCTCATCTTCTTAACACCGTCAAGTCCCTCAAGTAAAGGCATCATTACAAGACACTGGGGTCTCTGCCCGTACTCCTTCTGAAGCTCCCTTCCCACTATGAGGTTGAACCGCTGGTCTGTTCCACCGAGCTCCACATCTGCCTCAAGCACAACCGAGTCGTAACCCTGAATCAGGGGGTACAAAAATTCGTGTATGCTTATAGGGGTCTGGCTCTGAAAACGCTGTTTAAAGTCTTCCCGCTCAAGCATCCTTGCCACTGTGTAGCGGCTTGCAAGCCTGATTATGTCCTCGGCGTTCATCTTTGAGAACCAGCGTGAGTTGAACTCTATACGGGTCTTTTCAGGGTCAAGTATCTTGAATATCTGCTCTTTATAGGTGCTTGCGTTTTCGAGGACCTCCTCTCTGGTTAAGGGAGGTCTTGTCTCGTTCTTGCCAGAGGGGTCGCCTATCATGCCAGTGAAATCCCCTATAAGGAAGATGACCTCGTGGCCGAGTTCCTGAAACTGTCGCATCTTTTCAATAAGCACGGTGTGTCCAAGGTGGATGTCAGGTGCGGTAGGGTCAAAGCCTGCCTTTACCCTGAGTGGTCTTCCCTCACGAAGTCTCTCAAGCAGTTCTTCCTCGGATATTATCTCCGCTACACCCCGTTTTATTATCTCAAGCTGTTTTTCTGCTGAAATCATGGTCCGTCTCTTTTTATAGAGCTCTAAGTATTCTGGCAGGGATACAGAGACTCCCTGTATCGCCGTTTTTTGTATGAAGTTTTGTTTAAACTCTACCTTGTTCAGATAAGTTTAGCACATTATACTCTGGTTGTGCCAGGTGGGAAAGGATGTTAACGCTTTACCTCTTTGAGCTTTCAAAGCCCATCAGGCCATCTCATTGGATACAAGTATGTACTTGTCTTTATCTTTAAAATAGAGCACAGCCCTTCCGTCTTCGTTTTCGTACACCACGACCTCGTTCATCTCCTTAACCATCTTAAGTCGCATCTTTTCCTTTTTAACAAGCTGACCACCTTCGTAAATCTCAACCTCTTTGAGCATAAATACCTCCGAGAAGAGTTATATTAGTTATTAGTTATTGGTTATTTGGTTATGTAGTGATTGGTGATAATTTCTGTTTCCCAATTCTTTATCTTAAAATTACACAAACCCACCACTAAACCACTACACCACTACACCAATATACCACTCCACCATCCTTTTTATCTTACCCTTAAAAGCCCCTTCAAGACAAGAAGTCTGAGCTGGGCATACTGGCCAAGTTCTGTGTCAGGTGCAACCCGAACCTGCATCTTATACTCCCTTATGGCAGCACGGATCTGTCCTGTGTTTTCATAGCATATCCCAAGAAGTCCGTGCACCTCTTCGTGTTTTGGGTTGTACTGAGCATAGGGGCTTAAGTATCTTATGGCACTTCTGTAACGCCTGAGTTTGTAAAGGGTCTTTCCCATGCCAAAGTAAGAATCAGGATGGGATGGAAAGAGCTGAAGACTTCTTCTGAACCTCTTAAGGGCTGCCTGATAATGGCCTTTTTTCAGGGCAACGAGACCAAGTCCGTAAATGGAGGGTTGATAGTCCTTCTCTAAACTCAGGGCCTTTCTGAAGTTCTGCCTTGCTCTTTGTATTTCGTTCCTCTTATACATTAGCATCCCATAGAGGTTATAAAAGGCAGCCTGGTCGGGCTGTTTCTTAATTGCCCTTTTTATCAATCTCTCTGCCCTTTGAAGGTGGTTTTTGTTGTAATTCTTCAATGCCCTGTCGTATATAAAATAGACCCTGTTAATCCTTCTTAACCTTCTGGTCATCCTGAGAAATCTCTTCTGGAACTTCCCGTCTCCCTTGATTTTGTATGGAGGGAGGTGGTTTATCATGTCCTTTATCTCCTGCACCCTTACCTCATGCCTTGGATGAGTGGAAAGGAGGGAGTTAATAAAGTTG
The DNA here is from genome assembly GCA_015484595.1 of Nitrospirota bacterium. Taxonomy (GTDB): domain Bacteria; phylum Nitrospirota; class Thermodesulfovibrionia; order Thermodesulfovibrionales; family JdFR-85; genus JAADIE01. The sequence goes on along the minus strand of WFMM01000035.1, from coordinate 15,458 downwards.
TCCTCACCTCTTTTTATCCCCATCCTTTTAAGGTAGCTGTTCACCGCAACCTGAAGTCTCTCGTGTGCCTGGATGGCCTCATATGGGTCATAGCCCAGCCTTGCCATGTACTTTACCCCAAGACGGTCTGCCTGTATCTCCTGAGAGCGGTCGTACTTAAGGAGTAAAAGATTGCTACCGATTGCTCCCAACCTAAGAAAGGTATCAGAGTGTGAACTGCCTGAAAGAAGGATACCCCCTAACAGGAGGCCAAGCTGCTGGAGCTGTCCAAGGGTTATCCTTTTTGCTGTGTGCCGTGCCATTACATGGCCTACCTCGTGCCCCATTACAGCCACAAACTGTGCCTCGTTTTCAAGTTCTGCAAGAAGCCCCCTCGTGATAGCCACATAACCTGGAAGGGCAAAGGCATTTGGTACAGAGGTGTTCTGGACCACAAACCTCATGGGCAGGTAGGGACGCTCAGAGGAGTTCCAGATCCTTCTTACAACCCCTTCAAGGTAGTCGTGAAGCTCGGGGTCTTTGAATTCACCACCGTAAGACCAGTAAAGCGACGGTGCTGCCTCTTTACCGATCTCTATCTCCTGTTGTTCAGACACAAACATCAGCTCCTGCTTCCCTGTTACAGGGTTAACAGCGCAGGAGAAGGTTATCAGTATTAACAGTGTAACTAAGAGTAATCTGAGCCCTTTACCCATTTTGTCCCGCAAACCTCCTGATAAATGCACCCTGGACAGGTCTTTTTCATGTCCTCAGGTGGTAAAAAGGCTACATCAGGTGATGTTATTTCATTAAGCACGGTAAAGATAAAGTCATCCATTAATTTATAGATTGCCACATCTGCGGGGAGAGGTTCAAATTCGATCTTCTCTTTAACAATCCCTGTGCGTCCAAGCAAAAGATAAAGCCCCCTGGGCAAGGCTTCAGGGTTAAATCTGTTTCTGTACAAAAGCAGATAGAAGGGGATCTGCACAGAGTTGACCGCCCTTTTCCAGGAGGCTCTGTCTTCAAGGTCGAGTTTATCAGGGTTTATTTTTAGTTTGTTTTCACTGTATGAGGTCTTGTAGTCAATGATAAATACATCTTTGTCTCTCTGTTCAATCCTGTCTATCCTGCCTTTGAGGTTAAGGCCCTTGAGTTTTATGTTAACCCCTGTCTCAAGGCTTTTTATTATGATATTGTGTGCCTTTGAAAGGGGTATGAAGTAACCCTGAATAAGCTCTGTCAGACGGGTGATGAGCTGTCTTTTTAAGAGGTAGGTTTTTCCGTCAAGTCTGCTACCGTATCTTTTGCTAAAGTAATCATTAATCAGGTGTTCAATATCCTTCAGATTAAAGGTCTCCTCGGAAAGTGGCCTCTCTATGTATCTACGGAAGTAGATGTTTAGCAGTTCGTGGGTGATGAGGCCAAGGTTAATCTTTTCTGTAATGCGCTGGTCCTTCAGTCCGAGGACATAGCTATAGTAAAAACTGATTCCGCACGAAAGGTATTCATCAAGTCCAGATGCTGTGTAGCTGAGGTCTTTAAGGAAAAAGACAACCTCCTCTGTTTTTTCAACAGGCTCGGGTCGTGGGGTGCCAAGGTCAAGTGTGTAGACCACCCTGTCGATGTATCTTGTGGAGTCAATGTTTTTCTCCTTCTTTTGTTTTTCCCATATGAACCTTTCGACAAACCTGCTTCTTTGCATCTGGCTGTTATCTATTGAAAAGATGTAAGCCTCAGAGGAGCCCTTTATCAAAAGGCTGAAGTAATAGTCTATAATCCTCTCTCTGTCTCTGTAGGTGCTGAGCCTTAGTGCCTCCCTTACCCTCTGGGGAAGGAGGCTGTCCTCACGCCTTGTGTTTGGAAACACCCCTTCGTTTACATCAAGGGCAAAGACCCTCCTGAAGTTAAGCCCCCTTGTCTCAAGAAGGCCAAGCACCTGGACACCTCTTACAGGTGTGCCCTCAAAGGCAACGGATGTGTTCTTTATGTAACTTTTAAAGAAGTTGAAATAACCTGCATGGTCACTGAAGCTGAATCTGGAAAAAAGGGACTGTTTCAGTTCTTCAAAGGCCCTCATAAACCCCTCTGCAAAGGGATGAAAGTAGGGATGCCTCGATGCAGTTGAATTATGGAAAATAAAAAGGAGGAGCTCTTCGGCCCTCCGTGCAAAGTCCCCGATGTCTTTAAAGTACATAAACCTCTGGATGGTGTTTTCGTGTATCCAGCATAAGTGTCTCGAGAGGTCCTCTTTTTCAAGCCCTTTAACATCTAAGAGGTGTTTAAAGAATCTAACAAATATCTCTTCGGTCGTTTCAATCTCCTTAAGGTCAACAAAGAGATTGAGGACCCTTTCGTCAAAGAACTCCTTTATACTGTGGGCAAGTATCCTTGTAATCTCGTTGCTTTCAGGTCTGTGTAGCTCTCCTGAGTTAAAAAAGAGGTTTTTTACATAGGGGTGCAGGATAAACTTAAGGTAATCCCTTACATAGACACCTCCTCTGTAGGTGTTTTCAACCAGGTCCATGAGGGTGGTAAAAAAGCTATATATGGGTGTTCTGTAAAGGGGATAACCCATGGATATGTTAAAGCCCTCCTCCCTGACAAGGGACAGACAGTTGTGAAGAAGCGGAAAGAGTGAGTCCGACGAAGGAAGCAGTATCAGGGTGTCTGTTGAGAGGGTAGTACCCTTCTGTTTAAGCTCCCTTAGTATGGTGGCAGTCTTTAGCACCTCACCATGGGTGTCGGGGCTACTGTATAAGGATATCCTGGGCGTGTGTCTGTGTGGTGGCATTTTCCTCTCTGTAACCTCAAGGTCAAGGGCCTTTAAAGAGTCCTCTATTCCCTTTCCGTCTGTGAAGATAAAGATAGTCTCCGAGATGTCAGACAGGGCCTTGAGTATCTTCTTTTCACATTCGGTAAAGGCATAAAAACCTGCAATTATTATTCGGTAATCAGAGAGTTTCCTGTTTCTTAAGGGAGGTGAGTTTTCAGAAAAACCGTGCTGCCAGAGCCATTCTGCGACAGCCCTGTAACGGGTTGAACGGCTGCTCAAGGAGCGTTTTTTTAACTCATCGTAAAAGGAGCTGTAAAGCATTGAAAGGGACTGGAGGTTTCTTTCAATAAGCTCAGGAATTGATTCTTCTACAATGCCAAGTCTTTCAGGCGGGATGTTTTCGATGTATAGCTCCTCTAAGTCGTTGTATATCTTCACCCCAAGTGGGAGGAACAGTTCAGGCTTCAGAAAGGACTCACCACCAGGACGGTTGGGGGTGCTTTTGTGTATTTCATAAAGCAGATACACCGCATCAATGGTGGAAATCTTTCTTTCATTTCTTTGTAACAGCTCTTCGTAAAGGGTATCAACGAAGTCATCTATAGAAAATACAGCAGGCGGTATGCAGGGCTTTCTGATTAACTCTGATATCTCCTTTCTTAAAAAGTGCCCGGGCCTCCTGCCTGGAAAGATTACTATATTTCCGGAATAGTCCCTTTCGTGGCATGTGAGGGCTTCAATGCAACATTGGATTAACGAGTGCTCAGGCTGGATGACAATGCATTCAGACATCTCTTGATTATTGATTGAAAACAGGTATCAGGGTAAAGATTATAAACATTGCAAGAATTGTAAATGTTCCGGCAAGAACCAGTGTCCTTCCCCTTTTCAGTCTGTCAATCCAGGGAATAAAGATTATGAAGAGAACCACCCCGAGGGGTAACAGGACGGTTCCCACGAAGATCCATCTGCCGTGGAAGTATCTGACCAGCTGATAAAGCCAGAGAAAATACCACTCAGGCCTTGGCTGATAGGCAGCTGCAAAGTTAATCATCCTCCCGATATGCTTTGGAAACAAAAGGGCAAGTACAACTACTGCCTCAATTACCAGAAAGATGGTAAGGACTATCTCTGCAAAATAATCAGGATAAAATCTCTTTTCCTCTGACATCTAATCAGTAATCAGGCAAAAGGCCGTAGCCTTCTGCCTGATATCCCCTTTCCTTTAAATTAACAAAGCTTACGGATTAATGGTTATGTATAGGTATCCACCTGCCCTGTAAACCAGTATGAGCACGCTTTCGTCCTTTCCGATCTTTGATACCACCCTGTCGTAATCATCCACATCTTTGATCTCTTTACGGTTTATCTCCTGAATAACATCGTTTCTCCTTAGGGCCTCTGAGGCAGGGCTGTCCTCCTCTATGTTTGTAACGAGCACGCCCTCAACCTTTTCAGGTATGTCCAGTTTCTTCTTAAGCTCTGGTGTAAGGTTCTGGACATACACTCCTCTTAAGACATTGTCTCTGTAACTTCGTCTTGCCTCTAACTTTTCAGGGAACTCCCCAAGCACCACTGTAAGGATCTTTTCTTCTCCATCTCTAACGATTTTCACCTTCACGGCAGTCCCGGGTGGTGTGTTGGCAACCATGTTCCTTAAAGAAGCCGTATCCTTTACTTCCTTTCCATTAAATTCTATTATCAGGTCTCCCCTTTTAAGTCCTGCCTTGTCTGCTGGGCTTTTTTCCACCACATCCGTGACGAGTGCGCCTTCTGTCTCATTTATGTCAAAGTGCTTTGCCAGTTCAGGGGTTATATCCTGAATGGTTACGCCAAGCCAGCCCCTTATAACCTTGCCGTAGCTGATTATGCTGTTCATCACAGCCTTTGCCATGTTTGAAGGGATGGCAAAACCGATACCCATGTAACCACCACTGGTTGAGAATATGGCTGTGTTAATCCCCACGAGCTCACCATCAATGTTTACCAGGGCACCACCTGAGTTGCCAGGATTTATTGCTGCATCGGTCTGTATGAAGTCCTCGTAATCGGTAATCCCCACATGGGAGCGACCCTTGGCACTTACTATCCCCATGGTGATGGTGTGGCTCAAGCCAAAGGGGTTTCCGATTGCAAGCACCACCTCGCCCACTTTGAGTCTGTCAGAATCACCTATCTTGATTGCAGGCAGGTCTTTAGCATCTATCTTTATGACCGCAAGGTCGGTCTTTGGATCAGTGCCGATGACCTTGCCATCGAATACCCTGCGGTCGTAGAGTTTTATCTTTATCTCTTCAGCATCCTTTACCACATGGTTATTGGTTAGTATGTAGCCATCTTTTGATACAATGACACCTGAACCAAGTGCTGTTGATTTATATTTTCTGCTGTGCCCAAAGGGTTCTCCAAAGAATCTTCTGAAAAAGGGGTCTTCAAAGAAGTCTCTGAAGGGGTTGTCCTTGAGGGTTACAGTCTTTGTGGTGGAGATGTTCACCACTGCTGGCTTGACCTTTTCTGCCACCTCTGAGAGGGATTGATTGAACTTCTCCAGAAACTCCTTGCTCGATGTGGAGATACCCGAGTCTTCGGCAAGCAAAACCTCCTGTACTCCCATCCTCGACGATAAAACCAGACCGGTAACGATTCCCAGTATTACGAGAAATACTCCAAGGACCAAACCTTTTTTAGACATATTCATCACCTCGCTTAAAGTATTGAACCTGCTCAACAGGCTCTTATTTATTGGTATATTTTAATCCAAAAACTACAATCTCTGCCACTCCTGAGGCATAAAGAGGCGTTCGTAGGTCATCAGTGCATAACGGTCTGTCATGCCTGCTATAAAATCACAAACTATTCGGTGTCGGTTGTTCATGTCCTGGATGTGGACATCCTGTCTGAGTTCCTCGGTATGCTCAAGGTAATACTCATAGAGGTCAATGAGGACCTTTTCAGCCTTTTTAAATTCCTTTTTAATATGTTCACTTTCGTATACCCTCTCAAACAGAAAGTCCCTCAATCTGTAAATCGCCTCTGATACCTCTTTGCTCATTGCTATGTGGGTGTAATCATTATTGATGGTTGCGTAGATGACATCCTTGACCATGGTATCAATCCTTTTTGAGTAACGCTCTCCAATGACCTTTATTACCTCCTTTGGGATATCTGAGCGTTTTATAACACCTGCTCTCAGTGCATCGTCAAGGTCATGGTTTATGTAAGCAATGATGTCTGATACCCTGACCACCTGTCCTTCAAGGGTCTTTGCAAGGTGGCTTCTGTCTTCAGGGATTATGTCACCCTTTCCCTTTGAATGTGTGACAATGCCGTTTCTCACCTCATAGGTAAGGTTAAGGCCCTTTCCGTCACGCTCAAGGATGTCCACCACCCGCAGGCTCTGTTTGTAGTGGTCAAATCCACCAGGGTGTATCCTCCTCAGCACAGCCTCACCTGCGTGACCAAAGGGGGTATGTCCAAGGTCATGGGCAAGGGCAATAGCCTCTGTAAGGTCCTCGTTAAGCCTTAATGCCCTTGAGATGGTTCGGGCAATCTGGGAGACCTCAAGCACATGGGTCAGGCGTGTGCGGTAGTGATCGCCCTTTGGAGCAAGAAAGACCTGTGTCTTGTGCTTGAGTCTTCGGAAGGATTTTGAATGTATTATACGGTCTCTGTCTCGCTGAAAGCAGGTTCTTATCTCGCCTTCCTTTTCGGGTTTCAGTCTTCCCTTTGAGTTTGAGCTGAGGGCTGCCCTTGGGTGTAAAACTCGCCGTTCGTATTCTTCGGTCTGCTTACGGATGGTCATTTGAAAATGTCTTTTATTAAGTCTCCTCGTATGAAGAGATAGGGGAAAAGATTACCTGATTACTTCCTGCACCTGTGCCCTGTCTAAATAGATGGTGCCGAAGGGGGGATTCGAACCCCCACGGGTCTCCCCACACGCCCCTCAAGCGTGCGTGTCTACCAGTTCCACCACTTCGGCAGTGTATAATATTATTAAAAATACCAGTCTTTTATGTCAACTGAAATGTACAGGGTCCTTCTGATAAACCCGTGGATCTATGATTTTGCTGCCGTCAACATGTGGGCAAGACCCCTGGGATTGCTTAAGGTAGCAGAGTTTCTATCGCAGTATAATGTCCAGTTACGCCTCATTGACTGCATGGATATAATAGAAAAGCCAAAGCCCTATGGCATGGCAAAATACCCAAAGACCCCTCTTCCATCACCCGAGCCTTTAAGGGGTATAAAAAGACGCTACGGCAGATACGGCATCGGAATAGATGCCTTTGTTGAGAGATTGAAGGCTGGTTCAGTGCCTGACTGTATATTGATAACAGGGATAATGACATACTGGTATCCAGGTGTGTTTAAGGCAGTGGAGATCTGCAAGGAACTCTTCCCTGAGGTTCCAGTGGTGCTTGGAGGGGTGTATGCAAGGCTCTTTACCGAGCATGCACGCCGTTATGCAGGGGCAGACCTGGTGTACACCGGCGTGGCAGGCCCTGAGCTGGTAGATGCATTGAGGTCTCTGTCAATAGAACTTAAGAAAACCAAGAGGGGCAGGCCCTGGAACAGACTTGGATTTTATCAGGGTGCTTCATACTCTCCGGTGCTTACATCAGAGGGATGTCCCTTTCGTTGCACCTATTGTGCATCAGGGCTCCTGTGGAAGGGATTTTTTCAGAGAAACCCTGATGAGGTGATAGAGGAGATAGAGTACCTTTATAAAAGGGGTGTGAGGGACTTTGCCTTTTACGATGATGCACTGCTTTCAAACAGGGAGCATCACATAAAGCCCATACTTAAAGGGATAATCCGTAAAGGTATAGGGGCGAGGTTTCATACACCCAACGGACTTCATGTGAGGTTTCTTGATGAGGAGACTGCCCGTTTAATGAAGGAGGCCGGCTTTGTAACCATAAGATTGAGCCTTGAGACCACCAACCCTGACAGACAGAAAAGCACAGGAGGCAAGGTCTGTAATGAAGAGTTCAGAAGGGCTGTGGACAACCTGAAAAAGGCAGGCTTTGGAAAGGAAAACATAGGGGTATACCTCATGTACGGACTTCCAGGACAGGAGCTTGAGGAGGTAAAGGAAGGGGTCAGGTTTCTCATCTCCTGTGGGGTGAGGGTGCACCTTGCAGAGTTTTCACCCCTCCCTAAAACAGAGGCATGGAGGGAACTCCTTGATAAAGGGGTCATATCAGAGGACATAGACCCGCTTCTTACAAACAACACGGTCTTTTCAACTCTATACTGTGGTTATAGCACCGAAGAGCTTAAAAGCCTCAAGCAACTGGTCGCTGAACATAACAGACAGTAGCAGTTTATTTCCCAAAGGGACAGACCGGGTAGCGACATTCCTTGCAATTAAGACACAATCCACCGTGTCCCATCTCTGCAAGCTCCTCCCTGCCTATGTGCTCTCCTGCAAGTATCCTCGGTAGCACAAGGTCAAAGATGGTCGTTCGGTGATACATTCCACAGGCTGGAATACCAAGCAGGGGAATCAGTTTTGAGTTTTGAGTTTTGAGTGTTGAGTGTTGAGTTAACGGTTTGTAATCTTCACTTTCCAAGTTCTGACCACCGGGTTCTGAATACTGATTCTCTATATATGCAACCAGGAACATGGCCCCTGGAAGCACTGCTGAGCCGTAGTGCATCTCTCTGACCCCGAGGTTTCTTATTGCAAAGCGGGTTACATCATCTGGGTCAACAGACATGCCACCTGTAGTTATTAAAAGGTCAGCCCCTGCCTCGATAAGCTCCCTGAGTCGGGACTCTATAAATTCAGCATCATCCGGTGCGTAATAAAGCCCTATGATCTCTCCTCCAAAGGCGTCTATCTTTTTCTTTATAATCGGGGCAAAGGCATCCTTTATCCGTCCGTAATAGACCTCACTTCCGGTAATCACCACACCTGCCCGTGGCCGCCTTAAAGGCCTGACCTCTATCACGCCTCCTGAGGACTCTGGACCGTTAAATCTCTGATTTTTCGGGGACCCCTTCTCTACCCCAAAAAAACTCTGATTTTTTGGGGACCCCTTTTTGTTTCTGACTCTTCTTACTGCCTCCTCTACCACTTCTTTCTTCACTATCAGGGGGATCGCCCTTGTGCCAGCCACTACCTGCCCCTTTTTAACCAGTGTGTTATTATGTAGTGTGGCACACATCACCTCACCAAGCATATTGAACTCCTTTAGCCGCTTATAATCAACCTTCAGAAGCCCATCTCTTGAAGCAACGATATTTATCTTGCCCTCCTTTGGTTCGCCTCCAGCCTCAACTCCCTCACCCATCAGGGCGTTGGCAAGTTGATAGGCTGCATCGTTTTCGTGTAATTCATCCTCTCCGATGTTGAGCACAAAGAGGTGTTCCTTACCAAGCCTTAAGAGATGCTCAATGTCACTGTCTTTTATAATGTGTCCCTTTTTAAAGGCGCGCCCTTTGAACTCCCCAGGTCTTATTTCTGTGATGTCGTGGGCAAGCACCATACCTACGGCCTGATGAACGGGTATGGTCTTTAGTAATCCTTCCCTGTTACTGGTTTCATAAGAATCACACATAATAACCTCCTTAGAGCAAGGATTATTCTTTAAAAATACTCTTGAATTTTCTGTTAGCATACCTTCTTATCTGGTCCTCAAGCTCGCCGTATCTTCTGAGGAACTCCCTTGCCTCTTCTGTCAACTCTGCACCACCACCATTTTTGCCTCCCACTTTTCTGTTAACTAACTTTATTCCAAGCCTTTCCTCCATAGCCTTTATGTAACTCCAGGCCTTTCTGTATGAGATATTAATCTCTCTGGCAGCCCTGTTAATAGAGCCGTATCTGTCAATGGCTTCAAGAAGGTATCTTCTCCCCCTGCCAAAGACTGGCTCGCCAGCTACCTCTATCCATACCTTTGACTTTATCCTCATCATAATCGTTATAGCAAAAATGCATAACGAAATGCAAATTTTTTTATTCCGTGCATATGCTTATCCTTTCAAGCCAGAAGATACCTTTAAGTGGTGAAAGAGCTCCCTTTACGGTGCTTTCCACGATTAATCTGACAAACTCCTTTCTAATTGGAACAAGCCTCTCATCAGCATAGAGTTGAAGACCATCGGGTGTAATGTAGAGGCAGACCTTTTTCGCATCATAACCGAGGCTTGAAGATATAGCCTTAAGGACATTTCCTATGTAATCAGATGTAAATTGATTCAGAGGGATTACCGTATCATTAACGACAAGATTGGTTTTCAGTTTATGCTGTTTCATAGCTAACATCTCAACTCTCAACTCTCCGTTATTAGGATACATTATTTTTTTGTAAAAAAATTGTAAATCTTTACTAAATTTCTATAAAGAAACAGCAGTAAAACTGGAAATAAATAAAGATAAGTATTATAATAACCTATGGAACAATAGAAGGGGTGGTAACTCAATGTATCAAACCTTTTTCGAACTCAGGACAAAGCCCTTTAGTAACACATTCAAGAGGGAGTTCCTTTTCTTAAACGAGTACCACCGATTGTTGCTAAAATCACTCCTTGATGACCTTGAAAGGGTGAATGTCCAGCTTGTAACTGGTGAGGCTGGCTCTGGAAAGAGCACCCTTGTGCGGACTTTTCTGGAGACCCTGCCGAAACAGATAAAGCAGGTTCAGATAAGATACACCGCTCATGACGAGAGTGATTTTATAAGATTTATCGCCCTTGAGCTCGGCATAAGGGGCCAAAGCAAAAGGGATTCCATAATTAATGCAATAAACCAACTGAGTCACGATTACTTACGGGTAGTTCTTATAGTAGACGATGCGGATAAACTTGGCAGGGGGCCACTTAAGCTGTTATTTGACATTTTAAGGTCTTTGCTACAGAAAGACTCTACCTTTAACCTCGTACTTGTGGGTTTACCAGAGCTAAAGGGCTTTATTGAGAACGAAGGTTTAACAGAGGGACTTAAGGATAATTATAAGTCCTACTTTGTTTCAAATCTCTACAGGGAGGATGTTCAGGCTTATATAAACTTCCGGTTAACAGTGGCTGGAGCCACTAATGTGGAGTTATTCAGCAATGATGCAATTGATATGATTTACAAAAAATCAGGTGGCCTGCCAAGGGTTATTAATATGATATGCGACACTGCACTGCTTAATGCCTATTTGATGAATACAAAAAGGGTCAACGCTGAAATAGTCATGCGAGCTATTAATGATCTGAGGCTTGATGAGGATTTCAGACTGGCTGTCTTAAGTAACACCCTATCTGTCACAGAATCAAAAACCGAGATAGCCACCGTTAAAAAGACTTCTGATGAATATATAGAAGAAGAAATTACGATAGAGGAACTCGCAAAGGATGAATCCCCTGAGACAGTCTCTACACCTACAGATGGAATAAATAGGGATTTCCCGCAGATGGCCACCTATGAGGGAGACCCTCATAGTAAAGCTCTTCCCGTAAGGGTGCTGGTTTTAGAGACGAGTGCAAGAATGAGGATGCACTATGAGAACTTTTTCAAACAAAAGGCTATGGAGTGCAGGATCTTCAAGGAGTTTAATAACCTATTTTCATACTTGAGAGAGAAGTCAGGATTAAGCCTTGATATATTGATTGCTGACTCGGAGTACTTTTTCATTAAAGGAGGGCTTGAGTCGCCAGAGGGGATGAAGGCACTCGGGATACTGCTAAGGGAACATCCCTACCTTCCCATTATCGTCACATCAACTCTTCCTCTTTCCACCATAAGAAACAAACTCCTTCAAAAGGGACTTGCCTACTTTGTCTGTAAACCAGAATTAAAGGATATAGACCTTTCAGAAGTGAAGACCAGACTTTCGGGCTTCTTCAGAGAGCTTGAAAGGTTCAGAGAGTTTATAGAGCGACAGTTTAGCTCCTTTTATCATCAGGTTATAGAGGAACAAAGAAATACCAAACTGTTATAATTATCTTGGCATTAACTAATCAAGTAAGCAAAGGAGGCTGTTTAAGAAAAGCAAGGGGTTACTCTGGGGGGCGAAGTGCCTCAAAGGGGGTGAAACCCCCTTTGTAACCCCAGTAAGGATTAATAATTTAACCATAATTGGGGAGTTTGAGGGGGCAGAGCCCCCTCAAAGGGGCTCCGCCCCTTTGGAACCCCAATAAGGATTAATAATCAATCATATTTGGGGAGTTTGAGGGGCGAAGTGCCTCAAAGGGGGTTACACCCCCTTTGGAACCCCCATAAAGAAATTATATTTTTCCATTTTGGGGAGTTTGAGGGGGCTTTGCCCCCTCAAAGCTCTTTTAATAAAAACCATTAACATAGAGCCTGCTCGACAGGCAGTAACAAAGCTTTCTGGAGGGGATATGCAGAATTCACAAAAAAAGATAGGAGAATTACTCTTAGACCTCAACATCCTAACCCTTGAGGAACTTGAAAAGGCCCTCGAGGAACAAAGAAGAACAGGCGAGAGACTGGGCACTGTGCTTTTAAGGATGAAGCTTCTTTCAGAAGAAGACCTGGATTATCTATTAAGTAGGCAGCTAAATGTTCCTTCCATTAACCTTGAAAACTACAACCCTTCCCCTGAACTCCTTTCCCTTATTCCTGAAAAGATAATCAAGAAATACAAGGTCCTTCCTGTTCAGCTTGATGGCAACACCCTTACTGTGGCAACCGCCAATCCCAAGGACCTGATACTGCTTGATGACCTTGCCTATGTAACGGGTTACAAGATTGCACCAGTGGTAACTGCCATAAGCAGTCTTGAACGAAAGATACAGGAGCTTTTTGAAAAACCCGTTACCTGGGAAGAAGCACTCAAGATAGACGAGGCAGAGGAGATTGAGTTTATAAAGGGAGAACAGGGGATAAAGGAGGAGGACCTTGAAGAGGCGCTTCAGTCTGCAGAGGAGGCTCCTGTTATCAAGCTTGTTAATGCCATAGTGCTTGCAGCAATAGATGAAGGGGCCACACACATACACTTTGAACCAAGAGAGGATCAGTACGAGATATTCATAAGGGTTGATGGCAAGCTCAAACAGCTCGTAAAACCCCCTGCCAATCTTCAACAAAACATCATAAACAGGATAAAGATTCTAAGCTCTATTGACATCCTGAAGAGGTTTGTCCCCTCTGAGGGCTACTTCAGGGCAAAGGCAAGGGGCAAGTTCTACGACATAGATGTTGCCACCATGCCTTCATTGCACGGTGAAAGGATGGTGCTTACCTTCCAGCAGCCCTTTGCCAAGGAAGAACTGAAGCTTGACAAACTGGGTTTTTCTCCACAGATGCTTCATAACTACAAAAGGCTTATTACATCTAACCGTGGCTTTATAATGGTAACAGGCCCTTCCGACAGTGGTAAGAGCTCCACCATCTACGCATCCTTAAACTATCTAAAGAGCCCGGAAAAGAGCATCTTTACCTATGAAAGGACCATAAAAAACAAACTGCCCGGTATCACACAGGGTGAGCCCAATGAAAAGGCAGGTTTCAGCTACGAGCAGGGGCTTCAGGCAATACTCAAACAGGATGTGGATGTCCTGATGGTGGGTGAGATGCTCACAAGGGATGCCATACTGCCAGTGCTTCATGCGGCTTTGTCAAAGACACTGGTTTTTGGAAGGTTTCTCTCAAATGATACCCTCGGTGCAATAACCATGATGCTTGAGATGGATGTGCCCCCCTTTATGTTATACTCCTCTCTGCTGGCCATTCTTGGACAGCGTCTTGTAAGGAGGCTCTGTCAGAACTGTATAGAGGAGTACGACCCACCTGATGAGATTGCTGAAGAGATATCCAGGCTTACGGGCAATCGCTCACCAAAGCTCTTCAGGAGCAAGGGCTGTCCTGCATGCAGCCTGACAGGATACAGCAACAGGATAGGGCTTTTTGAGCTTATTGTGCCCAATAAGGAATTAAGAGATGCCATACTTGCCAGGGCAGACCTCAATGAGCTAAAGGAGATAGCAAAGGCAATGAAATACACCACCTTCAGAGAGGACGGATTAATAAAGGCATCAGAGGGTTTAACAAGCTACGAGGAGGTAGTAAAGGTTATCTAAGGAGGCAGTGCAATGATAAAGTTTTTTGAAAAGGACCCCTATTCACCCATTCAGTATGTGTACGAGATAAGCAGGATACTTTATAAAACAAAAAGCCCCTACCAGGAGATACTGGTTGTGGAAAACCCTTACTTTGGCAGGATGCTGGTGCTTGACGGTGTGGTTCAGTTTACTGAAAAGGATGAATTTTTCTACCACGAGATGTTAGTTCATGTTGCAATGCATGCCCATCCTGAACCAAAGAGGGTCGTGGTTATTGGCGGTGGTGATGGTGGAGCAGTAAGGGAGGTGATGAAGCACGACTGTGTGGAAAAGCTCTACTTCGTTGAGATAGACAGAGAGGTAATTGAGACATCAAAGAGGTTTTTCCCCACTGTCTCCTGTGAGATAGATAACGAAAAGGTGGAGATAAAGAACATGGATGGTGCAGAGTTTATAAAAAACCACAAGGAAGAGTTTGACGTGGTCGTTGTTGACTCAACTGACATCATAGGGTTTGCAAAGAGCCTTTTTACCGTAGAATTTTTCAGGGCTGTCAGAGAGTCATTAAAAGAGGAGGGCATGTTTGTTACCCTTTCAGAGTCACTTCACTTTCACAGAGACATGGTGGTAGATGTCCAGAAGACCATGAAACTCGTCTTCCCTGTGGTTGACCTTTACACAGCACCTATAGCCACATATGCAGGAAACTGGTGGACCTTTTCTGCAGCCTCCATGAAACTTGACATGAGAGAGCCAAGGCGTTCAATGGTTAACGGAAGGAGATTTTACTCTGAGGAGATACACAGGCAGTGCTTTTTGCCAGAAAAACTTTACGATGACCTTTTAAATAACAGGCTTGATTGGTAGGGAGGTTTTTTAGTAACATATTAACCTCAACATAGCCCCACAAAATAAACCACAGATGTGGCTTCAAAAGGATTTGACTTTTTTATAACGATTATGATAAGTTTTTAAGTTAAAATATAATTCTACTGGTGTCACCTTTTGAGCCACCGTAGCTCAGCTGGTAGAGCAGCTGATTTGTAATCAGCGGGTCGGGGGTTCGAATCCCTTCGGTGGCTCCATAAATAGATGTCGGTTCCGGGGGTTGGGGTCAGATATAAGATGTCTGATCTCTGACCTATGATTTCAGTGTGGAGAGGTTCCCGAGTGGCCAAAGGGGACGGGCTGTAAACCCGTTGGCTTAGCCTTCGGAGGTTCGAATCCTCCCCTCTCCACCAGGTTTAAAATTTGAAATCTCAAATTTCAGATTTGAAATTATTTTTAAGCGGGAATAGCTCAGTGGTAGAGCGTCGGCCTTCCAAGCCGAGGGTCGCGGGTTCGAATCCCGTTTCCCGCTCCAGATTTAATTTGAGATTTGAGGTTTCAAATTTGAGATTGCTTAATTGCCCATGTAGCTCAGTCGGCAGAGCACGTCCTTGGTAAGGACGAGGTCACCGGTTCGATCCCGGTCATGGGCTCCACTACAGGGAATTATCAGGGGAGAAGTTATACATTTAACCAATCAAGAAGGGAGGAGTTATGGCAAAGGAGAAATTTGAAAGGACGAAACCCCATGTAAATGTGGGAACCATCGGGCATGTAGACCATGGTAAGACCACATTAACGGCAGCGATAACGAAGGTGCTGGGGCTAAAACAGATGGCACAGTTTACGAGCTATG
>WFMM01000034.1 GCA_015484595.1 Nitrospirota bacterium | reverse complement strand
TTTGAATTAAAGGGGATAAAACTGTTTTTAAGCAAGCAGTATCCTGATTTTAAGAACAGGCTGCCTGAACTAATTAAGAAGATAAAATCCGAGACATAGTGGGCAAAGAAAGAGACACCCTTTACATTGAGGGGAAAAAGGACCTGCCTCTCTTGATATTCATACACGGCCTTGGCACTAACCAAAAGATCTGGACAGACCCTGAAGATGTAAAGATTCTAATCGGCAAATACCCCTTAAGCTCTATCCTCAACGCTCCTCCATCAATAATCGAAAAACCTCCGATTATATCCTTTGGACAAAGGCCAAAAAGTCTCAAGACCACCTTTCACGACCTGAAAGACGAGGGTTTCCCCATGCTCCTTTACACCCAGAGACGCTCTGCCGCAGGTGCTTCGGTGCTGGTTTCAGAGTTAACAGAGATTCTCAATTCTGTTAAAGGTATTAAAAAAAGACCTATCATTTTTATCTGTCACAGCAGAGGTGGGCTTATAGCAAGAAAGACCCTTGAAAGCCTGAAACTGAACTGTATAGGTCTTGTAACCATTGCCACGCCACACAGAGGAAGCAGAATGGCAAGCATTGCAGAAAACCTCTCCCTGCTGCTTCCAGTGCTTGAGCCCTTTGCCAGAAAGGTTAATCATGAAAACTCAAAAAGGATTATCGAAAGGGTAAAAACCATTCTAAAGGGCAGGGCAATTAAGGAGCTCCTTCCTGAGTCAGGATTTATAAAAGGGCTTGACAATTCCATACTAAAAAGGATAAAAACAATATCCATCGGAGGTAACGACCCTACATTGATCAGGATATACAGATACAACAGGCAATCAAAGAGGTACAGGGTCATTTTAAAGATACCCAATGTGCTTAGCAGTATCCTGCCTGAGCGTATAGTGCCTGATGAGATAAAAGAGGGCAAGGGCGACAGTCTGGTAACAGCTGAAAGTTCAGAAGCACCCCATGCTGTGGCACATTACAACTTCAGGCTAAACCATGCTGCTCTGGTCTTTGACAGCTCTGTCAAGGAAAGGATTAAGGCATTTATTGGAGAGATAGCATGAACCCACTAAACCTCGTTTTCTTTACCGTCGGTGTCCTGCTTGGAATAACACTGATACTTATAAGAAAAAGAGAAAAGGCCATAGATGAAAAAACCGTAAATTATCTTAAGACCATAAGGGAACTGAATATCCTTAACGAGCTTTCTGCCTCTTTACACACGGCCCTTGACAAGGAATCCATCTTTGAACAGATAGTGCAGAAGTCAAAGGAACTGCTGAAGGCAGAAAAGGCTGCCATCCTGTTAATTGACAAATACAAAAGGGTTACTGATTTCTACACCTCCCTCGGCCCAACAGGCAACTGTAAGTGTACAGTAAAGGGCACGATTAAAAAGGTCATAGAGGATATGAGCATCATAAGGACAAGGGATATAAAAAAACATCCTGACTTTTCCTCCTTCCCCACCCCACATCCTGATATCAAAAGTGCAATTCTGGTGCCCCTGCTTTTAAGGGGAGAGCCAATAGGCGTTATCTGTGTTACCGACAAGATTGGAGCAGAGGAGTTCAGCTCCGAAGACGAAGACATGTTACTTAACCTTGCCTTCCACTCAGCCCTTGCAATAGAAAAGGTTCAGCTTCACGAGGAGGTCTTAAAGATTGCCGCCACTGATGGACTTACTGGACTTTACAATCACAGAACATTTCAGGAAAAGCTTAAGGAAGAATTAGAAAGGGCAAGGAGGTTTAAGCACAGCGTGGCACTTGTGATGTTTGATATTGACCACTTTAAAGAGTTCAATGATACCTATGGGCACCTGAAGGGTGATGAGATGCTTCAGCGTGTAGCCTGTATCATGACTGACAACATCAGAACCATTGACTTTGCAGCCCGATACGGTGGAGAGGAGTTTGCATTGATTCTGCCCGAGGAGTCCTACGAGGGTGCCCTGGTTGTAGCAGAAAGGATAAGAAAGAAGGTGCAGGAGCACCGGCTTGAGATAAATGGCCAGTCAGCCTCTGTTACGATAAGCGGTGGAATTGCTGTATATCCTGATGATGCACTGTCCCGTGAAGAGCTCATTGAAAAGGCTGACAAGGCACTTTACCTCTCAAAAAGAACAGGCCGTAACAGGATATCAACCTTTCACGAGTAAACTGTAATTTTTTACAAAATTTTTAAATCAATCTATTTAACACTATACAGAGGATGTCCTATCGCTTTAAAGTGACGGAAATTTTGACCCAACCAGGGCTCGCTCCGTTCATCACTTCCACCCCAGAAAATCTGTGATTTTCTGGGGACCCCTTCTGAAACTCGCTTACGCTCAAACAGTCAGAAGATGCCCTTCGGGACACTCCGCTTCGCCCGGTAGGGTACCCCAAAATTATCCGTAAGTCGCTCTGGACATCCTCTGTATAAAAAAACAACGACACAGGGTGCATGGGTATAGAGTTTGAACGGTTTTATCACACGGCCGAAGCAGCCGTGATGGCTGCTTCAGTGTGATCCCTCGGAGAAGGCCATGGATGGCCTTCGAGAATGAGGGAAAACTCTATACCCATGTACCCTATAGGATTTCTTATTTATGCATTACCCTTAATATAATCTGTTTATGATAAGATAAAAAGTCAGGAAGACAGGGCATAGGGACTTATGATCTGATATGAAAAGCATACTCGAAAAGGCTTTAAAGGGAGATAGACTTTCAATAGACGATGGGGTCAGGCTATTTGAGAGCGACCGCATACACGAAATTGGTGCTTATGCAGCAGAACTTTCGGAAAGACTGAACTCAGGCCGTGTCTACTTTGTGGTAAACCGTCACATCAACCCAACCAATCTCTGTGTAAATAGGTGCCGATTCTGTGCCTTCAGTCGTTCAAAGGGTGACGAAGGGGCCTATGAAC
>WFMM01000033.1 GCA_015484595.1 Nitrospirota bacterium | reverse complement strand
CCTTTTTGCTGGTCTTCCCTGATACCTGGAAAGCCCTCGGAGAACTGGGGGATCATGAACTCTCGGAAAGAACGCCTCGGAAGCTGAGGCCAGAATGGTATATCACAGCCCTTAAAGACCAGCTCTACTGCTTCCTCAGGCTCCAAAAAGGGCAGACTTCCTATCCCGGTCGTGCTAAAGGGACTGAACACATAAACCTCCTTTTAAAGACAGGGTGTAGGGTGTAGGGAGTAGGGAGTAGTTTTTAGTTTTGAGTGCATAGTTTTTAGTGTCTATTAAAGAGACAAACTCAACACTTAAAATTCAACACTCGACACTAACTACACCCCACCCAACGCTTTCAAACCCAATCAACGCGATAAACGCAACTAACGCAATTAACGCGATTAACGCAATCAACGCAATTAATAATATCCGAAAGGAAGGCAAAGATACAATAGATGTGGACAGAAATCAGCTAATCTCCTATTCGGGTTTCTTAAAGATCCTCTCCTTTGTGTATGACGAGATTTTAAAGGGAACGGAGTCCTTTAGAAGGAAGTAACTGCTGTCTTTGTCGTTTTTGTATAGCTCAAGGATGTAGTCCTTTGAACCAGAAATCTTCAGGATGCCTATCTTATGCGCCTTTTTGGGCAGTTTGTCGTCAATTAGAAAACCGGTGGCTTTCAGGTCAGAGAACACCTCAAGATATTCCTTAACCTTCTTTTCGTCAAGTCTCTCCTTTTCAGTTCCCTCTTTTTTACCACCAAACCAGCCATCAGCCCTCCTTACTATAGAGTAGCCATCCTTATCCGTCTTCCATGATACCCTTTTGATGTCAGCCTTAGGCTCCTTCAGTATGGTTCTGTCTCTAATCTTGTTTACATTCTCAGGAAGCCAGTCGGCAAACCTTGCCTGCACGAGGTAAACATGTTTATCCTCTGCAGGGCGCACATACATTAGCTGATACCTTGCACCACGCTTACCAAGGTAAACCCTTTCAGTGTTTTTACCGTCTGAGACCTCTATGAAATCACCCTTATCACCTATGTTGTATTTTTCGTAATCAGACTTCTTTGATGTAACCGGAGTTTCAAGCAGGGTCTCTGAAAGAGCCTCCAGTATCCTTGAGACCCTTGTCTCATCAGCCCTCCACTTGATGGGTCTTAGGATCTGCCAGTGACTGCCCTGACGCTCTATCTCTATCTCCTTTGAAGACCTCTTGATAATTAACTTCTTTACTGCATCCTTTTTTATGCTTACCAGATAGGCAGGCCCTGCAGAACCACCCGTGAGATAGGGGATAAAGTATATAAGCATAAGTAAAAGTGCTATTGCTGGCAGGATGTATCTCTTCACAGTCTCACCCTCCTTGCCTTTCTGTATGTCCAGAGTAAAAGGCCAAGCACCACTGCAAGAAGTGCTGGAAGGAGTATAATCGTGTACTTAAGCACCCTCTCTATCTCAGGGGAAAGCTGTTTAATTGGTCGGGCCTGAACCTCTTTAGACCTTATGCTTATAAGGGAGTCGTCCTCTGAGAGCCAGTCTATTGCGTTAACCACAAACTGAACATTTCCAGGGGCTGAAAGCATCTCGTCTGAGGCAAAATCGCTATCTGAAACCACCACTATCCTTGACTGTCCTTCCCTTATCAGGTCTTTGTCCTTGCTCTTTGAGAACATGGAGTGAAACTTACCATCAGCAAGCAGGGCAACAGTGGAAGATGGTCCTGAAAAATCCTTTCTGCTAAACCTCCTTGTGATACCAACGAAAAAGGGGGCTTCAACAATGCCTGATTGCTCAGAGGTCTTTGCAAGCCACTCAAAGTGTATCTCTTTATCGTTTTTTCCGTGGGTCTCAATGGGTGATGCAAAGGCAAGGGTAATGGTGTCAATGTCGCGGGTGATAATGCTTTCTTTGTTAAGGTTAAGAATCTTCGGAAAGAATGGATAGGGCACCACTGTAGTGAACACGAAGCCACCTCTTCGTTCACTTACATTTATCATTCCTGCCGAAAGATCGATTACCAGAGAAGGACGTATGTCTATTCCATAGTTTTTAAGTAACCTCTCAATGCCTGTATTAAGCTGTCTTCCAAACCCATACTGTGGGTCTGCCTGAACCCTGTCAATCAGAAAAATTGCCTTCCCGCCCTTCATTATGTACTGG
>WFMM01000032.1 GCA_015484595.1 Nitrospirota bacterium | reverse complement strand
GGCACATGGGTATAGAGTTTTCACTCATTCTCGAAGGCCATCCATGGCCTTCTCCGAGGGATCACACTGAAGCTGCCATCACGGCAGCTTCGGGCGTGTGATAAAACCGTTCAAACTCTATACCCATGCACCCTGTCTTGTTTTTATGCAGAGGGTGACCTGGGTATTATTACGGATAATTTTGTATAAAGCCGTCATCCTAAAGTGTTAGACATTTTTTGTATGGTTTAAAAAATCACCCCCTGTTGAAGTTTCCCCTCTGAATTGTTTTTAATAGTCTTACCATGGCTGAACAGACACCCCTGATGAGACAGTATTTTGATATCAAGAAAGACTATCCTGATGCCATCCTTTTTTTTCGTCTTGGTGATTTCTATGAGATGTTTGGAGAGGATGCAAAGGTGGCATCCAGGATACTTCAGATAACCCTTACCACCAGAGACAAGGGAAAGCAGGAACCTGTCCCGATGTGCGGCATTCCTCACTTTTCGGCTGAAAGTTACATCACAAAGCTCATAAACGCTGGCTACAAGGTGGCTATCTGCGAGCAGGTACAGGACCCCAGGGAGGCAAAGGGCATAGTGAAAAGAGAGGTCGTAAGGGTCGTCACTCCTGGAACCCATCAGCCCGAAAACCCTAAACTGAACAACTTTATCGTTGCCCTCTGTCCCTCGGGTAAAAAACACGGCATTGCTGTGGCAGACCTCTCAACAGGGGAGTTTATCCTGTACGAGACAGAAAAGGCCATTGAGGACGAGCTGAACCGATTTGAACCAAAGGAGGTGCTCTGCCCTGAAAACCTGATGGATGACATCCATTATGGCGAGGTGCTTAAGGACTACTATGTGACCTACTGGGATAACTGGTTTTTCGACTTCACAGAGGCATACAAGAGGCTTCTTGAGTACTACAGGGTCTACTCCCTTGGTGCCTTTGGTATTGATGAGCAGAGGGCTGCCATATCGGCTGGAGGTGCGCTTCTTTCTTATTTGATGGAAAACCAGAAAGGCTCAGTGGTATTAAGAAGACCCACCGGTCTTGACGACTCTCTGTTCATATTCCTTGACTCTGTAACGAAGAGAAACCTTGAGTTACTGCACAATCTCAGGGACGGCTCCGAAGAGGGCACCCTTATAAGCGTGATTGACGAGACCCTTACCCCAATGGGTGGCAGGACCCTCAGACAGGCTATTATGAGACCCCTTAAAAGCAAAGAGCTTATCAACAGGCGGCTTGATGCAGTGGAAAACCTAATAGATGACTTTGAGATGAGGGAAAACCTCCGTCGTTTCTTAAGGGATGTCCACGACTTAGAGCGGCTTGCAACAAGGGTGCTTCAGCGAAAGGTTACCCCAAGGGAACTGGTGACCATTAAGAACTCACTGAAGGAGTTTCCAAGGATTAAGGAGACCCTGATGAGGGCATCCTCTGAACTGCTTATGGAGCTTAACGAAAGGATACAGGGTTTTGAGGAGCTTCACTCCCTCATTGACACGGCAGTGGTGGACGACCCACCTCACACCACCACTGAGGGAGGCATTATACGGACAGGTTACCGTTACGATGTGGATGAGCTCAGAGAGATAGCAACAAAGGGTAAGGATTACATTGCCTCTCTTGAGGCTAAGGAGCGGCAGAAGACGGGGATTTCCTCTCTTAAGATTGGCTACAACAGGGTCTTTGGTTACTACATTGAGGTTACTAAGTCAAATCTTCATTTAGTGCCTGAACACTACATAAGAAAGCAAACGCTGGTGGGCTCTGAGAGGTTTATAACCGAGGAGCTAAAGGATTACGAAAACAAGGTGCTTGGTGCTGAAGAGAGGCTGAAGGTGCTTGAAAAGGAGGTCTTTTCTGAGGTTGTACAAAAGGCAGCCTACTATGCCGAGGCACTGCTTGATGCAGCCACTGCAATAGGTGAGATTGACTTTCTGCTTTCCCTTGCAACCGTGGCTACGAGAAACAACTATGTAAGGCCTGTGATAGAGGAAAGCGGTCTGATAGAAATAGTTGATGGAAGACACCCGGTTTTAGAGCGGATATCCTTTGAAGAGCGTTTTATTGCAAACAACACCTACATGGACACTGAAGAAAACAGACTTTTAATCATAACAGGCCCTAACATGGCTGGAAAGTCAACCTATATGCGGCAGGTTGCCCTTATTGTACTGATGGCACAGATGGGCTCCTTTGTCCCAGCCACAAAGGCAACCATAGGGATAGTGGACAGGATATTCACCCGTATTGGTGCTGCTGACTATCTCTCAAGGGGACAGAGCACATTCATGGTTGAGATGATAGAGACCGCTAACATACTGAATAATGCCACTGACAGAAGTCTTATAGTGCTTGACGAGGTTGGCCGTGGCACGAGCACCTTTGATGGTATCAGCATTGCCTGGGCAGTGGCTGAGTACATAGTTAACAGGATAAGGGCAAGGACACTCTTTGCAACCCACTACAACGAGCTTACCGAGCTTTCCATGGCACTGGAGGGAGTGAAGAACTACAATGTGACGGTAAGGGAATGGGGAGACGAGATAATATTTTTAAGAAAGATAGAGCCCGGCCCTGCAGACAAGAGTTATGGCATACAGGTGGCACGGCTTGCAGGGCTGCCTGAGGAGGTGGTCAGCAAGGCAAAGGAGGTGCTTGGAAACCTTGAACAGGCAGAGTTTTCAAACAAGGGACTGCCAAGGGTGCTCGGGGCAAAGGACGCACCAAAGGCACAGCAGCTTGACCTGTTTGCACCTAACTACGAACCGGTGATAAAAAAGCTCATGAGTATTGATGTTGACCGGATATCTCCAGAGGATGCCATCAAAAAGCTTAAACAACTAAGAAAGATGGCACAGAAGATACAGTGACCATGCTTGTTGCACTTACCGGAGGGTTTGGGACCGGGAAATCCACTGTACTTGAGATGTTCAGGCGCCTTGGCGTGCCAGTGCTCAGTGCTGACAGTGTTGTCCACGAGCTGCTTTTAAGGGATGATGTAAAGAAAAGGATAAGAGACTCCTTCGGTGAGGCTGTCTTTAAAAACGGAGAGATTGACCGAAAGGCACTTGCCAGGGTGGTTTTTGAATCAGAAAAAAAGAGAAACACCCTTGAGGGAATACTCCATCCTGAGGTGTTCAGGGCTATTGAGGAGTTTCGGAGTAAGAACGCCGAGAGGATTGCCGTAGCAGAGATACCTCTTCTTTTTGAGACCGGTACAGAGGCCAGATTTGATAAGGTAATCGTGGTGGTTTCAGATGATGAAAAGGTAAGAGAAAGGCTTACCAGGAAGGGGTTTAGCAAAGAGGAGATTAAAAAAAGGCAGAAGGCTCAGATGCCCATTCAACAAAAAAAGGAGAGGGCTGACTTTGTTGTAGAAAACTCAGGCGGGCTTCAGGAGACCGAAAAGCAGGTTAAGGAGATACTTAAGGCTTTAAAGGAGATGCTATGAACTCAAGACTCGATAAGATAACACCCTTTATGGTGATGGACATCCTTAGGAAGGCCCGGACAATGCCTGGGGCAGTTCACATGGAGGTGGGCGAGCCTGACCTTCTTCCCTCAGAAAAGGTTATAGTGGCGTACGAGAGGGCCATTAAGGACAGGAGATTTTATTACACAGAGGCAAAGGGACTACTGTCATTAAGAGAGAGGATCTCAGAGCACTATCATGAATACTACGGTGTTGAGGTTTCACCTGACAGGATAATCATCACACCAGGCACATCAGGTGGCTTCCTGGTTGTTTTCGGCATGCTTGGTGCAGAGGGAAAGGCGGTGGTGCTTTCAGACCCGTCCTATCCATGTTATAAAAACTTTGGCTACTTCCTTGGAGCAAGTCCTGTTACTGTGCCAGTAGGAAAGGATACCGGCTATGAGATAACAGAGGATATGTTAACCCACATTGAAGGGGCAGGAGGCATCCTGATATCCTCTCCAGCCAATCCAACAGGAAATCTCTACAGTAGAGACTCGCTTGGTAAGCTTATTGAGGTATCTCAAAGGAAGGGATGGCTTTTTATCTCAGACGAGATTTACCACGGGCTTGTTTACGACAGCAAAGAGCACTCGGCCCTGGAGTTTTCTGAGGATGTAGTGGTGATTAACAGCTTTTCCAAGTCATTCTGCATGCCTGGTTTCAGAGTTGGCTGGATGGTGCTTCCTGAGAGACTGGTGCGAAAGGCAGAGGAGGTGGTGCAGAACATCTTTATCGCTGCCAACACTCCGGCACAGTATGCTGCATGTGAGGCCTTTGACAGGGAACACCTTGAAAGGGTAAGACAAACCTACAGAAAGAGAAGGGATTTCCTCTACGATGCACTAAAGGATGTGTTTGAGATAGAGGTAAAACCAGAGGGTGCCTTTTACATATGGGCTGACATATCCCGTTACAGTGAGGATGCTGTTTCATTTTGCCATAGTTTGCTTGAAGAAAAGGCGGTTGCCATCACACCGGGTGTTGACTTTGGCAGCAACAACACAAACCACCATGTAAGGTTTGCCTACACTCGAGACATAGAGGAACTTAAAGAGGGGATAAGGAGGATAAAGGAGTTTCTGGGATGAGCGTTAATCGCGTTTATTGCGTTCTTTGCGTTCATTGAGTTTATTGCGTATAGGTTTTTTTAATAGGCACTAAAAACTCTTCACTCAAAACTAAAAAACTACCCCCTTTTCCTCCTGAAGAAATCCTGAAGCAGTCCTCTGCATTCATCTGCCAGTATTCCTGAAACAACTTCCACCTGATGGTTTAGCCTTGGGTCTGTAGTTATCCTGTATAGGCTTTCAGTGGCGCCTCCCTTTTCGTCTTTACAACCATAGACGAGTCTTTTAATCCTTGCCCCAACAATGGCTCCTGCGCACATGGGGCAGGGCTCTTTGGTAACATAAAGGGTGGTTTCAGAAAGCCGCCAGTTCTCAAGCCTCTTTGCAGCCTCTCTTATGGCAAGGAGTTCTG
>WFMM01000031.1 GCA_015484595.1 Nitrospirota bacterium | reverse complement strand
GCTATGAATACATAGCCATTACAGACCATTCCAAGGGGCTTGGTATTGCAGGCGGGCTTCAGGCTGAAGACATACTTGAAGAGAAAAAAGAGGTAGATGCCCTGAACAGGAAGCTGCGCAAATTCAGGATCTTTATGGGTGTTGAGGTGGACATAAGAAGCAATGGAGAGCTTGACTTTGATGAGGAGATACTAAAAAAGCTGGACTTTGTCGTTGCATCAATACACTCGGGGTTCAGACAGTCAAGCAAACAGCTCACCAGAAGGCTTTTAAGTGCCATAAGGTGTCCCTATGTAAATGTGATTGCCCATCCAACAGGAAGGATACTTGGCGAAAGACAGGAGTATGAGCTTGACATGGAGCAGGTGCTTAAGGCTGCAAAGCGATACCAGAAGGCACTTGAGATAAACGCCTATCCATTGAGGCTTGACCTTAAGGACAGTTATGCAAGGAGGGCAAAGGAGATGGGAATACCCATCGTTATCAGCACAGACACCCACATGACAGAGCAGTTTCGTTTCATCCGATACGGTGTCGAGGTGGCAAGAAGGGCATGGCTTGAGAAGTCAGATGTGTTAAACACCCTTCCTCTTAAGGAGTTTTTGAGAAGGATTAAAACACAGAGATAAATATACCCGTGGTTTTAAGGCATTGTTTTTGCTATACTAATTGTAGATTATGGGGGCGAAGGGAAAAATAAATCTAATAGCCTGCACACAGGATGCTGAGGTAAGGGCATTTTTACAGAGATGTCTTGGTTCAAAGAGGAAGTATTGTTTTGAGCACTGTGAAGAGATAAGGGAGCTAAGGTCAAGGATTAAAAAGAACTCCTACGACATCCTGATTATAGAGTCACCAATCTGCACATCGAAACTGAAAAGGTACAAACCCCAAATCCCAACCATTGCCATGATAACCGACGATGTGCCAAAAGGGTTAAGGGATGTGGTTAAACATGACATCGACTATTACATAATTTACCCATTTCATGAAGAGGATTTCAGACTTAAGCTTAAAAGTGCAGTTGAAAGAAAGAGCTGGTTCAAGGAACTCTACAACGAAAAACGAGACCTTGAGGCAATCATAGAGCTTACCTATCTGGTCTCCTCTACTCTGGAGCCAAAGGAGGTCCTGTACTTTATCGTTAAGAAACTGAGCGAGATGATAGAGGTAAACAGGTGCTCTGTAATAAGTATCGGCTTTGGTGAAAAGCGCTATGCCTATGTAGTGTCCTCACACGAGGACCCTAACATTACAAACATAAAGCTTGATCTGAAAAAATACCCTGAGATCCGGAAGGCACTGAGCTCAAAGGAATCTGTCATCATAACGGATGCCCTTTCTGACCCCATTATGGAGCCCGTAAAGGACATTATTGCTCCCCTTGGAATAAGGGCTATTGCGGTGCTACCCATAATACACAGAGACGAGGTGATAGGGACACTCTTTCTCAGGACATCTAAGAAGAAGCGCTTTACCGAAAGAGAGATTAGGCTCTGTAAGGCAGTGGCAAACACCACATCAAATGCCCTTTATAACGCATTCCTTTTTGAAAAGCTGGAAAACGAAAAGGAGCGTCTTAAAAAACTTGCCATAACTGACTATCTTACAGGTGTTTACAACATCAGATACTTCTACCACCGTCTTGAAGAGGAGTTCCACAGGGCTCAGAGGTACGAAAACCCCATAAGCTGCATCATGCTTGACATAGACCACTTCAAGAGGATAAACGACACCTATGGACACCGCACTGGGGATGTGGTGCTGAGGGAGTTTGCCCAGCTTATAAGAAGACACACGAGAAAAAGCGATGTCTTTGCCCGTTACGGAGGCGAGGAATTCATAATGCTTCTACCCCACACATCGGTTGAAGGGGCAGTAACCGAGGCAAACCGTCTCAGAAGCTTCATAAAAAAACACAAGTTCAAGGGTATATCTGAAAGCATAACCTCAAGCATGGGCATTTCATGCTGGCCAGCCCATGACATAGCAAGTGCAGACGACCTTATAACCCTTGCTGACCACGCCCTGTTCAGAGCGAAAAACTCAGGAAGAGACAGAATAGAGGTCAGCACGAAAAAGCAAAAGAAGTAAGCACTCCTCATGGACCTGATCCTCTGTCATGTAAATGCAGACTTTGACTGTCTTTCATCAATGCTTGGGGCAAAAAAACTATACCCTCAGGCTCTGGTTGCCTTTCCAGGTTCACAGGAGAAAAAGGTTCGCGACTTTCTTGAGATCTACTCACCCCTTGAGATAAAGCGGCTAAGAGAGATAGACCAAAAAACTATCCGTCGTCTCATACTGGTTGACACGAAACAGGCTGACAGACTTGGCCCAATGGCTGAACTGGCAAGGTCAAGGGAGATAAAAATACATATCTACGACCATCATCCCTTCACAGCAGACGACCTGAGGGGTGAACTGGAGGTGGTTGAAGAGGTAGGTGCCACGGCTACCATCTTTGTTGAGTTAATCAGGGAAAAGAGGATACCCCTTAGCCCTGAAGAGGCAACAGTGATGTGCCTTGGTATCTACGAGGAGACAGGCTCTCTCCGTTTCCCCTCCACCACCGAAAGAGACCTGATGGCAGTGGCCTATCTGCTTAAGAAGGGGGCAGACCTCAGGGTGGTATCCAGATTCATCAGGCTTGAGATGAGTAGAGAGGAACTTGAGCTTCTAAACGAACTGATCAGATCCTCAAGAGACATTGACCTTTATGGACTGAGAATCCGAATCGTTAAGGCCACCCACGACGAGTATCTTGGTGATGCTGCTTACATAGCTCACAG
>WFMM01000030.1 GCA_015484595.1 Nitrospirota bacterium | reverse complement strand
TTTTTAAAATAAATCATGAAAAAGAAAGGACAGGACAAAAAGGGCTTTTACAGCTTTTGCGAATTTCCATCTGAAAAAAAGCAAAAAACCCTTAAAAACCGTAACAGGCTATACCGTTTCAGCCCTGATGGATTCAGTTGGAATGGAATAAAATCAGAGGCTTATAAAAACAAAGGGGATGACTGGCAGAGGATAATTCGTCACAATATCATCGGTGTGCACGGTGAAACCACCAGGTTTCACCTCCGTTATTTTGAGATAGCCCCTGGTGGAAACAGCAGTTTTGAAACCCATAAGCACGAGCATGTGGTGGTTTGCATAAGGGGCAGAGGAAAGGTCAGGCTTAACAGAAGAACAGTTGAGTTGAAATACCTTGATGTGCTTTACATTGCACCTGAAACACCACATCAGCTTTTAAACCCCTTTGAAGAGCCCTTTGGTTTTTTCTGTATCGTCAATGCAAGACGAGACAGACCAAAACCTGTAAAGAAGTTAAAAACATAACTCTTGTGGAAAAGTATTTAAAAATATTAAGATAAATAGGATTAAGGAGAGACCATGGAGAAAGAGAAAAAGAGTTTTATCGACCGGCTTTGGGACTTTTTTGCTTCCATTAAACTTGCTATCGTACTTTTTGCCCTGATTGCAAGCACATCCATTGTTGGAACCGTCATTGAGCAGAATGCCTCACCTGAGAAAAACCTGAAGGTTCTCTCAAGACTGATAGGCCCTGACCTTGCTCCTTCTGCTTACAGGCTGCTTGACTCACTTGGGTTTATGGATATGTACCATTCCTGGTGGTTTGTCACATTCCTGGTGCTCTTTGCAGTAAACCTGATCATTTGCTCCATTGACAGACTGCCAAGGATTTGGAAACTTGCCACCGAGCCTATAAAGCCCATTAACACAGATAGAATCCCATCCTTTCCCATAAAAAAGGAGATAGTCCTCAAGGGCACACCCGAAGGTGTCAGGGATAAGGTAATGTCGGTCTTTAAGTCCCTTGGTCTTAAACCGGCAAACAGTCCTGTTGAAGGTGGTGGATTTCAGCTATACAGTCAGAAGGGGGGATGGACAAGGCTTGGTGTTTACATTACTCATCTTAGCATCCTAGTTATCATGATAGGTGCGGTAATTGGAATATTCTTTGGATTTCATGGTTATCTAAATCTTCCCGAGGGTTACACATCAAGTGTTGCATACGACAGAAAAACCGGAAAGGCTCACGAGCTTGGCTTTAGCGTCAGGTGTGACGATTTTGATGTGGAGTTCTATGGCATGTCAGAGATGCCCAAGGATTACCGAAGCTGGCTCACGGTGATAGAAAATGGCAGGGAGGTTTTGAGGAAGGTAATCGAGGTAAACGAGCCTCTCAGATACAAGGGCTACATCTTTTATCAGTCAAGTTATGGAATGATGCCCAACATAAAACAGGGTATCCTGATACTCAAGGTTACAGGCCCTAATGGGAAGACAGAGACCGTAACAAAGCGGATCGGAGAAAGCTTTACCATACCTGGTACCAACATCGTCGGTACCATAAAGGACTTCAGTCCTGCCCTTGCCACTGACTCCTCTGGCAGGACCTATACATATTCAAACATGATGAACAATCCAGCTGCAAAAATTGAGTTTTCAAAAAATGGCACCCCCCTTTATTCAGGATGGATTCTTAAGAGGTTTCCCAGAACATGGAACCTGCCTGACGGCAACAGGGTTGAGATGGTTGATTTCTGGGGTGTTCAATATACAGGGCTTCAGGTCAGAAAGGACCCAGGGGTCTGGCTTGTTTATCTTGGCTGTGTCATCATGGCCTTTGGACTTTATTCTGCATTCTTTATGAACCACAAAAAGCTCTGGGCTCTTGTGAGAACCGATGGAAAGAACAATACGATAGTAACCTTTATGGGAACTGCAAACAAGGGGAGACAGCACTTTGCTAACAAGGTCGAGGACGCTATCTCTAAACTGATTACCAAATCCAAGGAGGTCTAACAATGAATATCAGTTCGAGCCTTTACGGTATCGCCACGCTGGGATACATATTTGCAATGATTGCATATATAAGTTATCTTGCCTTCAGAAAGGACACAATTGGTAAGATTGCAACAGGCATTACCCTTCTGAGTTTTATATCTCACACCGTTGCCTTTGCACTCCGGTGGTATGAAGGCTATGCCGAGGGCTTAAGGGCTTTCTGGCGTCCGCCCATATCAAATCTCTACGAGTCTCTTATATTTTTTGTATGGTGTCTTATACTTGGATACCTTATAATTGAGTTCAAGTATAAAAACCGCTCCTTTGGGGCCTTTATCACTCCCGTTGCAGCCCTGGCTCTTGCATTTATTGAGATGTCCGGGATGTCAAAGCAGATAGAGCCCCTTGTCCCGGCACTCCAGAGTAACTGGCTCCTTGCTCACGTGACCATGAGCTTTATCTCCTATTCCATGTTCGCACTTGCCTTTGGTACAGGACTGATGTATCTTATTGAAAAAACCGAAGACCGTAAAGAGCCTGCCTACATATTCTGGACCGTCTCTATCGGTGTGCTCCTGGTTCTTTTAATAGCAATGGGGCTTGATTATCTTAAGTTTCATGTAGTTGCAACAACTCCGGAGCTTGCAAAGGCTTATCTCTTTAAGGCAACCTTTAATAGCCCTTCAACAGCTGTTTCAGCCCTTAGCTGGATAGGTGCCCTGGTCGTGATCTTTCTTGTATGGCGTTTCGGTTATGTCTTGAGAAATATCATCGTCTCCTTCAGGTTAGACACCAGGATACTGGATGAACTTACCTATAAGATCATTGCCATTGGTTTTCCCATCTTTACACTTGGAGGACTTATATTCGGTGCAATCTGGGCTGATCAGGCATGGGGAGTTTACTGGAGCTGGGACCCAAAGGAGACATGGTCACTGATTACCTGGTTTGTTTATGCCTTTTATCTTCATGCAAGACTTATGAGGGGATGGAGAGGCAAAAAGGTTGCCGTCGTAGCTGTGGTAGGTTTTGTGACCGTCGTGTTTACCTATCTTGGAGTGAACCTGCTTCTTTCAGGCTTACACAGTTACGGTAGCCTGAAATAGAGATAAAAAGATAAGTTTTTAACTCAAAAAGGACCGCTTCTCTTAACTGAATGACTGGTATAAGCTTAAAATGGAAGTACATTGGGCTTACCTTCCTGATACTTCTGTGCGTAATCGGGGGATTTTCCTATTATAACCTTAAATATCAGGAAAAACTTATAAGAGAAGATGATATCGAGCGTGTACGACTAATAAGCGACATCATCAAAAACGGTCTATATACCATCATGCTGGAGGGGAGGGGTAAGGAGTTTCAGAACTTCCTTGAAACACTAATAGCAGAGGACATCGAAGAGGTAAGGATTTTTCATCCAGTGACAGGAGAGATACTTGCCTCTTCAGTAAGAAAAGAGATAGGCAAACAAATCTATAAAACAGACATGGAAAGGTTCAAGACCCAGGCATTCCCATCTGTCTTTATCCACTCCAAGGGTCAGAAGACGCTTTACTCCATGGTCATACCAATACCTAATGAAAAACCCTGTCAGAGATGTCACAAAGATGGAAAACCTATTCGCGGAGTGTTAGATGTGGAAGTATCAATGAGAAAAACCCATGAAAGGATTACGGAACTTCGAAATCGAACAATTGCCTTTTCCCTTCTGACCTTTTTCTCACTTGCAGCCGCTCTTGCTGTTATGACGACTCTACTGATAAATAAACCAATCGACAGGCTCATAATGACCATGAAAGAGGTTGAAACAGGCAATCTTGATGTAAGATTTATCACAAAAAGAAGAGATGAGATAAGAAAGTTGGCAGACTCCTTTAATTCCATGTTGGATGAGCTTAAAAGGACCCAGGAAGAATTAAACAGGTGTCATGTGGAAGAGATGAAGAGAATAGAAAAGATGGCAACCCTTGGAGAGCTTGCCTCAGCAATTGCTCATGAGATAAAAAACCCAATTGCAGGTATAAGTGGTGCAATGCAGGTACTTGTAGAAGATTTTGAAGATAATGACCCTCGTAAAGAAACCATAGAAGAAGTTCTTAAAGAGATAGACCGTCTAGACAAGATAATTAGAGACCTACTTAACTTTGCCAAGCCCGTTGACCCAAAGGTCATAGAGGTTGACCTAAAGAGTATCGTTGAGAAGTCCCTGAGTCTTGTTAAAAATCAGGCACAGAAACAGAACATTGACATCACCTTTAGATACGATGAATCTCTGGATATGTTACAGTTAGACCCCC
The DNA here is from genome assembly GCA_015484595.1 of Nitrospirota bacterium. Lineage (GTDB taxonomy): Bacteria > Nitrospirota > Thermodesulfovibrionia > Thermodesulfovibrionales > JdFR-85 > JAADIE01. Next base: position 27,104 of record WFMM01000030.1, on the reverse strand, counting down.
AGCAGATACAACAGGTCATACTTAACATAATCCTTAATGCCTTTCATGCAATGCCAGAGGGAGGACAGCTTGTCATAGACGTAAAAAAGACAGACCACCACGCTGAGATTTCCATATCCGATACAGGTGTCGGGATAAAGCAGGAGGACTTAAAAAAGATATTCCGTCCCTTTTATACAACCAGACACTCTGGTACTGGACTGGGATTGCCCATTAGCAGTAATATAATTGAGGCTCACGGTGGTGAAATTAAGGTAGAAAGCACACCAGGGCTGGGCTCAACCTTCAGGATCATTTTGCCGATAAATAAGAAAGAAAAGGAGGACAGGGAGGAAATTTGAACAAAGGCAAGATACTGATAGTGGATGACGAAAAACTCCTAAGATGGTCACTTGAGCAGAACTTCAAGAAACAGGGCTACGGTGTTATAACTGCAGCCACAGGTAAAGAGGGACTGGACAAGTACAAGGAGGAACTCCCGGACCTTACACTGCTTGACATACACCTGCCCGACATTACCGGGCTTGAGGTGCTTGAGAAGATAAAGGAAATCGACCCCAATGCCATAGTGGTCTTAATCACTGCTTACGGTGATGTCCAGACCGCAGTAAAGGCAATAAAGGCAGGCTCCTATGACTTTGTTGAAAAACCCTTTAACATGGATAAACTGAATATCCTGGTCAGTAAGGCCCTTGAGACGGTTTCACTTAAAAAGGAGGTTACCGAATTAAAGAGTCGTCTTTCATCGCAGTATGGTTTTGATAGTATAATCGGTGAATCACCACAGATGCTAAAGGTATTCGATATGATTAAAAAGGTTGCCGCCTCTGATGCTTCTACCGTACTAATTCAGGGAGAAAGCGGCACTGGTAAAGACCTTGTAGCAAGGGTCATACACTACCAGAGCAGGCGGGCTGACAAACCCTTTATGGAGGTTAACTGCACTGCCCTCCCTGAGGCACTGATAGAAAGTGAGCTCTTCGGATACGAAAAGGGTGCTTTTACCGATGCCAAGACCATGAAGAAAGGGCTATTTGAGCTTGCCGATGGTGGAAGCATCTTTCTTGATGAGATTGGTGATATGAAATTAAGCACACAGGCAAAACTATTAAAGGTAATCGAGGGGAAGAATTTTAAAAGGATTGGCGGTGTAAAGGATATAGTAGTGGATGTAAGGATTATTGCGGCTACCAATAAGGACCTGCAGGAGGAGGTAAGGGCAGGAAACTTCAGGGAAGATCTGTTTTTCAGGCTAAAGGTCATACCAATATACCTGCCTCCTCTAAGGGAAAGAGGAAATGACATAGTGCTGCTTGCTAATTACTTTATAGATAAGTTCAATAAGGAATTCCGGAAGAATGTAAAGGGGCTTTCAAAGGAGGTAGAAAAGATATTCCTTGAGTACCCATGGCCTGGAAATGTCAGGGAGTTAAAAAACATCATAGAGCGCATCATGATACTTGAAAACGCAGAATACATTAAACCTGAGCATCTGCCATCAGAATTTACACTTGATGATTACAGTAACATTAGAAAGATCGATACGATTAATCTTGAAATACCACCGGGTGGCATAGACATAGAAGATATAGAACGGGGTTTAATAGAAAAGGCACTTGAAATAACACAGGGTAACCAAACGAGAGCTGCCAAACTACTGAACCTCTCAAGGGATGCACTTCGTTACAGGATGCAGAAATTCGGTCTTTTAGGCAGAAAAAATTAGCCCCAAAATTGCTTAATACTTTTTAAGGTAATAAAAATGAACATACTGGTAGTAGATGACGAACAACTCGTAAGATGGTTTCTTGAAAGGGCTCTGAAGCGTAAAGGGCATAAAGTAAATGTGGTATCAAGTGTTTCAGAAGCACTTGAAAGGATCGAAAAGGAGTCCTTTGACCTGGTGATAACCGACCTTCGTATGCCAGAAGCAAATGGAACAATCCTTATTGAAAAACTATGTGAAATGTCCAATCAACCAAAAATAATCGTTTGTTCAGCTTATATTACACCTGAGCTTGACTCTGAATATAATAAGAGAGGTATTACAACCCTCAAAAAACCTTTTAAGTTACACGAACTTGACAGTGCTATTGAAAAACTAAATAATCAATAAACCTCAAAGAGCCTTGACAGAACAGGCCCTGAATTTTTAGAATTAAAAATCTTATTTGAGGGGTGGTAGTTCAGCACGGTTAGAACGCCGGCCTGTCACGCCGGAGGTCGCGGGTTCAAGTCCCGTCCACCCCGCCATCCTTTGAATATTCGGAGAGTTATTGACATGAAAAGGGTTTTGAGTATCTTAATTTCACTACTCGTTCCTTTAATGATACTTTCTTCATGCAAGAAAAAGGAAAGCAGCCAGTCCTATACCCCGCCTCCTGTAAGCGGCATAAATCTCCAGCAACAGATGAACATTGACAGCACCATCAATGAGTTAAGAAAGATCGTAAGCCAGGACCCGAAGAATCTCAATGCCTGGATTAAGCTTGGAAACATTCTGATGGATACAAACAGGTATCAGGAGGCAATCGAGGCATACTCAACAGCCCTTAAGCTTGACCCCAAAAATGTAAATGTCAGGGTTGACATGGGCACCTGTTACAGAAGGATTGGAAAGCCTGAAATAGCCGTAAAGGAGTATGACAGGGCTTTAAAGATAGCCCCCCGTCACATCCAGGCTCACAGAAACAAAGGCATTGTGCTTGCCTTTGACCTAAAGAAAAACAAAGAAGCCATAAAGGAGTTTCAAACCTATCTTACACTTTCTCCAAATGCTCCAGATGCAGCACAGATCAGACAGGTGATAAAGGACCTACAGGAACGAATTAATCAGGGTTAATGGCGGGAAAACTGAGGGTCTTTCTAAATGTCTTCATACCCATATTCGTTGCCATAGATGCCTTTGCCCTTATGCCCGTTTTTCTCTCTCTTACCAGTGAACTTTCCAGTGCTGAGCGCTCAAGGATAATCAATCAATCCATTGTTACATCCTTTGCGGTAAGCCTTGCCTTCGTAAGCACAGGCGAGTTCGTTTTCAGATTGATAGGCGTCACTGTTGATGATTTCAAGATAGCTGGCGGACTGGTCCTTCTTATAATAGCCGTTCTTGAGATAGTTCATCCTGGCACAATGAAGGAAAAGGTCGCTGACCGAACGACCATTGGTGTTGTGCCCATAGCAGTGCCCATGATAGTGGGCCCTGCATTACTTACTACCCTTATCGTTCTTTTGGAGCACTACGGAGCAGGGATGACCCTTGCTGGACTGATCCTGAACCTTCTGGTGCTCTGGATATTTTTAAAAAATGTCTCTCTGATTCACTGGCTAATTGGCAAAACAGGCATACAGGCAATATCAAAACTGATGGCCATATTGCTTGCATCAATAGCTGTGATGATGATAAGAATGGGGCTTGTAAACCTGCTTAAAGGAGTGCCTGTTTAAAAGGGCATAAAGCGGGGCAGTTTGAACTTACCCTTTTTGCCTTTAAACATCTTCATCATACGCTTCATCTCTTTGTACTGTTTAAGAAGCCTGTTTACATCGCTAACAGAGGTGCCACTTCCACGGGCTATCCTCTTTTTTCTGCTTCCATTTATTATCTTTGGATGCCTTCTCTCCTGAGGTGTCATGGAATTAATAATTGCCTCAACCCTTACAAACTCCTTTTCATCAATTCTCACATTCTTTAGCTGTTTTCCCATCCCTGGAATCATGGAAAGGAGGTTCTCTATCGGCCCCATGGACCTTATCTTCTTAAGCTGTTCCTTGAGGTCGTCAAGGGTAAAGCTCTCCTTAAGGAGCTTTTCCTGAAGGGCCTCAGCCTCTTTCAGGTCAACCGCCTCCTGTGCCTTTTCGATAAAACTGAGCACATCCCCCATGCCCAGTATCCTTGAGGCAACCCTGTCAGGATGAAAGGGCTCAAGCATGTCTATCTTTTCACCAACACCCATGAACTTTATGGGTCTTCCAGTGACATGCCTGATGGAAAGGGCAGCACCACCACGGGCATCACCGTCCATCTTTGTAAGTATCACGCCGTCAATGCCTATCTCTTCGTTAAAGCTCTTTGCTATGTTTACTGCATCCTGACCTGTCATGGCATCAGCCACAAAAAGAACCTCATGGGGCTTCACAGCTTCCTTAACCCTGCGAAGCTCTGTCATCAACTCCTCATCTATATGAAGTCTTCCTGCTGTGTCAATTATTACGATGTCTCCTGCACCCCTTCTTGCCTCACTGACCGCCTCGGTAGCCACCTTAACAGGGTCTTTTTCATCCTTCTGTGCATACACTGGTACATCTATCTGTTTCCCAAGGGTTATCAGCTGCTCTATAGCAGCAGGACGCTGAAGGTCAGCAGCAACAAGCAGGGGGCGTCTTCCCTGTTTTTTGAACATCCTTGCAAGTTTTGCGGATGTGGTGGTCTTACCTGAGCCGTGAAGACCTATCATCATGACAACTGTAGGCGGGTTTGGTGAAAGGCGAATCTTCTCGTTTTGGCTGCCAAGAAGCTCGATAAGCTCTTCGTGAACTATCTTTACAACCTGCTGCCCTGGTGTGAGACTCTTCAGGACATCCCTTCCAATGGCCTTTTCTTTAACCCTGTTTACGAAGTCCTTTACAACCTTAAAGTTTACATCAGCCTCAAGCAGAGCAAGCCTTATCTCTCTGAGGGCTACATCAACATCCTCTTCTTTAAGATAGCCCCTTCCTTTGAGCTTCTTGAAAACGCCTTCTAATCTTTCACTTAGTGAGTCAAACATTTCCTTTAAAGGAGTGCTTCAATCTGGCGGCTTAGCTCCTCCCCCAGTCCTGGTGAAAACCCAAGATATCTCTTTACTATCTTTTGGTCTTTGTCTAAAAGAAAAATGGCAGGTATGCTTGATACCTGATACTTTCTGCTTGCATCACCATTGTCAACCACGACAGTGTAGGTCATGTTGTATTGATTTACAAAGTTCTTAACCGCATCAAAGGAGTCGCCACCGTCCACATTCACTCCAACCAGGACGACATCCCTGTTAAAGTACTTCCTGCTTAATGCCTCCATCTCAGGGATGGAGCGCCTGCAGGGCGGACACCAGGTTGCCCAGAACTCTAAAAGTACCACCTTGCCCTTTAGATCCCTAAGGGTAAGGGTCTTGCCATTTATGTCCTTCAGGGTAAAATCAGGTGCCTTTGCACCGATTACAGGTGCTACAGTGCCTGATTCAGAACTACAGGACAGGACTGCAAACAGGAAAATAAAAACTGCAAGATATCTGCTTATCCTCTTCACCTTTATTCCCTTTAGCCAAGAAGCTGGTCAATCTTTGCCTTCAGTTGTGGTTTGGGCACAGCACCCACAATCTGGTCAACCTTTTCACCGTCTTTGAAAAACATCAATGTGGGTATGCCCATAATCTTGTATCTGCTTGCAATGTCTGGGTTTTCGTCTGTATTTAGTTTGCAGACCTTTAGTTTTCCTGCATATTCCTTGGCTATCTCCTCAACAGTGGGTGCAATCATTCTGCATGGACCACACCAGACAGCCCAGAAGTCTACCATCACAAGACCCTTCTCGCCCAAAACCTCCTGGTCCCAGGTTGCCGTAGTTACTTCTACTATTCCTTCAGCCATGGAAACCTCCTCATCTTTTTTCAAAATAAAGCCCCTTCGATGTCTGATTATTATATTTTCACAGGGCAATGTTTGTCAATTGTACGATGGTCGGTTTATAATAGTTTATTGATGCCAGCTTAATCAAATACTCCATAGGAATAATAACAATGAGCACCAAAATACTCCTTGTTGAAGACGAAAAAAAGATTGCCGACATCGTTAAAGCCTACCTTGAAAAGGAGGGTTACTCGGTCAGTCATGTCGACAATGGCTCAGATGCACTGGAGGCGCTAAAGAGGGGATTTGACCTGATAATACTGGATCTGATGTTACCTGATATAAGTGGTGAAGAGATCTGCGAGCTCGTAAGAAAAGACTCTGACATACCCATCATAATGCTTACTGCAAAGAGCGAAGAAGAACACCGTGTCAGGGGGCTTAAGATCGGTGCAGACGATTATGTGGTTAAACCCTTCAGCCCAAGGGAGTTGGTGGCAAGGGTTCAGGCGCTTCTTAGAAGGACAAAACCAGTAAAGAAAAGGCTAAGCTTCAACAGAGGTATGCTTGTTATTGATACAGAGAGCTTTGAGGTCTTCTCAAAAGGAGCACTCGTTACCCTTACCCCTACGGAGTTTAAACTCCTTCAGACCCTTGCTGAGCGGCCAGGACAGGTATTTTCGCGGGCACAGTTAGTCAACATAATCCTTGGTTACAATTTTGAAGGCTACGACCGCACCATAGATGCCCATGTAAAGAACATAAGACAAAAGATAGGCGAAGACAATAGAAACCCTTCTTTTATAAAGACCATCTACGGTGTTGGCTATAAATTTATAGGAACACCTGATGAGAACTAAGCTATTTCTGTCATTTCTCCTGATAATACTGATAGCCCTCTTAAGCAACTTTGTGTTTGAAAGGCTCATCATTAACGACTTCAACGAGTATGTAAGTGGGAGCAAGGAAGACAGGATATACTGGGTTATGGCCTCTGTGGAAGGCAGTTACAGAGGGGGCAGCTGGGATGAAACACTCTTAAGGGACAGTATGCACTGGGCGATCATGCTGGGCTTTGAATCCTACCTTACTGACATGAAGGGCAAAGAGGTTATTTCAACGACCGATGTGCTTTCACACCTCAGCCCCACCATGCTAAGAAGAATGGCCTCACTTTTTGAACTACCAACAGGTTACGGAGAGTTTACCTGGTATCCTCTGTTTGTAGAGGGCAAGGAGATAGGTAAGATATACTTTCGTCCACTTAAAAGAAGGGGATACCTGCCTTTGAAGGAAGAGATATTCAGAAAAAGGGGACGACAGTTTCTCCTTATATCCTTTGCAATTGCTGGAGGAGGAGCCCTCTTTCTGTCAATTGCCTTTTCGTTCTTTCTCTCAAGACCCCTGCGTCAGTTAACCGCTATTGCCGAGGCAGTTGCTGAAGGTGATTTTTCAAGGAGGACAAATCTCAAGGAGTCGCGCCTTATAAGGATTTTTGGCAGAAAGGACGAGATAGAGAGGCTTTCTGAGACCTTTAATTACATGGTCTCTGCACTGGAAAAGGAGGACAGACTGAGAAAACACCTGACCACCAACATAGCCCACGAACTGAGAACACCACTTACTGTAGTAAAGGGCAACCTTGAGGCAATAGAGGATGGTATCATCACAGATATAAACCAGGCATTAACAGGCATTAAAAAGGAGATTGACAGGATTATAGAGCTTGTTCAGGGCATAGAGGATGTTACACAGGCTGAGGCAAGCTTCTTCAAAAAAGGAAAGAAACAGGACATAAATCTCAAGGAGTTTTTAAAAGATATAGTCTCCACCTATCAGCATCCAGTAACAGAAAAGGGTATCCAGCTAAGCCTCAAAGGCCCTTCAATGGTGGTCAGGACCTATCCAGATAAACTTCAGATTATAATAAAAAACCTCGTTAGCAATGCCTACAGATACACAGACAGAGGCAGTATAGAGGTATCCTGGGGAAAAACTGAAAGGGGCTTTTACATAAAGGTTCAGGATACTGGAAGAGGTATGGACGAAAAGGAACTGTCAAGGATATTTGACCGTTTTTACAAAGGAGAGGGCTCGCCTGGCAGGGGCATAGGGCTTTCCATTGTAAAAGAGCTCGTTGATGTACTTGATGGAGTAATCGATGTACAGTCCTCTCCAGGAAAGGGAACGGCCTTCAGGGTGGAGTTTGGTTCTTCATAAAATCTTCAATCTTTTCTGATAGCTTTATAATATGAAAAGGCTCGTTATCATAGTGTTAATGGCTTTGTCTTTACTTTCGGCTGCTAACCTTAAGGCCGATGACCGAAGACCTGTTACCCCTTACGGTGACTTCTGTCCTCGATGTAGCAGATACGGATACTGCAGGTTTAACCTGAGCATGGACGAGGCTCTTAAGGCACTGAAGGATTACTACAAGAGGAGGGGGCTCAGTGTAAGGGTGGAAAAAACCATGGGCCGTTTCCTCTGGGCCACTGTTTTAAAGGGGGATAAAGTGGTTGACAGGATAGTGCTTGACCGAAGGACAGGCCGTATCAGGTCTATATACTAAGTCCTCTTCCACCTTCGGTGTATCCAGAGCCACTCGGCAGGGTTTTCTTTTATATAGGTTTCAACAAAGCTACTTATCCGTTTAGTATTTTCAACGACCACATCTTCAGAACTGCCCTTTTTAAGCTCTACCTCGGGGTAGACCTTTATCCTGTGTCCCTTTGGTGTTCTATTGATAAACACAGGTAATACAGAGGCTCCTGTTTTTGTGGCTATCACAGCTGGGGTTTTCATTGTCCAGGCATCTCTTCCAAGAAAGGGTATCTTTACCCCCTCTGATGGAAGCACACTCTGGTCAATCAGTATTCCCACAGAAGAGCCCCTTCTCAGCTCTCTTATAATCTCTCTCAGGGCACCCTGTTTGTATATCACCCTGTTACCGTATTTCTGTCTCACCCTTTCTACCAGTCTGTTAAGATAGGGGTTGTTAAGTGCCCTTGCCACCACCGAAAGGGAGCTCATCTTATAAGAGGAATAAAGGGCAAGCACCTCCCAGTTACCACAGTGTCCTGTTATCACAAGGATGCCTTTACCTTTGTTTGAGGCATCTATGTAGTGCTCAAGACCTGCGATTTCGGTGTTCTTAAATATAGCCTCTGCCCGTCCGTGATAGATACGAACTATCTCCATCAGAGACTTACCGAGGTTTTTAAAGGACTCAAGGGCAAGTCTTGAGGGATGAATGGATTTATCAAGGGCACCTGACTCAATGCATCTTTTTATATTTTCTATAGCTATCCTTCGCCTTGAACCCCAGAGGTTATATCCCAGCAGACCTAACAGAGAGCCCACCTTTAGAGATAATCTGTATGGTATAAGGGCAAGAGGCAGCGTAAAGATGTAAATCAGAGAAGCAGTAAGAAACTGAAGGGGCCTCTTCATCAGGAGTTGTTCTCTGCCTCCTCGTCCTTCTTCTCCTCCTTTTTCTTTTCCTTCATTGCCTCCCTTATCTCAGTAAGTCTCTTTTCCACCAGATGGTTAAGCGTGCCTTCGGGATATGTGCCGTCAGGCCTGAGCTGGCCTGCCTCTATCCCCATCAGTATGGGCACGCCCTCTTCTATCCTTTTGATAGCGTATATCCTGAACTTGCCATCTCTGACAGCCTGAACCACCTCGGAGGAAAGCATGAGATTTTTAACATTTCTCTCTGGAATAATAACGCCCTGCTCACCCGTCAGGCCCCTGACCTGACAAAGCCTGAAAAACCCCTCTATCTTTTCGTTTACTCCCCCAATGGGCTGGACATTTCCATCCTGGTCCATTGAGCCTGTAATGGCTATATTCTGCTTAATGGGGACTCCCGAGATTGCAGAAAGCAGGGCGTAAAGCTCAGCACAGGTTGCACTGTCACCTTCGATCATACCGTATAGCTGCTCAAATGTAATGGAGGCAGACAGCGTGATGGGTTTCTTCTGGGCATACATCTTTCCAAGGTAATTACTGAGAATCAATATGGCCTTCTCGTGTATCTTGCCTGACATCTTAGTCTCACGCTCAATGTTAACCACACCGGCCTTGCCTGAATAAACCGTTGCGGTAATCCTTGAAGGTTTACCAAAGCTGTAATCACCCATATCCATAACTGCAAGGCCGTTTATCTGTCCGACCTTTTCCCCCTCAGTCTCCACGATCAGGGTATCCTCAAGCATCAGCTCACGCAGTTTTTCCTCAATCTTGTTGTGTCTGAAAAACTTCTCCTTAAGTGCCTTCTCCACATGCTCAGCCTTTACAAGCTCAGAGCCTGCCTTTGTTGCCCAGTAATGGGACTCCCTGATAAGGTCAGAGATATCACTGAACCTTGAGGAAAGCTTTTCCTGATGCTCGGCAAGCCTTGAGCCATACTCCACCACCTTGGCCACACCACCTGGGTCAAAGGGCAGAAGACCTTCCTCTTTTGACTTTGTGGCCACAAAGGTTGCGTATTTGATAAGGTTTTCCTCGTTGCGCTCCATGGTGTTGTCAAAGTCTGCCTTTACCTTGAATAGCTCTCTGTACTCCTCGTCCAGATTGTAAAGCAGATAGTAAATGTAGGGATTTCCAATCAGTATCACCTTCACATCAAGAGGGATTGGCTCAGGCTTAAGCATTGCAGTTGTCACCAGCCTGTACTGCTCCCATATGTCCTCTATCTTTACCTCTCGGTTTCTGATTGCCCTTTTAAGTGCGTCGTAGGAAAACAGATTCCGTAAAAGGTCAAGGGCATTGATTACCAGATAACCACCGTTTGCCTTGTGAAGGGAGCCTGCCTTTATCATGGTAAAGTCCGTCACAGCCACACCGTACTGGAACTTGTGCTCTATTCTTCCAAAGAGGTTGTAGTATGTTGGGTTTGTCTCAAACACGCAGGGAGCACCCTTTGAATTGGCATTATTCACGATTACATTAACCTCGTACTTATTGAACCTGGGCTCCTGCTTCTGCATCTTCATAAAGGGCATCGGTGGTGCAGCCTCTTCCTGGGTTGCCTTGAAGTCTTCAAGGTTTTCAAGCACATCCTCTTTAACAGCATCAAGATAATCAAGGAGTTTTTTGTTCTCTGAATACTTTGTCTTCAGCTCGTCAATGAGTGAGCCAAGCACTGAAAGGGCTGCCTCTCTTTCGAGTTTCTTAAGCAGCTCGCTGACCAGTTTTTCTCCTGCCTTAAGTGTCCTGACCACATCATCGAGCTTTTCCTGAAGGAGTTTTCCTATCTCTTCAATCTTTTTCTTTGTGTTTTCGTCAAGCCCCTGAAACTCCTCTTCAGAAAGAGGCTCGCCTGTCTTTTTAACAGGAACTATAAAAAAGCCACCTACCGTCCTCTTTATACTGAACCCCTTTGACTCTGCCTCCTCTTCAACTGCACTGAATAGTTCCTTCTGTCTCTTCTGAAACTCCTCCAGGATACGGTTTTTCTGTTTTTCGTATTCCTTTGATTCAAAGACCCGCGGAATCTCCTTCTTCAGAGACTCAATCAGCTCTTCCATGTCTTTTTTGAACTCCAGGGCCTTACCAGGTGGAAGAGATATGGCAAGGGGTACATCAGGGTCTTTGAAATTGTAGACATAACACCAATCCGGGGGCACCTTTTCTGTTTCTGCCTTTCTTCTAATGAGTGTCCTTATTGTTGAAGTCTTTCCAGTTCCGCTTTCACCAAGCACAAAGATGTTAAATCCTTTACTCTGAAGATTTAGACCAAAGTCTATTGCACTCAGAGCACGCTCCTGCCCTATGGTGCCTTCAAAGGGGGGAAGCTCCTCGGTTGTGCTAAAACTGAATATCGATGGGTCACAGTGTTTACACAGGTCTTTTTCTGTAAGCTCTCTTGCCATTGAAACCCTCCAGACATTTAATTTCAAATTTCTAAATCCTGAATCCTTAACATCTAACTTAACTGCGGCGAAAACCGTTATTGTATCGGATTTTTATCTTTATGTCTTATTGTATGCATCTAAAAAATCCTTTCTTGATATTCCAGCCTGTGTGCATATGGTTCTTAATGTGGAAGACTTGATTTTTGAGTGATTTGGCATTGTTAAAGGTGTATTTGTTCCATCTGGATTTTCTCTGATTAAAGAAATATGTTCCTTCTCCCTCACTACCTTAAAGCCTAATATCTCTAATGCCTTTATTACCCTCCGTTTCGGTGCATCAATTGGAAATTTTGTCATTTATGTTTCTACTCCAGCCTCTGCTACAAATGCCTCAAGCACTGGTGAGTCAACTTCAAAAGCCTCTTCTCCAAAAGTTTCTATATGAAATTTTATTGCAGACTTTACATCAGCAAGTGCCTCCTCATATGTATCACCCTCACCTACAATTACTCCCTTTATCCCAAGAGGATATGCCACATAACCGTCAGGATGTTTCTCAACTATTATTTTGTATTTTCTTTTCATTTTATAGTCCTCTAATATTCATAAAGTTAATATTATTTTAGCATAAACGATGATTTGATTGTTTTTAAGATAATATTACAAAACCCTTTTACCATAAGCCCTGCGTTTCAGATAACTATACCTATCTTCCCCCTCTCCCCTACACCCTACTCCCTGATTATTTACGCTCTTGGATGGTGTTTCTGGTATATCCTCTTTAGGTGCTCTGTGGTTACTTTGGTGTATATCTGGGTAGTGGAGATGTCTGCATGACCGAGCATCTTCTGAACAGACCTCAGGTCTGCCCCTCCTTCAAGTAAATGGGTGGCAAAGGAATGTCTTATCACATGAGGCGAAAGCTCAACACCTGCCTTCCGGGCATACTCCTTAAGACTCTGCCATATCCTCTGCCGGGTGAGTCTTGAGCCTCTTTTAGAGACAAAGAGGTAAGGTACGCTCTTACCTTTTAGAAACCTGGGCCTTACATTAATCAGGTAGTTTTTAATCGACTCCACTGTATGCTCGCTTAATGGCACTACCCTCTCCCTGCCACCTTTACCTATCACTCGAAGGAATCCAGCCTCGAGGTTTACATCCTCCACCCTCAGTTCAGTCAGTTCACTTACCCTGAGCCCCGAGGCGTACATGAGTTCAAAAATCACCTGATCCCTCTCAGCCATCTGGGTGTCTTTAATACTCTTAAGTAGTCTCATTATGTCCTCTATGCTTAATGCCTTTGGAAGCCTCTTCCAGCCACGTGGATTCTGTAGTATCTCTGAGGGGTTTTCCCTTCTTATTCCTTCCACGACAATGTATCTGCAGAACATCCTTATAGAAGATAACATACGGGAAATAGATGAGCTTTCAAAGTCGTTATCTCTTAAATAGGAAACAAAGGCGAGGATGTCTTCCTTTTTAAATTCCAGAGCTTCCTTCGTATTATCTGATAAAAAGGTGAAAAACTTCCTCAGGTCTCTCTCGTAGGACTTTACAGTATTGAGGCTTCTTCCTCTTTCAACGAAGAGATAGTCAAGAAAGTCCTTTAATACTGTTTCAGATTCCATCGTTAATAAAAGGGTTGAAGATTATTGAGAAGGAATCAAGGGGAAAGAATCCCCCTGAGCATTTAGTCTTTTACAATGACCCTTGCCGAAAGCCCCGACCTTTGCTGGGGGAGCTTCACTTTTTAACTATTCGTGGAGTTATAAAAATGAGAAGCTCGTTTGTCTGGGCTTCCTTCTTTTGCTTTTTAAACAACCAGCCAAGAACGGGAATGTCCGAAAGTCCGGGCACCCCTGCTTCTGAATCGTTATTAATCGTTTTGTAGATACCACCGATAACGAGGGTCTCACCGTTTCTTATAATAACATTGGTCTTTGCCTCTTTCTTATCCGTGCCGGGCACACCCTCAACAGATGGCACTGTTGGGTCGAGTTCTTCCTTGGTTGCGGATACATTTAAAACAATAGATTCATCAGGTGTAATGTGGGGTTTTACCTTTAATTCGAGTTTTATGTCCTTGAACTCCGTAGAAACTGTGCCTTCAGAAGTTAGCTTTCTTATTGGAATGCTCTTGCCCTGTGAAATAGTTGCCTCTTCGTTGTCAACGGTAATTATCCTTGGATTTGAAACTATCTTGAGCTTACCCATTGTCTTTAGGGCAGAAAGCCTCAGGTCAAGGCCAAAGGTTCCAGCAGAACTTAAGAAACCAAAGGTTATACCTGAACCAGAGCCAGCACTTACCGCAGCTGGGAAATCAACCACGGCAGGGGTAGAAACTGATAAAGCTTCAGTATTGGAAAAATCCTCACCTGCTGTGGTCGTATGCCAGGTGCCAAGCTGTGTCAATGTTGAATAACCGCTCACACCACCCATGGTCTGTCCATTTTGCCTTGCATTTGCAAAGAAGCCCCATTGAATACCAAGGTCCTTTGCAGCATTGGTGTTAACCTCAACAATCCGTGCCTCTATCATTACCTGAGGGGTCTGTTTATCAAGTATCTTGATTAATTTCTCAACCTTGGGCATGTTGCTTTCAACATCCTTTACCACAAGAGAACTTATGTGTTCATCCACGCTTATGCTTCCTCTTTCAGAAAGTATCTTTGCCTTTTCAATGGCATCTTTTACCTTGTTAACATCAGCATAGCTTATCGGGAAAACCTTTGTTACGAGGGGCTCTGCCTTGCGTTTTGCAGCAGCAATACGGGCTGCAGCCTCCTTTTCCCTGGCAATCACCGAATTTGGGGCAATTCGGATTATATTGCCTTCGACAATCTTACCAAGATCATGAGTCTTTAGTATGAGGTCTAATGCCTGATCCCAGGGCACATTTATGAGCTTCATGGTAATCTTGCCTTTAACCCCAGGGTCAACGACTATGTTGTAACCACTTACATCTGCAAGCAGCCTGAATATGGGCACAATGTCAGCATCCTGAAAGTCAAGGGATATCCTTTTCCCTGTATATTTTCCCGCTGAAGTTGCAGACGCAGTAATATTTTCTTGCTGCCCTGAGAGCTCTGACTCCTTAAAAAGCACCTCTTCATCTTTTTTAGCGCTGGCTTCAGAGCCTGCCTCTCTCAGAGTTATCTCTATCCTGTCACCAATTGACACCACATCAAAGGTGGTCTCAGGCTCCAGGTCAAGCACTATCCTTGTTTTGTCCTCATGCTCTCCCCATCGTATGCCCTTTAAGGGCTTTGCCACCTCCTTTGGCATCTTTGCCTTCATGTCCACACCCTTAAGATCGATAATCAGCTTACTGTCAAGGGGTATAATGTCAGGATGAAGGCTGCCATCTCCCACGATCCTTACCACCGTGCTGTGGTCTCTTTTGAACATCTCGATGCCTTCAACATACTGTGCTGGCAGGGATGGCTCATTTTGCTCATCCAAAGACTCTTTTATCTCCTCTCTAACTTCTGAAACCTCACTGTTAGCCTCGGCGGTTTTTTCCACACTCTTTTCAACCCTCGGCTTCAGTATCAACTTCCCCGAAGAGTACTGGGCATCCATGTTTAATGGCTCCTGTAGCGTAATCTCAAGCCTCGTTCCTTCAACAGGTGCCTTAACATGCTGGGTTAGCACCTCAGTTACCATCCCGCCTTTTCCATTTACCCTGCCTTCAAACTTCCCGGGCACGACTCCGGGAATCTCAACCACAACCTTAAAGGGGTCTTCCGGCTTATAAAGGGTGTATTGGAAATCCCTGTCAGAAAGTATGCTTACCGTATCCTTATCCACCTGCAGGGCAGAAAGGGATGGATATACGCTCTGGCTCTTTTGAGCAGTCGTTGAGGCAGTCTCCCTCTTTACCGTCTCTTTATTCGTGCAGCCAGAGATAAAAAGGATAATAATTGCAGATAGGATTAAAAAAGGGCTTATTGATTTTTTAATAAACTCTCTCATTTATTCCTCCTCTTTTCGGAGCTTCAAGATTGTATCCTTTGGTTTTAACTGTCCTTTATAGTTCATAACATACTCTCTAACCACTATCTGACTGGGTGTTATGTCGATTATTTTACCATCGTATAAACCTACGGTCATCCCCTTGGTGACAGTAAAGGCCTTGCCATCTGGAAGCATCACAGAGGCATAATATCTGGTGCCATCGTAAACGATCCCAAGGACCTTAAAGTCAGCCACATCGTAGTTCTCAAGAGGATTTATCTTCTTTTTACGCTTCTTCTCAATCTTCTGCTTGGTCAATGCAACAACTGAGAGGAAGGGGTCTCTCCGCCCTTTGGGGTCATAGTTGACCACCTCTATCTTGTAAGGTTTTGGCTTAAATTTAAACGTTCTTTGGCTGTTCTTTTCGGTTGCCCTTTTAGCAACTGTATTCTTTGTAATAACAGGCCTTTTTTTCTTACAGGAATATGCACCTGTTAGACTAAACATTAAAACTAAAATTATGGTTAAAGTTTTTTTCATCAATCTTTACCTTTTCTTCTTAATCTTCTTCATCTTCTGTAATTCTTTCTCTGGTATAGCCGAGAAGGTCACCGTGTCAAGGGCAATCTGCAATATGGCCTCTTTACCTGCTGGTCTTGGCCTGTCTAACTTTATGTTTCTTATATTCACTATCCTGTTAAGACTCGTTAACTTACTGAAGAACCGTCCAAGGTTATGATAGGAGCCTGACATCTCTACCTTTACAGGTATCTCATAAAGTATCCCGCTTTGATGCATCCTCTTGTTTGCAGGCTTCCAGAGGTTTATCACAAGACCTGATTCTATTCCAAGGTCTGAGACCTGCTTTAAAAGCCCTGAGACCTCCTTTTCCTCTGGCAACTGCCTCTTGAGGTCATCAAGCTCCATGACTAACACATTGTACTTAGCCTTTAGCTCAGGGAGCTTTGCAAGTTTTCTTTCAGCATTGGCAATCTCCTGTTCCTGTCTCTGAATACTTGACTGGAGTCTTTTAATCTCTGTGCTCTTTGGTCTGTAATAGAAAAAGAAAAAAAGTAAAACGATAATAAGAGGCATACCTACTGCTATAGCAACCCTCGCCTTTTTAGGAACCCTGTACAGATCAATCCTTATTGCCTTAGCCATAGTTTATCCCTTAACAGTCATACTGATTTTAAAGTTATAAATAGAGAGCTTCTGTTTCTTTCCAGCATTCATCTGTTTGTGTAGCGATTCAGCAAGGAAAACCGAATTAAACAGTCTTGACTTCTTTAGGTTATTAACATAATTGACCACATCAGAGTTTGTAAAGGCAGAACCCAGTATGTTAAGGTCCTTGCCATTAAAAGTAAGCTGAGTAAGCCATACACCTGTTGGCAGAAGTCTGCTTAGCTCGTCAAGTATCTTAACCGGGACAGCCTGTTTTTCCCTTAACCCAATGATTATCTTCTTTTTCTTTTCTACCTCTACTACCAGTTTTTCGTAGTTCCTTAGTTTCTTAAGCCGTGTTCGAAGGTCTTTAAGGCGGGTTTCGTTTTGTGCCTTTCTTGCCTTTAAGGTGTTCAGGGTATTCTGGGTCTGATAATAAACAAATGCACTTGCAATGAGCACAACTACGGTAGCAATAACCATGGCTGCAATAAAACCCGGCACCGGGGTGGGTTTCTTCTTTTTCTTTTTAGTCGGTAATAGATTAACTCTTATCATCTGTCCCCTATCCTCCTTAGGGCAAGACCTATTGCCACGGCTCCAAGTGGTGCCAGGTCACGGATGTAATCCTCATCGAGCTTCTTTGAGATGGATATGTTTTTAAATGGGTCAATTACCTCTACCTGTTTACCAAACCTCTCATTGAACATCTCTGGAAGTTTCTTCACTAAAGCTCCACCACCTGAAATCACGAATTCAGAGACATCCTGCTCAGACATGGATGTCCTGAAGTAATCTATTGATCTCGTTATCTCAGAGAATATCTCCTCTGATGCTGTAAGCACCACCTGCTCGGCCTCCTCTTCAGAGACATTCTCCACTGTTTCCCCTCTCAGAAGCTTTTCAGAAACCTCAAAGGTCAGATTGAACTCCCTTTGCAGAGCCTCTGTAAGGAGGTTTGTCCCAACAGGTGTGTCTCTTGTAAACGAAGGCATTCCCCCTTTTAATATGTTCATCTTTATGGAGCTTGCACCAATGTCAATGAGGGCAACATTCTTTCCAGGCTCAATCGGGTAATTCACCTCATAAACATTCTCCAAGGCAAACACATCAACATCAACTATCACTGGATTAAGCCCTGCCTCCTTTACCACGGTGATGTATTCATTAATGGTGTCCTTCTTGACAGCAACCAGCACCACATCCATCTGTCCGGGTTCTTCTCGTGGGCCTATAATCTGGAAGTCTATGTTTACATCATCGATGTTAAAGGGAACATACTGTTCAGCCTCAAACTTTATGGACTCCTCAAGCTCCTCCTCGGTCATTTCAGGCACGGTTATCATCTTCACTATCACCGAAGAGTGACCGGAGATTGATATGGCCACATTCTTGTTCTTTATCTTTGCCTTTCTTATAAGCTCCTTTATTGCATCAACCAGACGGAGGGAGTCGATGACTGAGCCATCAACTATCAGTTCAGGAGGCAGAGGAAGGAAGTCAAAGACATCAAGTTCATAACCATCTCTTCTGTCTTTTACCTGGGCGACCTTCAGCGTCCCCGCCCCAATGTCAAGCCCTATGGGTACCTTTTGTCCAAAAAGCATATATTATGTATAGCAAAAAAACATAATATTGTCAAGTATTTTTTTATTTTTAAATAGTTTTGTCGCTTTTATATTAAAAATCACTTTAAAGTTTTCCAATATCTTTAAAGATTTTCTCAATTTTCAAATACCCTCTGTCATCTAAATTCCCTATTCCAATAAATCCACCATCCCACTTCTTTAAACGGTATCGGCCTTTTTTGGTAAACTCTTTAACGAAAAATCCGGTTCCGTGAAAGGCAAGTCGGCTCTGCTGTCTGTCAAGGATCAGTGATGGTATAAAGGAAAGCACCTCATCCATGGAGTATAATTTAAAGTCACCCCTTTTCATTTCCTCAAATCCCACTGCAGAAGCAGCTTTAAAATCACCAATGGCTGTTCTTTTTAATGACCTTACAGTTGCTCCCACTCCAAGCTCCCTCCCGATATCCTTTACCAGAGACCTTACATAGGTTCCCTTTGTGCATCTGACCTTAATTATAGCACAGGGAGGGTTAAATTTTAGAAGACCTATCTCTTCAATAAATACCCTTCTTGGCTCAGCTTTGACCTCGATGCCCTTTCTTGCAAGTTTATAAAGCGGCACCCCACCTTTTTTTACGGCAGAATAAGCCGGTGGGGTCTGAAGTATCTCACCCTGAAAACCACTGAGAACATCTCTCAACTGAGATTCTGATATTCCTGAGGGGTCGGTTTCTCTGATTACCCTTCCTGTTATATCAAAGGTATCTGTTTCCATGCCAAGCTGAAACTCCACTATGTATTCCTTTTTAAGCTCCATGAGATACTGCACAATCCGGGTTGCACTGTTTAAACATACAAGCAGGACTCCTTCGGCAAAGGGGTCAAGGGTTCCAGCATGTCCTGCCTTCCTGGCACCAAGGATGGCCTGTACCTTTTTGACAGCTCTATGGGATGTGATATCAGGGGGTTTGTAGAGATTAATAACACCGTTGATTGCGTTTATCGCGTTAATTGCGTTTGTTGCGTTCATTGCGTTTATTGCGTTTGTTGCGTTTTTGTCAGTTACATCTCGGTTAACAATCTTTCTTCAGGACCTCGATCAGTCTACTCTTTACGTTTTCAAGACTACCCTCTGCCTTGAAGCCTGCTGCGTTTTTGTGTCCACCACCTCCGAGCCTTGAAGCCACAAGGGCAAGGTTCACCCTGCCCTTGCCCCTCATACTTGCCTTCCACTTCAGAGGCTCGGTTTCTCTTAACATCACAGAGACATCCACATCCTCAATCATACGGGCAAAGTTAGAAAAGTTCTCTGTGTCTGCCTGTGTGGTTCCGGTCTCTCTGAACATATTCAGAGTGATATGTGTGATAGCTACCCTGCAGCAGGACAGATCAATCATCTCAAGGGTCTTAAGCATCCTTACAAGAAGCTCAAACCTGTTGTACCTCCAGGACTCGTAAAGCCTTATGGCAATCTCTGCTGGGTCAGCACCCCGGTCTATCAGTTCCGCAGCCACCCTCAATGTCTCAGATGTTGTGTTGTCGTAACGAAATGTGCCTGTATCAATGGAAATGGCTGTATAGAGGTTAACTGCCATCTCCTTTGTTATCTCCACACCGAGTGCCTTTATAAGATGATATACCATCACACCTGTGGCAGGAGCGCCAGGCTCAATCCACCTAATGTCACCAAAATCCTTCCGGGTAAGATGGTGGTCAATGACCAGTGAGTTTTTAAATCCCTTATTTTCAAGAGATGCCCTTTCAGGCTCGTTACAATCAAGAAGCAGAAGATTATACTTATTGGTATCTATGCCATCAAGCTCACTGATTATCAGTTCCCTGCGGGGAAGAAACTCGTAAATATAGGGAACACCATCAACATTGTAGGCAACCACATCCTTTCCCATAGCCTTCAGGGCAAGACAGAGTGAGATGGTGCTTCCAAGGGCATCACCTTCCGGGTTTATGTGTGATGCAATGAAGAAGTGGTCCTGAGACCTGATAAAACCTGCTATCTTCTCTGGAACAGTCAATCCCCTTCCTCTTCTTTAAGTTTTTTTAAGAGACTGTCTATTCGGGCACCGTACTCAATGGTTTCATCTTCAAAGAACTCAAACCTGGGAAGCCTTTTTATCCTGACCCTCTTTCCCACCTCGCTCCGTATAAAACCACTTGCCGAATTAAGGACACGGAGTGTCTCCTCTGTCTCTTCCTTTTTAAGCACACTCACAAAGACCCTCGCATAACTGAGGTCTTCAGAGACCTTAACCGAGGTGACTGTAATAAACCCTACACGGGGGTCTTTTACCCTGTGCATGATTATATCGGCAATCTCCTCTCTGAACAGGTCTCCAACTCTTTTTGAGCGTTTATAGGGATGCACTTGTTCCCTCTCCTTAAAGTATGTCTATGTCAGCTCTCAGTATCTCTACCGAGCTGTTTGATGTAACTACCTGCTTTACCTTCTCAAAGGTGCTGTAAAGGTGGGGTGTATCAGTTGTAACGCATGCAATAGCAAGGGTCGTCCTCTGCCAGAGATTATTTGGCTGTTCACCAACGGAGACATTGAATTTCTTTAATTTATCCTTTATCGAGCGGATTGCGTATCTCTTGGTCTTAAGAGAGTTTGCCTCGGGCAGAAACAGCTCAATTGTCAAAAGCCCCACTATCATCGATTTTTTTATAGCTCTTCTTCAGGTTTTCCCTCAGCAGTTCAGGCCTGCAAAAAAACCCGACTGTTAAAACTATATACCAAGTTTCTGGGCAACCTTTTCTACCACAAAGTTTTCCAGGATGTCTCCAACCTTGATGTCGTTGAAGTTTTCAATCAGAATTCCACACTCATAACCGGCCTGAACCTCACGGACATCCTCTTTGAATCGTTTAAGGGAGGCAATCTTACCCTCGTATATAACTATGTTGTCTCTTATCACCCTTATTCCATCGCTTGCCCTTTGTATCACACCATCAAGCACATAACAGCCAGCAATGGTTCCAAGCCTTGAGACAGAGAATGTGGCCCTTACTTCTGCCCTGCCTATAACCCTTTCCTTAAGCTCAGGCTCGAGCATACCCTCAAGTGCCTTTTTCACATCCTCAATAGCCTCGTAGATGACCCTGTAGAGCCTTATGTCAATGCCCTCACGCTCGGCAGCCTGCGATGCCTTTGGTTCAGGCCTTACATTAAAGCCTATTATTATGGCATTTGATGCTGCAGCAAGCATTACATCTGATTCGTTTATACCACCAACCCCTGTGTGTATAACCTTCACCTGCACCTCGGGGTGTTTTATCTTCTCAAGAGCACCCTTTAGTGCCTCCACAGAGCCCTGCACATCAGCCTTTATAATCACATTGAGCATCTTTATCTCACCTTCCTGAATCTGCCTGTAGATGTCATCCAGTTTCACCTTCTTCTGTCGTGCCATCTCTGCAAGCCTTGCCCTGTGCTGTCGTGCATGGGCTATCTCTTTTGCCCTTCTTTCGTTTTCCACAACCACGAAGTGGTCTCCTGCCTGCGGAACCTCTTCAAAACCAATAACCTCAATGGGTGTGGATGGTGGGGCCTCCTTTACCCTTTTACCATGCTCGTCAATCAGGGCTCGCACCTTCCCATAGGTAAGCTCTGTCACAAAGGGGTCTCCTACCCTCAGGGTGCCCTTCTGTATGAGAACCGTTGCCACTGGCCCACGGCCTCTGTCGAGCCTTGACTCTATAATTACACCCTGTGCTGGTCTGTTGGGGTTTGCCTTTAGTTCCATTATCTCTGACTGGAGGATGATCATCTCAAGGAGGTCGTCAATTCCTATCCTCTTTTTTGCAGATATGTCCACAAAAATGTTTTTTCCACCCCATTCCTCGGGGATTATGTCATGCTCTGCAAGCTCGGTTCTTACCTTCTGGGGATTGGCCTCTGGCTTGTCAATCTTGTTAACCGCAACTATTATGGGAACCCCAGCTGCCTTTGCATGATTGATGGCCTCCACTGTCTGTGGCATCACTCCATCGTCTGCAGCAACCACGAGCACGACAATATCCGTAACCTGTGCTCCCCTTGCCCTCATCGTCGTAAATGCCTCATGCCCTGGTGTGTCAAGAAATACTATCTCCTTACCCTTGAGCTTTACCTTATAGGCACCTATGTGTTGGGTAATGCCACCGGCCTCTGTATCAATAACCCTTGTCTGCCTTATGGCATCAAGGAGAGATGTCTTACCATGGTCAACATGACCCATCACAGTAACAACAGGTGCCCTTGGTTTGAGGTCCTCTGGTCTGTCTTCCTGCTCTGGAATCTCAAGGGTCTCTTCCTCCTTTGCTGATGGTTCAACCTTTATACCAAAGCTATCTGCAACCAGCACTGCTGCATCCATGTCAACAGGCTGGTTGATGTTAACCAGGGCTCCAAGCTCCATGAACTTCTTTATAACATCGGTAACCCTTATACCGATAAGCTCTGCAAACTCCTTAACGGTTGTGCCTTCAGGCAGCTTTACTGCCTTTTTTCGCGGAACAGCAGTGGATATGTGTTTTGGCTCCTGTTTTTTCTCTTCCTTCTTACCCTTACCCTTTTTCTTATGGGTTCTGAAATCTACCTTTTTAGGTTCGATCTTTCGGATACTCTGAAAGGCCCTCTGCAGGCTCTTTGACTTAAGTTTTTCAACCTTCTGCCCTGATACCTCTTTTTTGAAACGGTCAGGAAGAGTGATATCCTCTTCGTCAATATCTTCTGTCTTTATAAACTCCTCAGCCTTTTTCTTGGCCTCCTCAACTGGCTTTTCTGGAATCTTTGGCACTTCTTTTTTTGCCTTTATCTCTTCCTTCTTTAAAGGAGCCTCCGGTTTTTCCTTTTTGACCTGTTCTTTCTTTTCAGGTGCCTTAGTGAAGATCTCCCTTAACCTGTCTATTACTTCACCTTCTATGTTTGAGGCAGGTTTCTTTCCGGTGATACCCATCTTTTCAAGTTCGCTAATAACCTCTTTATTGGTAACACCGATCTGCTTTGAAAATTCACGGATTCTTATTTTTTGCATACTGTTGTATTCTCCTTATAATTTTGGGTCTTGTCTTGTTTGTCTTAAAATGTTATCATATTTAGCCAAAATTGTTCAAACGAAAAGGAAAACAGGTTACATGGACTTTAAACTCCATACCCATGTAACTGACGATAAAAAATCTTATTGGAGGAATAAAATGGCAGAGTGTTATGTTTGCGGGAAAAAGAAGGTATCAGGCAATCATGTAAGCCACTCACACAAAAAGACCAAGAGGGTCTTCAAACCAAACCTTCAGCGAATCAGGGTTCAGACTGAAAAGGGTCCAAGACGCAGATATGTCTGTACCCGTTGCATCCGTTCAGGAGCAGTTAAAAAGGCAATATGAAAACCCTTCGGTCAGACCTTGAAGACCTGCTTAAAGAGCTGGGTCTGACTGAAGAACTCAGGCTTTACAGGTTACGGAGGGAGTTTAAGTGCCTTTTTAAGGAGCCCCTGTTAAGCCATGTTTATCCAGCAGCACTGAAAAAGGGTGTCCTAACCCTTACGGTAGACTCCAATGAATGGCTCTTTCAGTTAAAGCTCCAGGAAGAAAAGCTTAAAAAAAGGCTTAGCCACTATAATGTCAGGGCAGTACGATTTCGGCTTGGAAAGATACCAAGAACTAAAAAACCCCCCTCTTCTGAAAACTTAAAGGAAAGCCCACTGCCATCCCTTCCAGAAGAGCTGAAACAGAGCATTTCGGAAAAGGTAAAAGACCCTGAGTTAAGACAGATACTTGAATCAACCATCAAAAAATCACTTAAACGCAGGGGATAGTTTATCAGTTTTTAGTGCATAGTTTTTAGTGTCTATTAAAAAACCTTAACTCAACACTCAAAACTCAACACTCTTAACTCCTGTTGTCTACGCTGACTCAGCGCTCTTTTCAAAAATCAATATCGGTCTTTCCTTTCTCGTAAGCACATCCTCGTTGATTATGCACTCCCTTACATTCTTTCTTGAAGGTATCTCGTACATTATCTCAAGCATAACCTCTTCCATGATAGCCCTTAGCCCTCTTGCACCGGTTTTTCTCTCTATTGCCTTTTTAGCGATTGCCCTCAGTGCACCCTCTGTAAAACGGAGCTTTACATTGTCAAGGGCAAGCAGTTTTTCGTACTGCTTGGTAAGTGCATTTTTTGGTTCCACCAGTATCTTTATAAGCTGGTCTTCTGTCAGCTCATCAAGGGTGGCCACTACAGGTAGCCTTCCCACAAACTCAGGAATCATACCGTACTTTATCAGGTCTTCAGGCTCAACCAGACTCAACACATTTCCGATGTTGTTCTTGGTTGTTACCTCAGCACCAAAGCCAACCACCCTCTTTCCTGTCCTGCGCTTTATAATCTCCTCAAGTCCCACAAAGGCACCACCACAGATAAAGAGGATGTCGCTTGTGTCTATCTGGATGTATTCCTGCTGGGGGTGTTTTCTTCCACCCTGGGGAGGCACATTTGCCACAGTGCCTTCGATTATCTTTAGCAGTGCCTGCTGCACTCCCTCACCAGAGACATCTCTTGTAATAGATGGGCTGTCAGCCTTGCGGCTAATCTTGTCTATCTCGTCAATGTAGATAATCCCTCTCTGTGCCTTTTCCACATCGTAGTTTGCTGCCTGAAGTAGCTTGAGTATTATGTTTTCAACATCCTCTCCCACATAGCCAGCCTCTGTAAGGGTGGTGGCATCTGCTATACAGAAAGGCACATCAAGCACCTTTGCAAGGGTCTGTGCAAGCAGGGTCTTTCCTGTGCCGGTAGGTCCTATTAAGAGGATATTGCTCTTGTGTATCTCCACATCGGACTTAAGGGAGCTGTATATCCTTTTGTAATGATTGTGGACAGCAACGGAAAGTATCTTTTTTGCCCTTTCCTGACCTACTACATACTCGTTCAGGGCCTCATGTATCTCCTGAGGTGTTGGAAGCTCGGGCATTCCCTTTCCTTCCTTTGCCTCAGCCGCTTCCTCTTCCATGAGTATCTCGTTACAGAGCTCAACGCATTCGTTACAGATGTACACAGATGGGCCAGCTATCAGTTTATTTACCTCATCCTGCGTCTTTCCGCAGAAAGAGCAGTGAAGTTTATTTTCGGTCTTTTTTGCCATTAACCCTTTCCTCCAACATCAGACTTTTTGATGCTGTAAATCACATCATCCACTATACCGTACTGCTTTGCCTCCTCTGCAGACATAAAGAAGTCCCTTTCCGTGTCAGCCTGTATCTTTTCAAAGCTCTGGCCTGTATGGTTTGAAAGTATCCTGTTTAAGGTCTCTTTAAGCTTTAATATCTCTCTTGCGTGTATCTCTATGTCTGTGGCCTGCCCCTGAAAACCACCCATTGGCTGATGAATCATTATCCTTGAATGGGGAAGGGCAAACCGCTTACCCTTTGTGCCAGCAGCCAGTAGCAGTGCACCCATGCTCGCTGCCTGTCCAAGGCAGTAAGTGGCAATGTCGGGTTTTACATACTGCATGGTGTCGTAAATGGCAAGCCCTGAGGAGACTATACCACCAGGGGAGTTTATGTACACATGGATGTCCTTTTCTGGGTCTTCGGTCTGAAGGAAAAGAAGCTGTGCTATTACCGTGTTTGCAACATGGTCATCTATGGGCGTTCCAATGAATATAATTCTGTCCTTGAGGAGCCTTGAATATATGTCGTAGGCTCTTTCGCTTCTTCCTGTCTGCTCTATTACAATGGGTATAATACTACTCATCTTTGTTTTCTCCTTCCTCGGTTTCTGTCTTTTTAACCTTTACTGATTTGCTGTAGATAAAGTCAAGGGTCTTTTCACGCACAAGATTCTGCCTGAACATAAACTGTGCCTCTTCGTTAGGCAGGTAGAGTTTCATAAAGTGCTCAGGCGTAATGTACATGCTGTTTGAAATCTCCGCTATCTTTTGCTTTACCTCATCGTTGGTAACATCAATGCCTTCACGGTCTGCAATGGTATCAAGCAGGAGATTAAGTTTGACATTCCTTTCAGCCTTCTCCTTAAGCTCCTCTTTTAATTTTTCCTCGTCAGCATCGGGGTTATTCTGCTTTTCTCCCCGCACTAACATGTTAAGCTCTTCCTGAAACAGCCCTTCGGGCACCTCTATCTGGTGTATCTCTAAGAGTTTGTCAATAATCTCTCCCTTTTGTTTGTTTTCAAGCAGTTCCTTTTTTGCCTTTTCTATGCTTTCCTTTACTGCCTCGCGGAGCTTTTCGGTATTTTCGTAACCAAGGTCCTTTGCAAACTCATCATCAATGGTTGCAACCCTGAGTCGTTTTACCTCCTTTATAGTGCCCTTCAGAGTAAGGGTCTTTCCTGCAAAGTTTTTATTTGCAAAATCCTCTGGGAAATCTGTGGTTACCTCAAACTGCTCGCCCTTTTTCTTTCCCCTTAGTGTCTGAGAGATTGCCTCAGGAAGGATGTCGCTTCCTACCTTGATAAACTGATTTTCAACCTTTTTCTCCTCTTCAACCACCTCGTAGTCAACCATCACAAGGTCATCATCCTCTATCTCACCTTCTACAGGCTCATAGGTGGATTTTTCAAGCTTCAACCTCTCAAGGGTCTCTTCAATATCCTCCTCTGAAACCTCTATCTCTTCATCTGTAACCTCTATCCCTTCGTATCTTATATCCTTAATTTCAGGCCTTATCTCCACGGTAAAGGTCATCTTTAGGGGCTCACGCCTCTTGAAGTCGTAACTCTCAAACACAGGTGGTGAAACTGGTGTTACATTTTCCTCCTTGATGGCCTTCAGGTAGTATTCAGGTATCACCTTTTCAAGCACATCAGATTCCACTTCCCTGCCAAACCTCTTGTCAAGAAGTGAAAGAGGTGCCTTTCCTGGCCTGAAACCAGGTATCTTTACATTTCTTCCTATGTTCCTCAGTGCATCGGTTATCCTCTGCTCCAGCACAT
>WFMM01000029.1 GCA_015484595.1 Nitrospirota bacterium | reverse complement strand
TTGAAGATAAGGATAGTTAAAGAAGGAGTCGTCTTACCAACATTAAGCAAGAACTCATTGAGCTCACCCTTCTTTTTAAACTTGTTTGAAGCTATAGAGTTATATATTAGCTTCGTAATGCTATCTGAGAGTTTACCGTAGGAAAGCCTTATGTAGTCTCTTTGCATATTGTAAAGATAATATGTAAGGGATACAGAGGAGAGAAAAAAAATGGAAATAACTATAACAACTATTCTTGAGCTGATAGAGTTAAAAAGAAGGGGAGTACCTGGTATTGACCTTTTTATTGTCACACCAAATTTTATCCTATCGATTCTTTCAGTTTTTTGCTCTTTATGATTTCTCTTTCTCTTTTAAGTGTATATTGTATTATCTCATCCCTTATATCCTCTGACATCTCAGTAAACCTGAGAGCTGTTTCATAAACAGTTTTACCATCCCTTTCCTTTTTACTTACCCTTACTACCTCACCATAGGTTAACAAAGCTATTGGAGGCGTAGAGGGAAGTACCATTTTAAGCTCGATAACATCTCCCACCTCTGCCTCTTCCTCAAGATCTACCCTTATACCCGATGCAGATATGTTTACCGGTTTTATGTCTTCAAAGAGAAGCCCCTCTTCCTTAAGTATCAAGGTGTTAATAAGATAGTCAAGCTTCCTGTTAATCTCCTGCATGGTTCTCATCAGGGCATCTTCATGGTATTCCGTGTTAACAGTGCTTAACTTACTTGGTGCGTAGTATGTAAGAAAACGGGAAACGAGTGGTTTTTCTTTTATCTTTCTTAGCTTTATGGGAAAGGCATCGTCAACCCTGAAAAAGGCCCTCCTTTCTTCACCAGAAACGACCACTGTAATCTCACTCTCACTTACGGCCTTTACTGAAGCAGTAAGTATCTTGTCGGAATAGTAAATTATTACAATCTGGTTTTCAAAATCATTAACATCCTCTGTGGTTCTGATATTGCAGGTTCCGTCCTGCTCATTGTAAGCTATGACCTCCCCCTCTATGGTCTTTTTTTCATCAATCAACGAAACAACTACCTTTTCACCTGTTTCAATCATCTCTGGGCTCCTCCCTTACCCGTAGGCGTCTGGAAAAATGCCTTTGCCACTTCAGGGTCAAACTGGGTGCCTGAGCAACGCTTTATCTCATCAATCGCAATCTCGTGGCTAAGCCCTTTCCTGTAAGGTCTCGTTGAGGTCATAGAGTCATAGGTGTCAGCCACGGCCAGTATCCTTGCTATCAGAGGTATCTCTTCACCCTTAAGCCCGTCAGGGTATCCAGTGCCGTCAAATCTCTCATGATGGTGTCTTATAAGCAGCCTCTCAAGCGGAAAAGAGCCAAGTGGCTGAATAATATTGTCTCCTATTACCGGATGCTGCTTAATCTCCTCAAACTCCTCTTTGGTTAACTTCCCTGGCTTTAAAAGCACCGTATCCCTTACACCTATTTTACCAATATCATGAAGGTATCCGCCAAACCTTATTGCATCCCTTTCCTGCTCAGAGCAGCCAAGCTCCTTTGCAATCTCAAGCGCCACAGCAGTAACCCTTTCTGAGTGATTCTTTGTGTATCTGTCCCTGGCTTCTATAGTGAGTATAAGGGTCTTTAAGGTATTTATCAGATTGTTGTAGGTTATTTCGTAAAGTGTGTTGTTTTCCAGTCTCAGGGATAACTTGTGTATAAATGTAAGAGCAAGCTGTATCTCGTCTTCTTTGAAGTTAAAGCCATCCACGCGGTTGGTGATACACAAAAAACCAAGGGATTCGTCTTTGATTTTAACTGGAACTATCAACATCTGTGATCGAAGTGGGAGGTTATCAAGTGGACTGGTCTCGCCAACATCCAGCAGACAATAGTCAGAATCCTTCAATAACTCCTCAAACTTGCTCCCCTTCATCTTTAAACCACCTTTATATGGAAATCCGATGGAGCTATAATGATGTAACATGTTTTCTTCGTAAATCAGAAATACCACACTGTCAACCTTAAATAACTTTGAACACAGCTCAGGGAGTTTTTTAAGAATCTCCCTGTTGTCAGTTATACTTTCAAGTTCCAGGCTAATAGAGAACAAAGAGTGTATCTCGCTTAACTTTCTGTAAAGCTCTGAGTTTATAATTTTAACTGATGAGCTATCCCCACTGTTGCCTGACAGGGACTTCATTATGTTTCGTTCATTTATAACACGGTCAAGGACATTCTTTATTTTGTCTAACTCAAAGGGTTTGGTGATGTAATCAGAGGCTCCCTCCCTCATGGCTGACACACCAGTGTCAAGGTTATTAAGGGCAGTAACCATAACTACAGGTATGGCAGGCTTGGTTTTTTTAAGTTCCTGAACGAGTTCAATGCCACTTAGCTGTGGCATCATTATGTCAGTAAACACTACATCGTAGTCTTTTTCTTTAATATATTTAAGGGCATCAATCCCATTTTTTGCAGTATCGACCTCATAATCACCTGTCTGTTCAATCATCTGTGAAAGGACATCTCTTACTATCTCCTCATCATCTACTACCAATACCCTCGGCATTTTCCCTGCTCCTTAATAGCTTCTCCTTTAACAGATCAACCTCTTCAGCAGCCAAAACCCCCATCTGGTGTAGTCTTGATATCCTCTCAAGCAGATTTACCGTAACCTCAGGGTGTTCTCTGATGTCAACATTGTTTATTACATTAAGGTCAGCTATAGTTTTTCTTAACATATCCCGGAGTTCTTCGTTTTCCCTTAAAAGCTCTGCGGTCTTCATTGCATTTTCTACGACAAAAAGCAGTTCCTGAAGCTTAAAAGGCTTCGTTATGTAATCAAAGGCACCAAGCCTTATGGCCTCAAGTGCATTATCAAGTGTTCCATAGGCGGTCAGTATAACAACCGCCACTTTAGGATCAACCCTCTTTGCCTCCTTTAGAACCTCGATACCATCAGCTCCTGGCATCTTGAGATCCGTGATAATCAGGTCAAAGTTATTCATTTTCAGGGTGGCAATACCCTCAATGCCGTCTCTTGCTGATTTGACAGAAAAGCCTTCTTTGGAAAGAAGGCTTACAATTACATCTCTTGCAATCTCGTCGTCATCGATGATAAGGATTTTAAAGTCAGACCTGTTCATTTAACAAACTCTCCTTTATCTTTTTCATTACTTCCTGTTTTGTTATCTCCTGTATCTGCTTTTTCTTTGCCTCAGCAGAAATACTTACTACATCCTCTCTTTCCTTTATCTCGTTGTCTTCTTTCTTCAGCAGCGGTTCAGATGTGTTAGAGTACTTAGAGTAAAGCTTGATCATGGAACTTATCTGAGAAGGCAATATAGTCATTAAAACCGCCTCCTTTCGTGAAGGGTCACATATTGTAAGGCCCTTCGTTGTTAAGCTACATCCCTGCTACTTTTTCTTATCGGCCATTTTCTTTAAAACTTTAGGGTAGAAGCAGGCCATCTCCAAATCCTCGGAGGCCGGTCTTAAAAAGATAAGTCCATGAGCTTGCTGATTTTTTAATAATTGATTAGCCCTGTCCCTTAAGAGCCAAAAGCTCTTCTTCCAGGCGCTTAAAGGACTCCCTGCCTTTTGAAAGCAAAGGCACCACCTCATACTCGATTAGGTCACAAACCGTAACCCAGTCTTTTGCTTCAAAGGCATTTAGCATATTCTCAATTATACCATGAGATTCTTTCCATAAGACTGAATAATCTTCGCTAAATGAACAATCCATCTTTTTCAGATAATCCAAAGCCCTGCTTAGCTCGTTGGCAAAATTGTATATTGACTGTAAAGCCTTCAGCCAGTTTGCGAGATTACGAAAGACCTCTTCGTTCTCCTCAACCCTTAAATCTGATGTAACCGAGCTAAGCCCATTTGATATAGGCTCCAGGAGCTCTGAAACCTCCTTTAATCCATTATAAACTGTTGCTATCAGGACATCTCTTGCATTGTCTGTCATCTCACACCCCTTAATGATTTTCGATATTATAAATTACCCTTGAACAGCTGTCAAGGAAGTTTCAGTATTGGTTGTGATTTTTCTTAACATCTTTGCTATTTCATCTGATTGCCATAGTGCATATTTATAGGCTGTTTCTGCCTCGGTTATTACCTGCAGCAGGTCATCGCTTTCAAAGGATTGTTTTTCATATGTAAGTAAAACCACAATAGGTCTTAAATAAGGATAGAGCCAGCCAAGTTTATCTATCTCTCTGTCAACAGGTTTAATATTCTCCCAAAGTCTTTCGATAAATTCATGGCTCTGCTGTCCCTTTTGGGCTGCCCTCTTCATCACACCTACCACTGACAAAAGGGTCTTTATCTGGCTCTTCAGTCTATCAAAGGCATCTGCATATTCTTTCAATTCTTCAATAATTTCTGGATTTTCCTGATAATCCCTTAAGGACCTGTCAAGATACTCACTAAGGCCGACGTTCTCTGGAAAGGGTAATCTGTCAAGCACTATCTGCCAGGTGTATCTGTAAAGATGCATAAACAGGTCGTTAAGGGTTAGTGGCTTCCTTATCAGGGGCCTGTAGTATATCAAACCGTCCTGTTCAAAGCATGACACATAGACCTGTAAATCCTTAAACACTTCAGCACTCAAATCCAGGTTTTCCTCATTTAGTATTGCCCTGCAGATTGCAAACACTGCTTCAGGCGTTATCTTCTTTTTGCAGGTCAGGTATTCACAGTTTGAATCAAAGTTACAGGGATAGCAGGGTATATCAGCTGCTACTACATAATGGCCTTCACCATAGGGACCGGTCTCTCTGAAATGTACTGATGCAAGTGAGATGTCAATAGCCCTTGTTCCAACGGCTGTTGCAATGTGAAGGGGGCCTGTGTCATTGCTTACAAGCAGGTCTGCTCTCTGTAGAAGTGCAGTAAGCTCTGTAAGGTCTGTTTTTCCCATGAGGTTGATGGTCTGTGCAGTGGTTTTTTGGCAAAACTCCTCGCCATACTTCAGCTCTGACTTTGAGCCTGTAAGCATTACAGCCGCGCCAAGCTCCATGTATAACATATCTGCCAGTATGGCAAAGCTCTCCACGGGCCATCGTTTATCCTCTGCACTTGCTCCCAGTTGAAAGGCAACGAGGGGCTGTCCTTTTTTAAGCCCCTCTGTCTTTAAAACCTCCTCAACCCACCTTCGCTTCTCTTCCTTCACTATAAGATGAAGGCCCTTACTTAATGGGACCCTGGAGGTGGCTGACTTAAAATGCATATCACAGAGATGAAAGGGGTTTACATACCTTGAGGGTATAACATTAAAAACATACCTTATCCAGGGATGCTTCTTTACAGTATAGCCCTTTTTGTCAATACTTATTCCCCTGATATCTC
>WFMM01000028.1 GCA_015484595.1 Nitrospirota bacterium | reverse complement strand
GTGAAAATACAAAGGGCACTGTTTTACGGGTCTATCCTCAAAGGGCGATAATCAAGGTAAAAGGTGCATACGGAGTGCTCAGAAAGGCCGATGCCCTCTGGGCCTCAAAGGTAATAAAAAATGGTAAGACCATCAGACTCAGGAGGTTTAGTCTGAAAAAAATCCTTAAGCCAGGTGATGTGGTTCTGGTAAAGATAAAATCCATAAAGGGTGACACCGCCTACCTGAGCCTGAGGCAGTACCCACTTGTTCAGGGTGCCATCGTCAGTATAAAGCCTCAAAACGGCTACGTGCAGGCACTGGTGGGGGGCTACAGTTACAGGCTCAGTCAGTTCAACAGGGCGGTCTCTGCAAAGAGGCAGGCAGGCTCTGTGTTTAAGCCCTTTGTGTATGCCCTTGCACTGAAAAAGGGTTATTCTGAAAACTCGGTCGTCTCAGATACCCCTGTGGTTTATAAAACTGCTAACAGGATCTGGAGACCAATGAACTATGACAGGAGGTTTCACGGAAGGGTAACCCTGAAAGAGGCGCTTAAGCAATCACTAAATGTGGCAACCTTGAGGCTTGCCGAGTCAGTGGGGGTCGGGGAGATTGTAGGCATTGCCCGAAAGGCTGGACTTGCAAAGGATGTTCCCCATGACCTGAGCATAGCACTTGGCACTCTGTCAACCTCTCCACTTAAGATAGCCACAGCCTATACAGCATTTCCAAACAATGGTCTTATCAAAGCGCCCCTTTTTGTCAAAGAGGTCAGAACAAGGGACGGAAGGCTCCTTGAAAAAAACACTTCTTCGGGCACGGAGCTACTTCCACCTGACATCGCTTACAGAGTAACCATGATGCTGGTAGATGTCGTGCAGGATGGAACGGGAAGACCTGCTTCGGGTCTCGTAAAAGGTGTGGCAGGCAAGACAGGCACCACCGATGG
The DNA here is from genome assembly GCA_015484595.1 of Nitrospirota bacterium. Lineage (GTDB taxonomy): Bacteria > Nitrospirota > Thermodesulfovibrionia > Thermodesulfovibrionales > JdFR-85 > JAADIE01. The sequence goes on along the minus strand of WFMM01000028.1, from coordinate 6,071 downwards.
ATACAGGGATGCCTGGTTCGTGGGTTTTACCCCTGAACTAATTACGGTGGTATGGGTGGGTTACGATGACAATCGCTCCCTTGGCTGGGGGCACACAGGTGGCAGGGTAGCAGCACCCATATGGAAGGCCTACATGCGATATCTCATTGGTGGGGAAAAAGATTTTACTTTTAATCCTCCTAAAAATGTTGTAAAATTATACAAACCCCAAAGGAAAAATAAAGACCTTAATAGCATATTCGACAGGTTGCTCTGGGGCAAGGATGACGAGGATTAGACAGGGTGAAATTAATCACTTAACAAGGAGGAGCGTTATGCGTCTTTTGTCTGTTTTAATTTCATTATTTTTAGTTCTTGGTCTTTCAACCTCTGCATTGTCTCAGACCGAGGGCCTTTATAAAAGGGCACTTAAGTATTATGCAACAGGGAAGTTCAAAGAGGCTGCTCAAGCCTTAAAGGAGTATGTTGAAAAAAAACCCTCACCCGAGGCATATTATCTTCTTGGATACTCTCTTTATAAAACCGGAAGACATGACGAGGCAAGAAAGTACTTTGAGCAGGTTTATCTGATAGACCCAAAGTTTGCCCCTTCAAAGATAGACTTTTCAGTGATTAAAAAATAACCCTGTGGTTTTGAAGCAGTGGGCGATTTTTATTCCTGGTGATAAGAAGCGGGGCTTAGGGTTTCATTTAGCGGTTTTGTTTTTGCTAACCTGCATCTTCGATATGTAAACGATACAGTCTTCACAGATCTTACCAGACTCACGGTTACATATCTGACGGTTAAGCTCCCAGCAGGGCTTGCTCTTGTCTATGTATGCTGAGCACTTCTGTCTTCTCTCTTCAGAGCATTCGGTTATCTCCCAGCAGGGTGCATACTCAAGGAGTTTCTTAATCCCCTCTATGCTTATCTTCTTGACATGAATGAGCTCTCTCAGGCACTTAAGCCACTTGATGTCGTTTTCTGAGTAATATCTGTTTTTGTTTCTCCTTGCAGGTTTTATAAGACCGTGCTTTTCGTAAAGCCTGAGGGTCTGGTCTGTGGTGCCAAGAAGCTCGGCAACTACCCCTATGGGGTAAAGGGGCATGGCCTTTTTTTCTTCTTCAGTAAGCTCCTTATGGAGGGTTCTTTTCTTCATCTTAGCAAAAATCAGAAATTTTAGTAATTATAATTATTAAACAACTTTTAAGTTAAAAAAATCAAGTAATTTATTCTTCTGGTGTTCTGGCAAAGAGAATGGCCTTTACTGTGATGACTCCTTTCTGCTTCAACAAACGGGCAATCTCGTTCAGGGTGGCACCGGTCGTCATAACATCATCCACGATGGTTACGCACCTGGGTAAAGAGATGCCCTCTTCAATGCTGAATGCACCCTTTATGTTTTTAAACCTCTCAGCCCTGCCAAGTTCACTCTGAGGCGGGGTGTTTTTTACTCTCCGTACTGCCTGTAAAACAGGGACACCCCACTTTCTTGAAAGTGTATGAGCAATCACATAACTCTGATTAAATCCCCTCTTTATGAGTCTCTCTTTAGAAAGTGGCACAGGAAGGAACGCCTCTGTATGGGGCAGGGAAAGCCCTCCTATTAACTCTCCAGCAAAGACTGCAAGCCCTTTAAAGTGGCCAAACTTCATGGCATGCACAAGCTCCCTTGCAGCTCCTGCGTAATCGGTATATACGGTCATTTCATCAATAAAAGGTGGGTTCTTTATACATGAAAGACATCGATGTGATTTAGCACTCAAAAGTGTTTTGCCACACTGTCTGCACCGGGGTGCATTGTTTCTTTGCCGTATCACCCCGAGGCATACCTTGCAGAGGGGAGCCTTGCCTGTGAAGTGTCTTTTACAGACAGGACATCTTGAGGGTATTATAAAAGATAGCTTCCGCAGTGGCCACATTTTGCCCTGAAGCTCTATATGCCTAAATCTCAATACCCATTCCGTTTTTAACAAAGTTATAGTGAGTCTTTTTTTGCCTTGCGGGCTATGCGCTTTTGTGCATCTTTCAGGCTTTTTAGTGCCTGCTGTGTTTATCTGTCTGTTCGGAAATTCAAAAGTGTTCCTTCATCACTATAATATCGTCTCTCTTTTTACCAGTTGAGATTATATCCACTGGCACACCAAGGGTCTCCTCTATTCTCTTTAGATATTTCTGTGCATTTTCAGGAAGTTTATCAAACTCCTTAATGCCCTTGGTTGAATCCTGCCAGCCCTGCACCTCTTCGTACACAGGCTCACACTCTTCGAGTATGTTTAGTTCTTTTGGAAACTCTGTAATCAGGTCGCCCTGGTAGCGGTAGGCAACACAGACCTTCAGGGGGTCTATTCCGTCAAGCACATCCAGTTTTGTAATTATTAACCCTGTAAGGCTGTTCACCCTTACAGCATGTCTCAGTGCAACAAAATCAAGCCATCCACACCTGCGGGGTCTTCCTGTGGTAGCACCATACTCACCACCTCTTTCCCTCATCTCATCTCCAAAGGGACCCATAATCTCGGTTGGAAAGGGCCCACTTCCCACTCGAGTGGTGTAAGCCTTTACCACTCCGAGTATGGTGTTAATCTTTGTCGGACCAACTCCAGCACCTGTGCAAACACCACCTGCAGTGGGGGAGGATGATGTGACATAGGGGTATGTGCCGTGGTCTATGTCAAGCAAAGTGCCCTGGGCACCTTCAAAGAGAACCCTCTTTCCCTCATCAATTGCATCGTTAACCAGCACATCGGTGTCGTCAACAAAGGAGGTGAGTATCTCTGCATAACCAATGTATTCCTTGTAAACCTCTTCAGCATCAAAGCCGTCCATACCATAGACCTTCGTAAGCAACTCGTTCATCTCGCTGACATTGGCCTGTATCTTTTCTCTCAGAACCTCTGGATAAAGCAGGTCAACCACCCTGACCCCAACCCTTGCCATCTTGTCCACATAGGCAGGGCCTATGCCTCTAAGGGTGGTGCCTATCTTTTTCTTTCCCTTTCTGTCCTCCTTGGCCTTTTCTATGGCAAGGTGATAGGGCATGATGAGGTGGGCATTCTTGCTAATCTTGAGATTACCACTTAGTTTTATTCCCCTGTCAGAAAGCTCTGTCATCTCCTCAATCAGTGCCTTTGGATTGATAACCAGACCATTGCCAATAACACAGAGTTTATCGCTGTGAAGTATGCCTGATGGTATCAGATGAAGAATAATCTCCCTGTCATCCACCATCACGGTATGGCCTGCGTTGTTACCTCCCTGAAACCTTACCACTATATCTGCTTTTTCAGTAAGGGCATCAACTATCTTACCCTTTCCTTCATCACCCCATTGCGTACCAAGGACAACGACTGTCTTTGACATCTTCAGTTAACCTCCTCAAAGTATTTCAAGATCTCCCCTTCCGAGGCTGTCTTTTTCCTGAGCCCCTCTTTAAGGGAGATGAGTTCATAATCCCCACTTCTGTGGTTTACCTTTATGACAAAGTCTGCTTTTATGTTTCGGGCCTCCCTGAGAATCGCACTTTTTCCTGCTTCATAACTTTGGACCACAGAGTAGCCCATCTTTCTTAATCTTTCAGAAAGCCCCTCGGGCCCTGTAACTGCACATAACAGTATCTTTTCTTTTTCATTAAACTTAAGTGTAGATGCCTGAAGCAGTGCCTGGGCATCCAGAGAAAAGCCAGTGCCCGTGTCGGGCTGGCCAAAGTGTGCCAACATCTCGTCGTAGCGGCCACCATAGCCAAGGCTTAAATCACTTCTGAAGTCAATCACATGAAACACTATACCGCTGTGATACTGAAGCCCCTCTGCCTCTGACAGGTCAAAAAGCACCCTGTCCGAAAGGTCCTGCTCCTTAAGCCCCTCATAAAACCGCTCAAGCACCTCAACTGCCCTGACTGACAGGGGTTCACTTCCAATCCGTCTTGCCTCGGTAAGGATGCCTCTTTCGCCAAAGAGAAAGAGCAGCCTGCTTAACCGCTCGTAAAGCCTCTTAGAGATAGCCCTGCCTTTTAATAGCTCGCCAAGTCCTGAAAGACTTTTTTTCCTTATTATCTCCATCAAAGGCTCCCCTATGTCCTCGGGGCATTCCTTCAGTATACCTCTTAAGTAATCACTATGGGATATTATGACACGGTACTCTGATATGCCCAATTCCTCCAGGATGTCTCTAAGCACTCCCATAATCTCCAGGTCGCCTTCAGGGGTCTTCACCCCTATAAGCTCTGCCCCTATCTGAAAAAGCTCTCGCTGCCTACCGCCGTGGCTTTGCTCGTAACGGAAAACATCAAGGGCATAGGATAGCCTCAGTGGACGGATATCCCTGTAAGAGGTGGTTGCAATCCGTGCAATCTGAGGGGTCACATCTGGTCTTATAATCATCACCCTGCCCGACTGTCGGTCGGTAAGCTTATAGCCCTGCTCCATGAGGTCGTCGCTAACACCTCTGGATATAACATCAAGGAATTCAAAGATGGGGGTTACCACCTCAGCGTAACCCCACCTTTTCATCACATCAAGGCATCTCTCTGCAAGCCATCTCCTCTGTTCAGAAAGGCCAGGCAGGAGTGTAATCGAACCACGAGGGCTTGATGAAAGAGTCCTTGTACTGTTCATCTTTAAAGCTTGATTATGTGCACAGAAAGGATATTGGGCAGTGCCTTTATCTCGTTTAAGACTTCAGGGCTGACATCTGAATCAACATTTACAACACTGATTGCCTTTCCACCAGCTGAGGACCTGCCAAAGTGCATCCTTGCGATGTTGATGTTTCGTTTGCCAAGGGTGGTGCCGATGTTACCTATCACACCAGGACGGTCGTTGTTGTAGATAAAGAGCATTGTCCCTTCAGGCACTATCTCAACAGGAAACTCCTCTACCTTGATTATCCTTGGCTCCCGTTTGCCTATGAGGGTTCCGCATATCTTGTTTTCCTTTCCGTTTGCCCTCACCCGTATAACCAGCATGGTATGATAATCACCTGAGTCTGAACTCTTTGTCTCCTTTACCTCTATGCCCCTTTCTTTGGCAATAAAGGGTGCATTGACGAAGTTTACCGTCTCGGTAAGTATGGGTTCCAGAAGACCCTTAAGTGCAGCAATGGTTACGGGTTTTGTGTCTATGTTTTCTGCATCACCCCTGAACTCCATCGTGACCTCTGATATACCACCTTCGTAAAGCTGGGCAGTAAACTTCCCGAGTATCTCTGCAAGCTTTATGTATGGCATAAGGTGAGGAATCTGCTCAGAGGGGATTGAAGGAAAGTTCACAGCATTTCTAATTGTGCCCTGAAGCAGGTAATCCACGATCTGCTCTGCCACTGCAATGGCAACATTTTCCTGTGCCTCCTTGGTTGAGGCACCAAGATGGGGTGTGCAGATGACCTTTTCATGACTGATTAAGGTCAGGTCTTCGGGTGGTTCCTTTTCAAACACATCCAGTGCAGCACCTGCCACCTTGCCAGAGACCAGTGCATCGTAAAGGTCTTTTTCGTTTACTATTCCGCCACGGGCACAGTTTATGATTCTCACTCCATCCTTCATCTTTGCTATGGTGTCTTTGTTTATAAGGTTCTTTGTCTCAGGTGTAAGCGGGGTGTGAATGGTTATGAAATCGGCCCTTTCAAAGAGCTCGTCGAGTTCCACCTTCTCTATACCAATCTCCTTTGCCCTTTCATCGCTGAGGAAGGGGTCAAAGCCAATGACATTCATCTGAAGTGCAAGTGCCCTCTTTGCGACCTGCGAGCCGATGTTACCAAGTCCCAGGATTCCGAGGGTCTTGTTAAAGAGCTCAACCCCCATAAACTTCTTCTTCTCCCACTTTCCCTGCTTCATTGAGGCCGTCGCCTGTGGTATGTTACGGGCAAGTGAAAACATCATGGCAATTGCGTGTTCAGCAGTGGTAATGGTATTTCCACCAGGGGTGTTCATTACCACGATTCCCTTTTTGGTGGCTGCTTCCTTGTCAACATTGTCAAGGCCAGAGCCAGCCCTTCCGATAACCTTGAGGTTTTTAGCTGCCTCTATGACATCAGCAGTGACCTTGGTTGCACTCCTTATTACAAGGCCATGATAATCTGCAATGACCTCTTT
>WFMM01000027.1 GCA_015484595.1 Nitrospirota bacterium | reverse complement strand
CTATCTCCCATAGGCCCTTGTGGATATCTTGCTTCCCCAGCTACTTCCACCAGAGCCACGCTGAAAGACCCTCTCCTGGTATATCTTTGAGACCACATCAGCATCGCCTGCAAGCAGTGCCTTTGTGGCACACATGGCTGCACAGAGTGGAGGCTTACCCTCGGCGATGCGGTTTTGACCGTAGAGCTTCCTTTCTTCTTCGCTGAAGTCCTCTTCAGGCCCGCCTGCACAGAAGGTGCATTTGTCCATCACACCACGGGCACCAAAAACATTACCCTTTGGAAACTGAGGAGCACCAAAGGGACAGGCAAAGAAACAGTAACCACAGCCAATGCACTTCTTTTTGTCAACAAGCACAATGCCATCGTCGCGCTGAAAAAGGGCATCCACAGGGCATACCGCAATGCAGGGTGCCTTTGAGCAGTGCATACAGGCAATCGACAGGCTCTGCTCACCAGGACGCCCCTCGTTTATGGTGACCACTCTGCGACGGTTGATACCAACAGGGATGTTGTTTCCGTCTTTACATGCCACAGAGCAGCCATTACAGTTTATGCATCTTTCTGTATCACATAGAAATCTCATCCTTGCCATCTCTTAGCCCTCCTTTATGCCTTCTTTATCCTGCATAGACCTGTCTTGGTCTCCTGCATCTGGGTAACAATATCGTAGCCGTAGTTGGTCACGATGTTTGCCGGCTCACCAAGTGCATAGGGCACAGTGCCTTCAGGATACCTGCCAGCCCAGACATCACCCATAAAGTGTCCACCAAAGTGGAAGGGCAGAAAGATTGTGTTTTCATCTACCCTTTCGCTGAACTTTGCCTTTACCTTAACCCGTCCACCGTTTGGCGACTCAATCCATATCATCTGGCCATTACGGATACCGTGATTGTTAGCCGTAACAGGATGTATCTCAGCAAACATCTCTGGCTGAAGCTCTGCAAGGTATTTGTTGCTGCGGGTCTCTGCTCCACCGCCCATGTACTCAACAAGCCTTCCCGTGGTTAGAATGAGTGGGAAGTCCTTTACCCAGTCAGGCTTTTGTTCACTACGGTAACGGGTATCCACACGGTAGTGATTTGGTTTGTCCTCCCAGGTGGGGTATTTCTTTATTAAATCAGGTCTTGGTGAATGTAAGGGCTCACGGTGTATGGGGATTGGGTCAGGGAAGTTCCAGACATAGCAGCGGGCACGGGCATTGCCAAAGGGTGCCATTCCACGCCTTAATGCCTCCTTTATGGTCTTCTGACTGAGGTCTGTCTTCCAGTTGGTCCCTGGCACCACATCCTTGAACTCTGGATAGCCACCCTTTACCTCAGAGCCAGGCGGAGCAGAGCCCTCTGCTGCAAGGAGGTTTTCCTTTCTGCCATCTGGGTATGTGTATTCAGTTCCAAACCTGGCACGGAATGGAAGCCCTCCCTTTGTCACAGGTTTTGAGATGTCGTACAGAATTGGTGTGCCGGGATGCTCAGTTGTCCAGCATGGCCATGGCAGTCCATAGTACTCGCCATCGCATGGCCCACCTCTTGCCTGTAGAGTATCCACATCAAAGGTATGCCAGTAGTCGGTGTGTTTCTTGATCCTCTCTGGGGTCTGGCCATTGTAACCAATGGTAAGGGTGCCCTTGTTTATCTCCCTTGTAATATCCTCAGGGATCTCCTTTATGTTTTTGTAAAACTCCTTCTCAAAGCCGAATCTCTTAACAAGCTCCTTCATGATGGTGTAGTCGTCCTTTGAATCCCAGACAGGCTCTACCACCTTGTAACGCCACTGTATGGAACGGTTCGAGGCGGTTATGCTTCCGGAGGTCTCATACTGTGAGGAGCTTGGAAGCAGATATACATTGTCCTTATCAGAGGCAACAGCGGTCATCGTGGGAAAGGGGTCAATTATCACCACAAGGTCTATCTTATCAAGTGCCTTTTTAAGTTTGTGATACTGGCTCTGGGAGTTGGATGCTGCACCCCAGAACACCACCGCTCTTAAAGGCTGCTGGTGAATCTTATCTTCCTGAATCACACCCTCGTACCAGCGTGAAAGGGTAAAGCCCTTGGTGTTCATCATCTTTTTAGACTGAAAACGCCTGACCATCCAGTTGTAATCCACGTCCCAGACCCTGCACCAGTGTTTCCATGCACCATCACTGAGGCCATAGTAGCCTGGCAGTGAGTGTGAAAGCACACACATATCCGTTGCACCCTGGACATTGTCGTGTCCACGAAAGATGTTACATCCGCCACCACTTACACCCATGTTACCAAGCACAAGCTGCAAAATACAGTATGCCCTTGTGTTTGATGAGCCGGTTGAGTGCTGGGTGCCCCCCATACACCATATCACTGTGCCGGGCCGGTGGGTTGCCATGAGCTTTGCAATCCTCACAATCTCGTCAGCAGGCACTCCGGTAATGTCTGAGACCACCTTCGGGGTGTAGTGCTCTACCTCTTTTTTGAGCTCTGGAAAACCAGCAACCCTTGCCTGTATGAACTCTTTGTCTTCCCAGCCGTTTTTAAGTATCACATGGATAAGTCCCATAATGAATGCCACATCAGTGCCTGAGCGGATTCGGACATAATCGGTTGCCTTGGCAGCGGTCTTTGTAAACCTGGGGTCAACCACTATTATGCGGGCATCGTTTTTCTCTTTGGCATGAAGGATGTGTTGCATGGCAATGGGGTGTGCCTCGGCTGCATTTGAGCCAATCATGAAAACGCACCTTGAGTGACGGATGTCATTTATGCTGTTGGTCATGGCGCCGTAGCCCCAGGTATTGGCAACACCTGCCACTGTGGTTGAATGGCAGATCCTGGCCTGATGGTCAATGTTGTTTGTGCCCCAGAAGGCAGCAAGCTTTCTCTGCAGATAGGCCATCTCGTTTGAGACCTTGGCTGAGCCTATCCACATCACTGCATCAGGGCCGTGTTTTTCCCTTATCTCCAAAAGTTTTTTTGCAACCTCATCAAGGGCCTGAGACCAGCTTATCTTCTGCCATTTACCACCTGATTTCTTCAGAGGGTATTTAAGCCGCTTTTCACTGGTTACCATCTCACGGGCAGATGCACCCTTACAGCAATGGGCACCTCGGGAGATGGGGTGGTCCTGGGCGATCTCCTGACGAACCCAAACACCGTTTTGCACCTCAGCCACCACACCACAGCCCACGGCACAGTGGGTGCAGACAGTCTTTATGAGCTTTGAGCCGGGATAGGGTGTCTTTTTTTCCTTTGCCTCGGACTTCCTGACCATCGTAACCCCAAGGCCCGTGCCTGTCAGGGCTGCTGCTACAGAGGCTATCTTCAGAAAAGACCGCCTCCCTACTGATGGATTAAGGTTAATGGTTTCTGTCTTTGATGCTCCCCTCACTGTCTTTGTTAACTTAAAACTTGCCATCTCTGCCCTCCTATCAGTCTCTTAAAGATTCGTAATACTTCCTGAATGCCTCGGTCTCACGATAAAGCGTCTGGTGGGGTATCTCTTTCTTCTTAACAGATGCAGTAGCCCTTTTGCTGCCTGCAGTGGCTGCCAGAAATACACCGCCAAGCCCCAACCCCTTCAAAAAGGCCCTCCTGTCAATACCCTTTCGTTTCATAGGACACCTCCTTGTTGCTTATAATTTCTAATATCTAAATCCTAAATCCTAAACAAATCCCAAACTACAGGGCGTAGGGTGTAGCGTGTAGGGTGTAGACTTTTT
>WFMM01000026.1 GCA_015484595.1 Nitrospirota bacterium | reverse complement strand
GCCTTTGTTGCAGGCCTTCAGGGAAGTGCTTTTAGTGCCGGAAAAATTGCACTGGCAGTTATATGCTGTTTTTTGATCATAAACTCAAAGGAGGCCTTTTCAAAGTGGGTAAAGTTCAGAGATATAAAAGGCGGGGTACTTTTTTCATTACAGCTCGTAGCAGGAGCCCTCATATTTCTTTACATTACAGGCAAAGACATAACGGGATTTCTGCCTTTTGCCGCAGTGCCTGTATGTTATCTTCTGTTTTTTAAATTAAAGGGTGAGCATTTTATAGTTACGGAAGTACTGGGCTTTATGGTTTTAAGCCTGACCGTACTTGTCTCCTTTTACATATCCACTGAAAAGACAGGATACATTATTTATTTAATAGTGGCACTTTATTTTGCTGCAGGGGTATTTAAGGTAAGAATGCAGCTAAGAAAGGATGCCATGTACAGGGTCGTCTCATTTTTATATCTGCTGTTCGTGGTTGTGGTATATAAATTAATTAATGTGTCTTTGGTGCTTTCGGTTCCCTTGATAGACAATCTTGTATTCTTGCTGAAACCCTACAGGATAAAATTGAAACAAACAGGCTGGATAGAGCTCGTTAAGTCAGTGTTGTTCGTTATCTTGCTTTTCAGTTTTTATAATGTATCATAATAACCTGCCTGCCCTGTCTATTGTATGTTAATTACCCCATGTTATCCACAATTCTCTGATTAATAATTATAATAAAAAAATCTTATATACCAATTTTAATTTTTTTCTTGAAATCTAAAAAACTCTTTATGTAGTATATTGCGTTCTCACTGTGGGGTCAGATCAAAAAACTCTTACGGAGGTATCAATAAATGAGAATCGTTTTACTTGGAGCACCAGGAGCAGGTAAGGGCACACAGGCAAAGAAACTCATCGAAAAGTATGGCATCCCCCAGATTTCCACAGGCGACATCCTCAGAAAGGCAGTAGCAGACGGAACCCCCCTTGGTAAAGAAGCAAAATCCTACATGGACAAAGGAGAGCTCGTTCCTGACTCAGTGGTTATCGGACTGGTTAAGGAGAGACTCCAGCAGGATGACTGTAAAAAGGGTTTTATCCTTGATGGCTTTCCTCGTAACACCTCTCAGGCAGAGACCCTCGATAAGGTGCTTGATGAGATGGGTATGCCACTTCAGGTTGCACTCAGTGTGGATGTTGACTTTGATGTGCTTATGAAGAGACTGACAGGCAGAAGGACTTGTAAATCCTGTGGTCAGATGTATAATATATACTTTAGCCCACCACAGAAGGAAGGGGTATGTGACAAATGCGGAGGGGAGCTTTATCAGAGGGATGATGATAAGGAAGAGACCATCAAGAAACGCCTTGAGGTCTACGAATCTCAGACCGCTCCTCTTATTGACTACTATGGCAAAAAGGGAATACTTAAAAAGGTAAACGGCGTGGGTAACATTGAGGAGATATTCGCAAACATATGCGCCATTCTTGATAGTCTAAAATAATAATTTATAAAGGAGGATCAAGGAAATGGCTTTGGTTAACCCCCATGGTAAAGAAAAGAAGTTAAAACCGCTACTTGTTGAAGGAGATGAGAGAAAGGAATTGCTTGAAAAGGCAAAGAGCCTTACACAGGTCAGGATGACCTCCCGTGAGACTGGTGACCTCATAATGCTTGGTATAGGTGGTTTCACGCCACTTGAAGGCTTTATGGGTTACGATGATTGGAAGGGTGTCTGTGATGAGATGAAGATGTCAGACGGCACATTCTGGCCAATACCCATCACCCTATCAACCAATAAAGGACAGGCCGACAGCATAAAAGAAGGTGAGGATGTTGCCCTTGTGGATGAGGAAAGCGGCGAGGTTATGGGAATAATGACTGTAACCGAAAAGTACACCATAGACAAAGAACACGAGTGTAAACAGGTCTTTAAGACCACTGATACAGAGCATCCCGGCGTTGCCAAGGTTATGGCACAGGAAGAGGTAAACCTTGCTGGTCCTGTTAAGGTTCTCAGTGAGGGTATGTTCCCTGAGAAGTTTAAGGGCATCTACATGAGACCTGCTGAGACGAGGAAGGCCTTTGAGGAGAAGGGCTGGTCAACGGTTGCAGCCTTTCAGACCCGTAATCCAATGCATCGTAGCCATGAGTATCTTACAAAGATAGCAATTGAGATATGCGATGGTGTTTTTATACACATGCTCCTTGGAAAGCTCAAACCAGGTGATATTCCTGCAGAGGTCAGACAGAGGGCAATAGATACACTTATTGAGAACTACTATGTGAAGGACACCATTATGGTTGGTGGTTACCCTCTTGACATGAGGTATGCTGGCCCAAGAGAGGCTCTGCTTCATGCAGTCTTCAGACAGAACTACGGCTGCAGTCACCTGATTGTTGGTCGTGACCACGCAGGCGTGGGTGATTACTATGGTCCATTTGATGCTCAGAAGATATTTGACGAGATCCCCGCTGATGCCCTTGAGACCAAACCCCTTAAGATTGACTGGACTTTCTACTGCTATAAGTGTGATGGAATGGCCTCAATGAAAACCTGCCCGCACAGCAAGGAAGACAGGCTCATCCTTAGTGGAACAAAACTCCGTAAGATGCTTTCCGAGGGTGAGGATGTGCCTGATAAGTTCAGCCGTCCAGAGGTTATAGAGATTCTGAAAGAGTACTATGCTGGGCTCAAGGAGAAGGTCGAGATCAAGCTCCATAAATACGCTGAAGGTGAATAAAAAGGAATACTTATTAAGGATTTATTGGGGAGATATCCTAAAACCAGAAGGGAGGTGGAGAGACCTCGAATCTTAATTCTCTCTGTGTTTAATTACAAAAAACCAAAAAGCAAGGAGGTAAAAGTATGCCAAGCTATGTGATCACAGAGAAATGTGACGGCTGTAAAGGACAGGAAAGAACTGCATGCATGTACATCTGCCCCAACGACCTGATGAAACTGGACAGAGACAGGATGAAGGCTTACAATCAGGAGCCTGACCAGTGCTGGGAGTGCTACAACTGTGTTAAAATCTGCCCACAGCAGGCCATTGAGGTAAGAGGCTATCAGGACTTCTGCCCAATGGGTGCAAATGTTATTCCTCTGAGGGGAACCGATGCAATTATGTGGACCATCAAGTTCCGTGACGGTTCACTCAAGAGGTTCAAGTTCCCAATCAGGACCACTCCAGAGGGTTCAATCGACCCATATGCAGGACTTCCTGAGCCTGATTACAACAAGATTAAAGAGCCAGGCTTCTTCACCCATCAGGGAGAAGGTAAGGAGATGCCAACTCCTTAAATTAAGGGGTTAAGTAATTTATTTAAAGTTTTACTTTAATGAATATCTAATAAAAAGGAGGAAGTCATGGAAAAGGAAACTTGCACTTTTTCATATTGTGCCGAGCCAGAGATAGTTGAGGTTGAGACAGATATACTTCTGGTTGGTGGTGGTATGGCATGCTGTGGTGCTGCCTTTGAGGCATGTCGTTGGGCCACACCTAAGGGCATCAAGGTAGTCATGGTTGACAAGGCTGCAACAGACCGTTCAGGTTCGGTTGCAATGGGTCTTTCAGCAATCAACACCTACATGGGTGAGAACGACCCTGCCGACTATGTCAAGTATGTCAGAAAGGACCTGATGGGAATCATCAGGGAGGACCTTGTTTATGACCTCGGCCGTCATGTTGACGACTCAGTTCATCTTTTTGAGGAGTGGGGTCTTCCTATCTGGAGGATCACCGACGAAGGCAAGAAGGTAGACGGTGCAGAGGCAAAGAAGATCGGTAAGAAGCTCAAAGACGGTGCAAAGCCAGTCAGGTCAGGCCGCTGGCAGATAATGATCAACGGTGAGTCCTACAAGGTCATCGTTGCAGAGGCCGCAAAGAAGGCCCTTGAGTACAACCGTCAGGAAACAGGCATGGAGCAGAACCATTTTGAAAGGGTCTTCATCGTTAAGCTCATCCCTGATGCTGACAATCCTAACAGGGTTGCAGGAGCAGTAGGTTTCAGTGTTCGTGAGCACAAGGCCTATGTCTTTAAGGCAAAATGCATGCTGGTAGCTGCAGGTGGATGCGTTAATGTGTTCAGGCCAAGGTCAACCGGTGAGGGTATGGGTAGGACCTGGTTTGCAGTCTGGAACGCAGGCTCCACATATGCTATGCCAGCAGAACTTGGTGCAAAGATGGTGCTTATGGAGAACAGGTTTGTCCCTGCAAGGTTCAAGGACGGTTATGGTCCTGTTGGTGCATGGTTCCTGTTCTTCAAGGCAAAGGCAACCAATGCCCTTGGTGAGGACTACTGTGCAACTCACCACGAGGAACTGAAACAGAAATATGGCAGTTATGCTGAGATCCTTGGCACATGTCTCAGGAATGAGGCAATGATGGACGACATGAAGAAGGGTAAAGGTCCAATATGGATGAGGACAGACCTTGCCTTTGAAGAAGCAAAGAAGGTAATGGATGCCAAGGAACTGAAACACCTTGAGGCAGAGGCATGGGAAGACTTTCTTGACATGACCATTTCACAGGCAGGTCTATGGGCAGCAAACAACATCCGTCCAGAAGAGAAATACTCAGAGCTTATGCCAGCAGAGCCATATCTGCTTGGTTCACACGCAGGTTGTGCAGGTCTCTGGACCAGCGGTCCTGAGGACATCTGCAAAAAGCACGGCCTTGACGAGTACTTCTGGGGTTACAACAGGATGACTACCATTGACGGTCTATTCACTGCTGGTGACGGCTGTGGTGCATCAGGCCACAAGTTCTCCTCAGGTTCACATGCTGAGGGCCGTATTGCTGGTAAAGAGATGGTCAGGTATGTACTTGAGCATCAGGACTATCAGCCTAAACTTGCAAAGGATGCAAAGGAGTATGTTGCAGAGATCTTCCTGCCATTTGAGATCTACGAGAAGTACAAAAACTACACCACTGACCCCAATGTCAACCCACACTACATCAGGCCAAGTCTCCTGCAGAAGAGGCTTCAGAAGATCATGGACGAGTATGTTGGTGGTGCAGGCTACTGGTACATGACCAGTAAGACCATGCTTGAGGAAGGTCTCAGGCAGCTTGAGATGCTGAAGGAAGACTCAGTGAGGATGGCTGCTGCTGACCATCACGAGCTTATGAGGTGCTGGGAGAACTACCACAGGATAGTTGCTGGTGAGGCACATGCAAGACACATCCTGTTCAGGGAAGAGACCAGGTATCCTGGTTACTACTTCAGGGGTGACTTCCCTAACATCGATGATGAAAACTGGAAGTGCTTCAGTGTCTCCAGGATTAATCCTGAAAACGGCCAGTGGGAGTTCGAGAAGATACCTTACAAGCAGATCATTCCTGATTAATAGAGAGCGGAATTAAAAGGGAGGGGGCATTATGCCCCCTCTTTTTCTAAAATAATGATGGTGATTATATGTTGAAAATTCCTGTCATTCTGATGGCTTTTCAAGTAGAGGTTGAGAAGATTTCAGAGTGACAGGTTTTTTAAGGTCAAAACACAATAATCGTATAAGGAGGCAATAAATGGCTATAGCTCCTGACAAAACAGTACTCGTAATAGGAGGAGGTATAAGCGGAGTTACTGCTGCACTTGAGACTGCAGAGGCTGGAACAAAGGCTGTTATTGTAGAACGAAATCCCTATCTTGGAGGAAGGGTTGCACAGCTTTACAGGTATTTCCCAAAACTATGCCCTCCCTACTGCGGACTTGAATTAAACTTCAGAAGGATCAAGGAAAACCCTGCCATAACCTTCTACACAATGGCAGAGGTGGAAGACATATCTGGCTCAGCAGGTAACTTCACGGTAAAGGTAAAACAGAGGGCAAGGTATGTAAATGAAAAGTGCACTGCCTGCAATGCCTGCGTGGAAGCCTGTCCCGTAGAAAGACCCAATGAGTTCAATTTCGGTATGGACACCACAAAGGCAATATATCTTCCTCATGAGCTTTCCTTTCCAATGCGTTATGTAATAGACAGTTCGGTTTGTAAGGGGAAGGAATGTGCAAAGTGCGTTGAGGCTTGTAAATACGGAGCAATAGACCTTGATATGGAGGATAAAACAATAGAGCTCAATGTAGGTGCAATTGTTTTTGCCACAGGATGGAACCTCTACGATGCTACAAAGATGGACAATCTTTCCTTTGGCAAGGTAAAGAATGTGATAACCAACATGATGATGGAGCGTCTTGCTGCCCCTAACGGTCCAACAAAGGGTAAGATCCTCAGACCCTCTGATGGCAAAGAGGTTCAGAACATCGCCTTTGTTCAGTGTGCTGGCTCAAGGGACGAAAATCATCTGAACTACTGCTCAGCCATCTGCTGCATGGCAACCATGAAGCAGGCCACATACATCAGAGAGAAAAATCCTGATTCAAAGGTAACGGTCTTTTACATAGACCTCAGGGCACCAGGTAAGTACGAGGATTTCTACAAAAAGGTAGAGGCTGATGAAAACATCCAGTTTATAAAGGGTAAGGTTGCAAAGATAGAGGAGGACCCTGAAACTCAGGATGTGATCGTAACGGTTGAGGATGTGGCAAATGTTAAGAAGATACACGAGAGGTTTGACATGGTGGTGCTTGCTGCAGGCATGGAGCCACAGACCAGAACACAGCGGTTCCCAGGTGGTGTTACCACAGAGGAAAACGGGTTCATCCTCAAGGATAAGCTACAGGATGGAATATTTGCAGTTGGAGTGGCAACAGGTCCAAAGGATGTCAACACCTCAAACCAGGAAGCAACGGCAAGTGCTATAAACTGCATACAAACTCTTGTAGGAGGTAAGTAAATGGAAAAGAAGGTCGGGGTATATATATGTAAGGATTGTGGAATAGGTGATGCTCTTAACATAGAGCAGCTTGAAGAGGTAGCAAAGGAGTACGGCCCTGCTGTTTGTAAGGTTCACGATTTCCTCTGCTCTCAGGAAGGTGTGCAGGTCATAAAGGATGATATACAGAACGAGGGTATAAATACGATAGTTATTGCAGCTTGCTCCATGAGGGTAAACACCGATGTGTTTGCCTTTGACCCTCAGAAGTATGTCACTGAGAGGGTGAACCTTCGTGAGCATGTGGTATGGTGTCAGCCACCAAATGATGAAAACACCCAGAGGATGGCTGAAGACTACCTTAGAATGGGGATTACCAGGGCACAGAAGGCAGATCCACCTGAACCCAAAAGGGGTGACCTTGAAAAGACCATCCTTGTTGTCGGTGGCGGTGTGGCAGGGCTTAGTGCTGCACTTGAGGCTGCAAAGGCTGGTTACAGGGCAATAGTGGTTGAGAAGGCTGAGGAGCTTGGTGGAAGGGTCAGGGAGATGAAGAAGATACTTCCTTCAAAGCCACCCTATGAGCAATTAGAAAGCCCTGATATTGATGAGAAGATAAAGGCTGTAAAGGACCATCCTAATATTACTGTGTACACAAACTCACAGGTGGTTACCATTGAAGGTGAGCCCGGTATGTACGATGTAACCATCTGCTCAAATGAAAACATCACAAGGAAAGAAATAGACATAAACGAAGAGGTAAAAAGCGGTGGACCTGCAAGGTTTCCACTTCCAGAGTGCTCCTCTCCAGAGACCGTAAAGGCAGGTGCTATTGTCTTTACCATCGGCTGGAAGCCCTATGATGCCACAAAGCTTGAAGAACCCTTTGGGTATGGCAAGTTCAAGAATGTTGTCACAAACTGGGAACTTGAAAAGATGGCATCAAATGGCGGCATCAAGAGGCCCTCTGATGGTGCCACACCAAATACGGTTGTATTTATTCAGTGTGCTGGACAGAGGGACGAAAATCACCTCCCCTACTGCTCGTCGGTATGCTGTCTTACATCCCTTAAGCAGGCAAAGTACATAAGAGAGGCCAATCAGGATGCAGGTGCATTTATCATTTACAAGGATATGAGGACACCAGGTCTTTATGAGAACTTTTACAAGAGCATGCAAGATGACGAAGGTGTATTTCTTATAAAGGGAGAGATACAGGGGCTTGAGGAAAATGCTGATGGCACGATTCAGGTTAAGGTGGAAAACAAGCTTCTTAACGAGGTCAATGTAATTAATGCCGATATGGTTGTGCTTGCCACGGGAATGGTAACAAACATGGTGCCTGAAGGCAGGGAGCCAAAGGAGCTTACCCGTGACCAGGAATACATTGGTGACATTGTACAAAAACAGACCGAAGACGGTGTGGTGGAAGAGCTCGTGCCCTACCCAATAGCACTTAATCTCAAGTATCGTCAGGGCCCTGAGATGCCCTATCTGAAGTATGGTTTCCCTGACTCCCACTTTATCTGCTTTCCATACGAGACAAGAAGAACAGGCATTTATGCAGCAGGTGCTGCAAGGCATCCTATGGATGCTGCACAGGCTGCGATGGATGGTGCAGGAGCAGCACTTAAGGCAATACAGTGCATAGAGAGGTCTTCCGAGGGTTATGCTGTTCATCCAAGGTCCTGGGACCAGACCTTCCCTGTGTTCAGGCTTGAGTCCTGTACACAGTGCCGTCGTTGCACGGTTGAGTGTCCCTTTGGTGTGCTTGATGAGGATGAGAAGGCAACACCTCAGGAGCACCCCTACAGATGTCGTCGTTGTGGAACCTGTATGGGTGCATGTCCTCAGAGGATAATCAACTTCAGTGATTACAGCATAGACATGATATCCTCCATGCTACAGGAGATGAAGGTGCCTGATGAAAGTGAGCTCTTTCCATACATAGTTGGCTTTATATGTGAAAACGATGCCTATCCTGCCTTTGACATGGCAGGCATAAACAGGTTGCAGCTTCCACCAAACTTCAGGCTCATAAGGCTTCGCTGTCTTGGTGGAATGAACTTGGTCTGGGTATCCGATGTGCTTTCAAAGGGTGCTGATGGTGTCATACTGATAGGCTGTAAGTTTGGTGACGACTATCAGTGCCACTTTGTAAAGGGCTCTCAGATGGCAAACGAGCGTCTTGGTAAGGTTCAGGAAACACTGAGCAGGTTGATGCTTGAGGCTGAGAGGGTAAAGATGGTTCAGCTTGCCATTAACGAGTACGACCAGCTCCCGCAGATACTTAATGAGTTTGCCGAGCAGGTAAAAGAGATAGGTGCAAACCCCTACAAAGGGTTCTGATTTTAGATTTTAGATTTTAGATTTATGATTTCGGATTTGGGATTTTGTTTAGAATTTAGAATTTAATACTTTAGGAGGTTTATATGCCAGAGGAGAGGGTGCTGTCACCAGACATAAACTTTATCAGAGACCTTAAAAAGGTCGGTGGTGAGACGGTCAAGAAGTGTTATCAGTGTGCAACCTGTGCAGTGGTCTGTCCAATGTCACCTGATGAAAGACCTTTTCCGCGAAAAGAGATGATAATGGCTCAGCTTGGGCAGAAGGAAAGTCTCCTTGCAGACCCTGATATCTGGTACTGTCACAACTGCAATGACTGCTCAAAGTACTGCCCAAGAGGTGCAAGGCCTGGAGATGTATTGAGTGCATTGAGGGCAAAGTTTATCAATGAAAATGCCATTCCAAGCTTTATGGCAAAGATTGTAAGAAACCCTATACTCGCACTTGCTATACCCTTTGTGATACTGTTTTTGGTGCTTGCTGCTGAGGGGCATCTTCACATTCCAGAGGGAAAGATAGTTTACTCCCATTTCTTTTCAATCCATACAATTGAGAATCTCTTTGGTGCACTGGTTGCACTCGCTGGTCTGTCCTATATAATAAGTCTCGTAAGGTTCTGGGGAAAGCTTAAGAGCTTAAACGGAACCGATTACAAGATGAAGTTTGGTGATGCCTTTGTTGAAACCATCGTTGAGTTTCTCAAACACACCAAGTTCACAAAGTGCGAGGCAAACGCAGACAGGAAAAACGGACATATGCTGGTTTTCTACGGATTTGTTGGCCTTTTTATCACCACCTGCTGGATAACCTTTTACTACTATGTAATGAAGATACACTCTCCAATATCCCTTGCTGACCCGATGAAGTGGTGGGCAAATCTCAGTGCCCTTTCACTCCTTGTCGGCATACTGATTATCATCGGCAACCATATGAAGGACAAGGGCATAAACACAAAGACCTCTTCCTTTGACTGGACCTTTATAATTATGATACTTCTTCTTGCAATAACAGGTCTTCTTACCGAGCTTATTAGGCTTGCTGGTATCAGACAGCTTGCATACCCAATGTATTTCGTTCATCTGATGTTCGTTTTCTATACAATCGTCTACTTTCCATACTCCAAACTCGCACACATGGGTTACAGGACACTTGCCATAACCTATTACAAAATGGTAGGAAAGGATGTAATGTAATGCTCGTTCAGGATATCCTTAACGAAAAGGGCAGAGAGCTTATCACTGTTGGAGCAGACACAGAGATTGCAGATGCTGCATCAAAGATGATGCAGAGAAACATAGGTGCCCTTTTAGTGGAAGACTCAGGACATCTAATAGGTCTTATCACAGAAAGAGACATAGTAAAGATTCTTGCCCAGACCCACTGTGACATGAAGGGCATGAAGGTTAAGGACATCATGGTTCCAGCAGAAAACCTGGTGGTTGCCGAGCCAGAGGATGAGGTTGAATATGTAATGGCCGTAATGATTCAGAATGCTATCAGGCATTTACCTATAGTAGAAAAGGGAAAACTCATAGGGATAGTCTCAATAAGGGATGTGGTGAAGACACATGTGAGGAAGCTCAAAGCAGAGATTCACTTTCTTAAGGAATACATATCTGACAAGTACATTTAAAGAATTCAAGGCATTTTGCCAAATATAAATCAAAAGGAGGTATGGTGAATGGAAACTCTAACTAATCTGGCTGCGTTGTTCGGGGCTGGTGGGGTGCTGCTTGCTTTGATTATCTTTGGAGCAGTTTCCAGAAAGCCTGATGGCAACGAGACGATGAGGGAGATTGCCTCAATGATTCACGAAGGTGCTCTTGCCTATCTAAAGAGACAGTACATGATACTTTCGATCTTCATTGTAATCGTCTTTGTTGCTATGTTCTTTTATCTTGGCCTTCCTTCAGCAGTAGCCTTCCTCTCAGGTGCTATCTGCTCTATTGCAGCAGGATTCCTGGGCATGCAGGCTGCTACCAAGGCTAATGTGAGGACTGCAGAGGCAGCAAATCAATACAAACCTGATCACTCAAAGGCTCTTTCGGTTGCCTTCAATGGTGGTGCAGTTATGGGGCTTGCCGTGGCTGGTATTGGCCTTCTGGGTGTTGGAATCTTTTACTACATTTATGGTCATGACCCGCAGAAGGCATTTATCATCAATGCCTTTGGTATGGGTGCATCATCCATAGCTCTGTTTATGCGTGTTGGTGGTGGTATCTACACCAAAGCTGCAGATGTTGGGGCAGACCTGGTTGGAAAGGTTGAGGCAGGTATTCCTGAGGACGACCCCCGTAACCCAGGTGTTATTGCAGACAATGTGGGTGACAATGTGGGTGATGTTGCTGGAATGGGTGCTGACCTCTTCGAGTCCTATGTTAACTCCATAATTGCATCCATTGCTATTGGTGCCACTGCAGCAGTCGGTTCAAAGATTGCAGGACTTGGCTCAGCACTTCACCTTATGGCACTTCCAGTTCTGCTTGCAATCATGGGTATAATCTCCTCGGTTCTCGGTATCCTTGCCATGAGGATACTTGAGAAGATGGACCCTGCAGCTGCACTTCGTTATTCAACCTTCATTGCAGCTGGTATATTC
>WFMM01000025.1 GCA_015484595.1 Nitrospirota bacterium | reverse complement strand
GGAGTTTGATGAGGTAAAGCAAAGGGCATCATACATTACACCAGTGCCCGGAGGTGTGGGGCCTGTTACAATCGCCATGCTGCTTGAAAACACCCTTCGCTCAGCCCAGAGAAATGAATTCTTAAAGACACCCTTTATGCTGGAATGATAAAGGCAGGGAGTAGGGGGTAGGGGGTAGGGGTTAGTAAGTAGTAAGTAGTAAGTAGTAAGTAGTAAAAAAGACTACACCCTACCCCCCTACACGCTACACCCTGTAGTTAAAATGATGATCTTATCAATCCTTACATACATGGTTCTTTCTGTCGCTTATCTAAGGGGCATCATATATGTGATAAAGGTGTTTGGCAGAAAGAAGAAAAAGGAGCTTTATCTTGAAGGGGTTTCGGAAAAGAGAACTCTCCTTGTTTCGATATGCGATGTGGTCCTGTTCAGAAGGCTTTTCAGGGTAAATAAACCCCTGTGGCTGGGCGAGTGGCTCTTTCACCTTTCATTTACAGTGGTGCTTCTTTCTCATCTGAGGCTGATACTCTCTGTGCTTCCTCGCTGGTGGTATCATGTCGTCTGTATGGGGAAGTATGCAGGCTGGGTCATGACCCTGAGCATGGTTTATATCCTCCTGGTGCGTGCATCAATTGATTACCGACGGTATATAACACCGGGCAATCTTTTTTTAATTCTGCTTATCCTTTTTTCTGGCCTGAGCGGTCTTTTGATGCGGTACATCTTCAGGGTTGACATTATATCAATCAAGGCCTACATGCTTGGGCTTTTTGCCTTTGAGCCTGCTTCGTTTCCTGCTTACAGGATGCTCCTTTTTCACTACCTGCTTGCCCTTTTAGTCCTCATCTATCTTCCTTCACACATTATTACCGCTCCGCTTACCATAAAGGAGGCCCGCAGAAGACAGCGGCAACTTACTGGAAGGATGCCATGAAGAGAAGCTTCACAGAAGGGCTTTCCCGGAAGGAGATGCTTGAAATAAAGGCATGCACCCAGTGCCGGGAGTGTCTTAGATACTGTCCTGTTCAGGAGGTAACCGGAGACATAAGTATTGCCCCCTTTGAAAAGATAAGGCAGTACAGGGAGTTTATAGAGCAGACCGAGGGGCTTAAATCGCTTTTGCTGAAACGGGAGATACCCCGGAAGGTGCTTGAGGATTTCACAAAGGCAGTATTTGAGTGTACCACCTGCGGTGCCTGTGGAGAGGCCTGTCCTGTTGGAATAGACACCCAGAGGCTATGGCCTTTGCTAAGAAGGGAGATGGTTCTAAGGGGACTTGGTCCAATAGGCAGCCAGCGCGAATTGCCCCTGGCAGTAAAAGAGACAGGAAACCCCTATAACCAGCCTGCCTCAAAACGTTATAAACCCTGGTTTCCCGAGGGGGTTGAAATAGCCCGGAGTGCTGAGATTGCCTATTACGCAGGATGCACCGGTGCCTATCAGGCAAGGCCAATGGTAAGAGGGGATGTGATAGTAATGGATGCCGTTGGAGAGCCCTTTACCATGCTTGGAGAGGAAGAGGAGGTCTGCTGTGGCTTTCCCCTTTTTATAACAGGACAGTTTGAACTGCTTGAGTCTTTAGTGAAAAGGCTTGTTGAAGCCTACAGAAGCCGTGGTGTTAAGACACTGGTCTGCTCCTGTCCGTGCTGTGTAAACATGATGGTCAAGGACTGGCCAGAGTTTTACGGACAGAAGCTCCCCTTTAAGATAGTCCACATAACACAGTACCTTTACAGTGCCCTTAAAAAGGGAATGGTGGTTTTTCATAATGAGGAGCCCCTCAGGCTTATATACCACGACCCCTGTTACCTTTCAAGAGGGGTTGGTGTCATTGAGGAGCCCCGAAGGCTTCTGAGGGCTATACCCGAGGTGGAACTTCTTGAGTTTGACCGTCATGGGAGGCTTTCCCGTTGTTGTGGTGCTGGTGGGGCAGCCCGCAAGGTATTTCACGAAAATGCAGTGGCTATTGCACGGCTGAGCATTGATGAAGCGGTTAAAAAGGGTGCTCAGAGGCTTGTGCTTAGCTGTCCTGCCTGCTATGAAAAGGTAAATGAGGCCATGAGGGGTTATAAAAACCAGATACCCATTGTGGACATAATGGAGCTTATATCAGGGGTAATAAAAAGGAGACGGTGATGCCTCATTTCAGGATAAAATGCAAAAACTGTGGTACCCTGCTTAAGGATACCTACTGTGCCTTTTGCGAGCACTGTAGCAATGCACTGCTTGTCACTGAATACAGGGATAAAGACTTTCAATACAACCGTGGAGAGGGGATCTGGCGTTTCAACTGGCTTCCTGTGCACAAAGCCGAGTTTGATCAGCCAGGCCCTGTGGTTTATCACTCCGAGGCACTTGGTAAGAGGCTTGGCCTTGAGAGCCTCTTTATTGCATTTAACGGTTACTGGCCTGAACGGGGAGCCCAGGTGCTGACCTGCACATTCAAGGAATACGAGGCAGCTGTGGCACTTGAAAACGCAAGGGAAAACGGGATGAAGGGGCTGGTGGTAGCCTCGGCAGGAAACACAGCCCGTGCCTTTGCCCACATCTCATCAAAATCAGACTTCCCAATAATAATCGTTGTTCCAAAGATGTGCCTGCTTGAGATGTGGTATCTGATTGAATCCGTAAGGGTGCCTACTGTTGCCCTTTCTGATGGAGATTATGCTGACTCTATAGACCTTGCAAGAAGGATATCCTCAGTGCTTGATATGCCCTTTGAGGGTGGAGTGAAAAACATTGCAAAGCGTGATGGCCTTGGTGTCGTGTTGATGGAGGCAGTGAGGGTTATGGGCAGGCTTCCAGAGCATTACTTTCAGGCTGTAGGAAGCGGGACAGGTGCAATAGGGGTGTGGGAGATGGCAGAAAGGCTCTTAAAGGATGGCCGTTACGGAAACAGACTGCCCGAGCTTCACCTTGCACAGAACCTTCCCTTTGTCCCAATGGTAAAGGCATGGAAGAGAAAAAGCCGTGAGCTTAACCCTGCTGAGCTTGACCCTGCGCTTATAAACCTCATCACAACGAGGGTGCTTTCAAATCGTTATCCTGCGTATTCGGTTAAAGGCGGCATTTACGATGCCCTCACCGCCTGTGGTGGTGATATGTACGGTGTGGAAAACGACGAGGTCTTTTACGCAATGAGGCTTTTTGAGGATACCGAAGGAATAGACATCGTGCCTGCCTCTGGTGTGGCACTGGCTGCACTTATCAGGGCAGTAAAGGACGGAAGGATTAAAAGCCATGAGACAGTGCTTCTTAACATAACAGGTGGTGGTGAAAGGCTGGTTGAGAAAGAAAGGGGAACCTTTATCGTTGAGCCTGTTTTTGTCTCAAAAAACACTGACGAAAGAGAGCTGGAGGAGATACTTTGCAAACAGTTGAAGACAGATTAGTGGATATACTTAAGAGTGCCAGGATAGACACCATTCTTGCCCTTCCCTGTGACAGGGTTAAGTGGCTTTTAAAAAGGGTGTCCGAAACAGGCAGTTATGTGCCCCTTACCCGTGAGGAAGAGGGTGTGGGCATTTCGGCAGGGGTATCACTTGCAGGTGGAAGACCTGCAATGATTATTCAGTCGTCAGGGCTTGGAAACATGATAAACGCACTTGTCTCTCTGAGTGCTTACTACAGGATTCCGCTTCCTTTGTTTATAAGCCACAGGGGCATGTATGGAGAGCAGATAGAGGCACAAAAACCAATGGGCAGGGCATTAAAGGCCCTTCTCAGGGCATCAGGTATCACCTACACAGTGCTTGAAAGAACGGAGGATTTAAGGAAGATAGAGCGACCCCTTGGCAGGGTTTTCAAGGAAGACAGGGTGCATGCATTTCTGCTAAGTCCACGACTCTGGGAAGGCTGTGAAGGCACTGCCTACACCTATGGTGAAAGGGTTTTTAAGACTGTATCAATAAACAGATCCCGAAGGAAACTAAAGGCAAGACACACCAGATACGAGATTATCAGTGCACTCAGGGAGATACTCTCATCGCAGGTGGTGGTCTGTAACCTGGGAGTGCCATCAAAGGAGCTTTATCACATTTTAGAGCAGCCTTCAAACTTTTACATGCTTGGAAGTATGGGCATGGCAACTCCCATCGGTCTTGGTATAGCACTGAAGAGCAAAAAGAGGGTGTTTGTCATCGATGGTGACGGAAGCCTTCTTATGAACTCAGGCACACTGGCAACGGTAGCACATCTTAACCCTGGAAATCTAACCATCATAGCAATAGACAACGGTGTGTATGGCTCCACGGGAAACCAGCCCACCCATTCGTTCAACCTTTCTGACCTCTCTGTGGTTGCAAGGGGGTTTGGTTTAAGAAGTGTCTTTCAATGTCAGAGTATTGATGAGTTAAAAACTGCCCTTAGAAGTCGCAAAGGTGGTACTAAATTTATCCATGTGCTGGCTCGTCCCGGCAATGAAAGGGTAAAGAATATACCCTTTTCCGGGCCTGAGATAAAGGATAGGTTTATGAGATGGCTTGGAAGCCATGAAAAGGCTTCCAGGCCATGAGACTATCCTGCCTTTATGCCTTCAATAAGAGTGAGTCCGTATTTGTCGTGCTGAAATGGATGAATGGTGGGAAATCTTGAATAAAGCCAGCCCTTAAAGATCTGCTTATCACCCTCATAGACAAATACATGGACAGCAGGGTTTTTGGGGTCATTTGATGCAGAGGTAATTGAAAGGCCATCCATCTTGAAGTCAGGAAGGAACTCTCCCACCTTGATTTTTAAGTTGGAGTTCGGGATCTTGTATTCGGAGTTCAGGTTTATGGTTACTTCCTGTTTTTTATTGGTGCTCTTGTCAAGTATCTCAAGCTTTACAGCCTTCCACTTGCCTTTTACAAAGTCTGGAACCACAATGTGGGTCTCTCCCTTTGGTGCCATCACTGTCTGAGGAACATTGGCCATTGGTGATGGTGGTGCCTGTGCCTCTTCCTTTTTCTTACAGGCTCCCATGGTCAGCAAAAGTCCCAGACCTGCTGATATGGCGATAATCTTGACCTTCATACAGCCTCCTTAAGTTTTGGTTGTTAAATGTTTTCAAGTATGAATTTTATCACTTTGCACAGGTATTTTTCAAATAAAATAAAGATGGAGCCGGTTTTGGTTTGCTTTTTTATGTCAAAAAAAAGTATATTAAATTATTGACCGATGAGTACAAAAGGAGGACTGTCCAATGATAACAATTACTGATGTGGCTGCTGATAAAGCCAGAGAGATACTTAAACAGGAAGGCAAGGAAGACTGGGGTCTCAGAATCTATGTGGCTGGTGGTGGTTGATCCACCTCCTACGGCCTTGACCTGGCTGAAAATCCCCTGGAAGGGGACGAGGTTATAGAAAAAAATGGTCTCAGGGTTTTTATCGACCCCTATACATATCGCATGCTTTCAGGCATGGAGCTTGACTATGTTGACAATGGTATGGTAGCTGGTTTTGTGCTGAAGGGCGGCCAGCAGGGTTCTTCCTGCGGCTCAGGAAGCTGTAGCTCCTGCTAAAAACTTAATAACTACTCTAAAAAGGAGGGTGCCTTGTTTCCTGTACACAGGCCAAGGAGGCTGAGGTCATCAGAGACGATAAGGAGGATGGTCAGGGAGACGCTGCTTACCCCTGACGATTTCATATACCCGCTTTTTGTCACCTTTGGTAAAGGGGTAAAGCGCCCCATTTCATCCATGCCGGGCTGTTTTCAGGAATCTGTGGACGAGGTCGTAAAAACAGCAAAGGAGACCTTTGAACTTGGCATACCAGCTGTTATACTGTTTGGAATCCCTGAGCACAAAGACGATGTAGGCTCAGGTGCGTACGACCCCCATGGTGTGGTTCAGGAGGCAATAAAGGCCATAAAGGATGCTGTGCCAGAACTCCTTGTGATAACCGATGTCTGCATGTGTGAATACACAAGTCATGGCCATTGTGGTATTGTAAAGGACGGGGAGGTCTTAAACGACCCCACCCTTGAACTCCTTCAGAAAGAGGCAGTCTCTCATGCAAAGGCAGGTGCTGACATGGTGGCACCCTCGGACATGATGGATGGAAGGGTTAGGGCAATAAGACAGGCCCTTGACGAGGAGGGCTTCAGCAATGTACCCATAATGAGCTATGCTGCAAAGTACGCCTCAGCCTTTTACGGCCCCTTCCGTGATGCTGCAGAAAGCACACCCCAGTTTGGTGACAGAAGGGCCTATCAGATGGACCCACCTAACAGGCGCGAGGCGTTAAAGGAGGTTGCCCTTGACATTGAAGAGGGCGCAGACATAGTGATGGTAAAGCCTGCACTTGCCTATCTTGATGTCATATCTGATG
The DNA here is from genome assembly GCA_015484595.1 of Nitrospirota bacterium. Lineage (GTDB taxonomy): Bacteria > Nitrospirota > Thermodesulfovibrionia > Thermodesulfovibrionales > JdFR-85 > JAADIE01. The sequence goes on along the minus strand of WFMM01000025.1, from coordinate 7,817 downwards.
TGAAGGAGAACTTTGACCTGCCCGTGGCAGCCTATAATGTCTCAGGGGAGTACTCCCTTGTCAAGGCAGCAGCACAGCTTGGCTGGATAGACCACGACAGGGTGATGATGGAGGTGCTGACTTCCATAAAGCGTGCCGGGGCAGACATGATCCTCACATACTTTGCACCTGAGGCTGCAAAGATACTAAACGGTTAAACCTCGCTACTTCAATACCCATACCGTTATATAATATATTATGCCCACGATACTGGTTACAAACGACGACGGAATAAGCTCAGAAGGTATTGTTGCCCTTTATATGGCCATGCGAGAGATTGGGGATACCTTCATCGTAGCACCTGACAGGGAAAAGTCCGCAGTAGGCCATGCCCTTACCATGCACAGACCCCTCAAGGTAGAAAAGCTTAACGAAAACATCTATACAGTAAACGGCACCCCAACGGACTGTGTAGTCGTGGCAGTTGAAAAACTGCTTGACAGAAGACCTGACATACTTATATCAGGGATAAACCGGGGGGCAAACCTTGGTGACGACATCACATACTCGGGTACAGTATCTGCTGCAATAGAGGGAACCATGTTTGGCATTCCATCGGTTGCAATATCAATGGTTTACGAAGAGGGAAGGCCGATCAGGTTTAAAACAGCCGCTTCCTTTGCAAGGAGACTCGTTCGGTTTCTGCTTGAGCATTCAATGCCAGCGGATACTCTGCTTAATGTGAATGTGCCAAATGTTGAAGAGGAGGAGATAAAGGGTGTGAAGTTTACCCGTCAGGGCAAAAGGGTTTATGACAATGCCATTTGCGAAACCTTTGACCCCTGGGGGAGAAAGCACTACTGGATAGGCGGTGGCACACCAACCTGGAGCAGTGAGGACGACACTGACATAACTGCAGTAACAAAGAACTATATATCCATCACCCCGCTTCATCTTGACCTAACCAATTACGATGCCCTTGGCTATATAACCAGATACTGGCAGGACCTGAGATGAGAGAGCACTATGATGTGATAATTGCAGGCACAGGTCCGGCAGGCATCTTTGCAGCCCTTGAGTTTATCAAAAGGGCCCCTGGTCTTAAGGTCTTAATGGTAGAAAAGGGCAAGGACATTACACAGAGAAGATGCCCTATGATGGTCAGAGAGGTCTCCTGTTCAGCCTGCCCTGTTTGTGCAATCCTGAGTGGCTGGGGTGGTGCAGGGGCATTCAGCGATGGAAAGCTCTCTTTAACAAAAGATATTGGCGGATACCTCAACGAATACATGGAAGAGGGAAAACTTAACGAGCTGATAGAGTATGTTGACAGAATCTACATAGATTTTGGTGCTCCTGAGAAGGTCTATGGTGACGGAAGACCTGAGATTGAGCAGCTAAGACAGTACATATCAAAGGAGGACCTCATACTCATCCCCTCAAGGGTAAGACACATTGGCACAGAGCGATGCAGGGAACTCCTGACCCGTATAAGAGAGTTCGTAAATGAAAAGGTGGACATACTTTTTCAGGAAAGGGTCAGCAGGATTATCAGTAAAAACGGAAGGGTCAGGGGGGTGAAGCTTTCAGACGGAAAGACCATCAGTTCTGATTATGTGATAGTTGCACCTGGAAGGGTAGGGGCGCAGTGGCTTGAAAGGCAGGCCAGGCGACTTGGGCTTACCCTGCTTAATAATCCTGTTGATATTGGCGTCAGGGTTGAGGTGCCTGCCTCTGTGATGGAGCCCCTTACATCAGTGATGTATGAGCCAAAGCTGGTCTATTACTCCAAGACCTTTGACGACAGGGTACGCACCTTTTGTGTGAATCCCTACGGTGAAGTGGTAAAGGAATACATTAAAGGTCTGTGGACCGTTAATGGCCATAGTTATGCTGAGCACAGGACAGAAAACACGAACTTTGCCCTCCTTGTGAGCACCTACTTTACAGAGCCCTTCAAAGAGCCCATTGCTTACGGACGATACATTGCAAGACTTGCAAACTTCCTTGGAAAAGGCGTTATAGTGCAGAGACTTGGTGACCTAAGAGCCGGCAGACGCTCAACACCTGAGAGGATAAAGAAATCCATCATCACACCCACTCTTAAAGATGCCATGCCTGGTGACCTTAGCTTTGTGCTTCCCTACAGGTATCTGCAGGACATACTTGAGATGCTTGAGGCAATGGACAGGGTGATGCCAGGTATCAACTCCCGACATACACTCCTTTACGGCGTGGAGGTGAAGTTTTATTCAATGCGGTTAAAGCTTACAGAGGACTTTGAAACCGAGATAAAGGGGCTTTATGCAATAGGTGATGGAGCCGGCATCACAAGAGGCCTTATACAGGCATCAGTCTCAGGTGTAGTCGCAGCAAGAGCTATATTAGGGAGTAGGGAGTAGGGTGTAGGGGGTAGTTTTTTAGTTTTGAGTGCAGAGTTTTTAGTGTTTAGTAAAAAAACCTATACTCAATAAACGCAACGAACTCAATTAACGCTATCAACGCGATAAACTCAATAAACGCGATAAACGCAATTAACGCTATAACGCAATAACTATATTTTATTGGTAATTAATCACAAAAATAGGTTATATTAATAAACCACCTTGAAAGGAGTTTAACGGGATGAAAGACACCATTAAAAAGTTATCTGGCAATCCGGTTCAGCCAATACAAATGGACCTTGACAGCAAGTTTCAGTTCAGGTGCCATAAAGGCCTTGAATGCTTCACGCAGTGTTGTGGAAAGATCGACATCTTCCTTACACCCTACGACATATTGAGAATAAAAAACCGCCTTGGTATCACCTCTGGTGAGTTTATAGCCAATTATACTCAGCTTATGAAGTTAAAAAAGACCAAGCTCCCCTTTCTCATGCTCAGAATGAAAGCCGACAGCAAATGCCCATTTGTAACCAGGGAGGGCTGCACCATTTACACTGACAGGCCAGTGGTGTGCAGGTATTATCCAATAGGTTTTGGTCTTCTGAAGAGTAAGGAAGTTGGTGGTGGAGATTTCTTCTTTCCCATAAAGGAGCACTTTTGTAAGGGATATGAGGAAGACAAAGAGTGGACCATAAGACAGTGGAGAGAGGCTCAGGAGATAAACCTGATTGATTTTTATAACAAGCACTGGTGGGATATAGTGCTTAACAAAAAACTCTATGCCTCAGAACTTGAGCCTGACGGGAAGAGTCTTCAGCTATACCTTATGGCAAGCTATGATATTGACAGTTTTAGAAAGTTTGTCTTTGAAAGCCGTTTCCTCGACACCTACGATGTGGATGAGGACACCGTTGAGTTGATAAAGGAAGACGAGATTGAGCTCATGAAGTTTGCCCATGAATGGTTAAGGGGGGTGCTGTTTGGTAATCCAACCTATGGGCTGAAAAAGCAAAAGCAGAAAAATTAATCAAGCGCCCTTTTAAGCTCCTGATAAATCATCTTCCCAATGGTTAGCCCTGCATCAATAATCTCGGGGCCGTATTTCCTGCCTGTTTCGGTCCTGAAGGTGTCCTTGATTCTTTCGATATAATCGATACCCTTTTTATAATTTTCAAAGAATTCACGAGGAGATATGTTTGAGTAATCAAGCATCTCCCATACGGTTGTAGTGAAGTTATCAATGCCCCAGCGGAATTTATCTGCATCGTACAGGGCATCGCTTATAAGTGCACCCTTTTCGTCTCTTGCATTAATGCTTTTTTTAAAGGCCTCGTGATTTCTGATAGCAGTTACGATGTAGTCTTTGAATCTGTCATCAAGACCGAAACAGTCAAGCACCTTTTCTGCTTCCCGGGCACCCGCAATTGCGTGGTCCTCTTCATCCCTTTTAATATCATGAAGCAATCCGGCAATGTGCACAGCGGTCATCAATTCTTCAAGGTTGCCGTATATTTCAGGTGCCCTTTTACCTTCGATAAGAACCAGAGCTCCAGCATCAATGGCAACGCTAAGACAGTGCTGATAGCCATGTCCCAGGCCTTCCTGCTCCAGACAGTAGTGGTTTATGCACTGTCTAAGGAGGTTGTTTCTCTGAAGGGATTCCTTTGAAAGAGAGAGTTCTTTCTGAAATTTCCTGTAGAAAGCAGGAGTTTCAATGTCTTTAGAAAGCTCTTTTGCCTTATTCTTTAACCTTAAGTAGAGTTCGTGCATTCTCCACCCTCAATGATATTATTTTACAAAGACGGCAATTTTTTCAAAGGATATACATGGGTGAAAATGGGATTTCATAGGATCTGTGGAGTTTGGTTAGGTAAAAGAAGTGTTTTCGTTCTTTTAATGCATTTAACCCATATTTTTGTAAGGATTATTTAACTCCATCTTTAGATTTTGGGGGATTATAAAATTAAATAATTAAATATAGAGGGGGCGCTGATACCCCCTCCTAAGGATCGCTCAATTAATGAGGATTTGGTGGTAACATCATTCTTACGAGAGCCTTCTTTTGAATATCAGAGATAGCCGTATTCCCATTGGTAGTGCCACCAATGTTATTGACAATCGTCTTGAGAGTATTAAAAAGCACAAAACTTGCCTGGCTTTCCTGATCGTGAGTTGGGTGTCCATTAGTCTGTGGATTATGTTGATCATAGAGATAGTCACGGGTCATCTCAGCTATATTGACATCCTCCTGTATGCCCATCAGTGCAGCAAAGGATGTCGGAAAGCCCATCTGTGCAAAATTAGACCGTTGTGTGGTCCAAGTACCGCCGTTTGCCTCACAACTCTGTTTATCACCATATTGTGTATTACTGCATACACCAAGCCACGTCATGTTTTGTGGAATTGGATAGGTGTTATCATCAAGACGTGTATAGCTGAGGTTACCCCCCGCAGTCATAATCTCTGCAACCCAGTTTGTTACTACCACCATGGGAATAGGCCAGTTGGAGAGATTGCCCTGATAATCATAGTAATGACCTACATCCGTTGGAAGCTGATTAACAGGTATTCCAAGTGCAGTTGCAACATTATTACGCATCTGTGTAATGTCAGCATCAGATGAGGTTATGGCGGCTCTGAAGGTAGTGAAGGCCTGCTGGTAATCATTGTCCATCTGAGCCTGAACTTGCGGTGTCAATTGATTGTTTTCAGGGTCTATGAAGTATTTGGCATACTTTTTGTCGAGGTTGGAAAGGGTTGTAAAGAGGGTTCTCATAGCATTATTGAAGGTATTAACCTGGTTGCCTGTTGCATTAAGGGCTTGCATAGCTTCAGCATACTCCTTGGCCATTCTCACAAAGGAGATCCTCGTTGAATATATCATCATGGACTGCTCAATAGAAGTCTTAAGCTGAGAAGAAAGGGCATTGAAATACTGAGCACCTGCCCCACTTTCTGCTATGTTTCCAGCCTTATTATCAGCTGCAAGGAAGAGGGCAAGATCAATTCCAGTTTTTGCAGCAGCATCAATAAAAATATCAGCAATAAGGCCTGCCGCCTTTGACATATCTTCTTCAGCCTGTGAAGGGTTATCCACTGCTGATTTAAAGAGCGCAGTAAAATCACCAAGATCCCGTCCGTCTGGATTATATGCAACAGCATTCTTGAACTCTGTCAACTTAGCCTCTGTAATCCCATGATCAGTAAGGAATTTTTCCAGACCATTTATGATGCATTCCTTGCCAAGACCTGCGATGTTGATAAGGTCTGAGCTGGTGAGGTTGGGTGTCCTCGTAAAAATTAGCCCATAAGCGATTATAATGGGATCATCAGAGCCAACAAGGGAAGCTGCCTCAAGGATCATCTCAGTCTGTTTGTCAGAGAGGTTGTTAACGCCAAGCTCATTAGTACCACCCTCAGGCGGTGCCGGGACAAATGACCTTCTAACTGTGTTGCCAGCTGCATCCTTAACAGTTATAACGAGAAAGTGTGTCGTGGGATTCGTAGGAACACCAGTAAAACTGAAAGATATCTTTCCGTTGGCATCTGCTGTAACTGTAGTGCTTCCCACCTCTGTGAGGGTGCCGTCACTGTTCATCTTTTCAATTGTAACCGAATAATTAGCACCAGCAGTAAGTGCAAATACATTCCCTGGTAGGACAAGCACCATAATAAGGAACAGAAAGATAAGATAGAGTTTTGTAAACCTGCACATACTTTCCTCCTTTAATTAATTTCCAGAACCCTGAATGGTTCCACCACTTGATGATATCCCTCCACTGGATGAACCTCCACCGCCGCCACAGCCTGCAATCTGGAACAATAGGGCTATAACTATCAGAATCATGGCCATCAGTCGTTTCCCCTTTCTTTTTCCTTTCATGCTGTTTTTGCCTCCTTTCTTCAAATTTTTTAGGTCAATGACCAATGATGATATTATTTATCGTCCAACTTTGTGAAAAAGTTTAATAGGCACAGCACGAAATGAGAGGATATAAATATAAAAACTTATAGATGATTTGAAGGAGTTCATAAGAACCTTTTCAAAGGAAAAAGATGTTGAGACTTATCTGTTCTACAGATAAAGAACTGCTTGAGATTTAAAGAAAGAAGGTAAAATATGGCTTTGGAGGGAAGATATAGAGGAAATGGCAGAAGGGATATTTTCAAGGCTTAAAGGCTACATAGATGTTCTTGAAAAGACACTTAGCAGGTTAAGGAACGCAGATAACCTTTAAGTGTGCTCCGCCTGCTGAGGCAGTGCTGAAGGCCTCCTTTGCCTGTGAAAGTGGAAATCTATCAGTAATCATCCAGCCAGAGGCAATCTTCTTTGTTTTAATTAATTCGTAGGCCTCATTAAGTGCCTGTGGTGAGGCACCATAGGAAAAAAGGATACTTATTTCGTTACGCCAGAAGTGAACCGATGGAATCGGGATGTCCTCCTTGGAGACCGCAAACATTAGCACTGTGCCCCTACGCTCTACTGTTTCTAAGGCTGTCTTGATTGCTCCACTGGCACCAGCACAGACGACTACAGTGTCAGGAAGCCTTCCGTCAAAAACATCTTTCAATGCCTCTTGAGAGAACTCATCTGTGTTAAATACCCTGTCGGCACCTGCTCTTTTTGCATAATTCAGCCTTTCCTTTGATATATCAAGTGCTGCTACTCTGGCACCACGATGTTTCAGATACATGATATGGAGTATCCCTGATATCCCTGAGCCAATTATAAAGACATTCCTCTGGCTTTGGGGCTCAACCCTTTTGTATGCCTCAAGCACACAGGCAAAGGGCTCTATCATTACTGCCTCTTCAAGGCTTACTGTATCGTCAAGCACTATGGTGCCATAGCGTACATTTTCTGCTGGAATGAGTATGTATTCTGAAAATCCACCAGGCCAGTAATTGCCCTTGTGAAGTGCTTCGCAGGCTGTGTATTTCCCTGCCTTACAGAAATGACAGCTATAGCATGGCACATGGTGGGAAACAAAGACCCTGTCGCCCACTTTCAGGTCTTTTACATTAGGGCCGATTTCCACCACCTCGCCGACCATCTCATGCCCAGGCACATAGGGGGCCTTCTGTTTGCGGTACCAGTGCATTATGTCGGTTCCACAGATACCAGAGGCAAGCATTTTGACCACTACTTCGCCACCATGGGCACTGGGTCTTTTACGCTCTTCGATCCTTATGTCGTCTTTGCCGTAATAAACAGATACTTTCATGGATATAGTAACCCTAACCTATAGCCTATAGCCTATAGCCTATTGCCTATTGCCTTTAATGACTCTCATATATCTTATATGCCTCCTCGGCTGTTGCACCCTCGTGCACGATGGCCCTTACGGCCTTGATCATACCCACTGGTTTGTCGCTCTGGAAGATGTTTCTTCCCATATCAACGCCGAGGGCTCCCTCTTTTATTGCACTTTCGGTCATCTTCAGGGCATCCATCTC
>WFMM01000024.1 GCA_015484595.1 Nitrospirota bacterium | reverse complement strand
GAGTCTGGTAAAATTAAAAAAGCGGCTTGATGAGTTAGTGGGGATGCTTTTGGCAAAGAAAACAGGGCTGAAGCCAGAGAGATTTCACGGACAAAATAATGAGCTAACAAAGATGCAATTTCACGGACAGCTATTTTTGAGCTAATACGGAATGGAGTTAGAGGAGTTTTATTTTTAGACAAAGTTTCTGGGGAATCATTATAATTAATCATGGCCCTGATATATCCTGAAAACCTTAACTTAAAAGGTATCCATGCCTTTTTTACTGACAGGGATTTTCCCTTTAATTCCGATACCCTGCTTAAAAGGTTCTCCTTTAAGCACATCTACCTGCCAGTTCAAAAACACACCGACAGGGTGAGGATACTTGAAAGCTATGAAGACCTGCTGGAGCGCAGCCTTTCTGACGCGGTGGTCACCGCCTTGGAGGATGTCCTCGTCGGGGTAAGGACTGCTGATTGTGTTCCTCTGCTTCTTTGCACAAAGGACGCTAAGGTGGTAGGGGCTGTTCACGCAGGATGGAGGGGAACCTCGCAGGGCATATTGAAAAAGACCATTACTGTCATGAAAAATAGATTTTCTGTATCCCCTGATGATATATTAATAGCTATAGGGCCTTCGATACGGGGCTGCTGTTACGAGGTCGGCATCGAGGTGGTTGATGCCCTGTCCTCAGAATCAGGTGGTTCTGAGTTCATAAAAAGAAGGGATGGAAGAACCTTTGTTGACCTTGCAGAGGCAAACCGCAGGCAGGCAATCAACGAAGGCGTTAGGCCTGAAAACATCTGGCTTTCAGGGGATTGCACCTTTTGTCTGCCTGACAGATACCACTCATACAGGAAGTCAAAGACCACCGATAGGCAGGTCGCTTTTATAGGCATAAAACCAAGGGCGGAGGATGTATGAAAGAAAAGGTAGCCAGGGACATAATGAAAACCAGTGTTATTACCGTAAAGCCAGAGACATCTATTGAGGAACTCGGAAGGCTGTTCATTGAAAAGGACATATCTGGTGCTCCTGTGGTTGATTCTGAGGGAAATCTGGTGGGCATCGTAACGGAAAACGACCTTATCAGCAAGGAAAAACCCTTCCACATCCCGACCATAATCAGGATATTCGATGCCATCATTCCCCTTGAGTCAGACTCAAAGGTGGAAAGGGAAATAAGAAAGATGGCAGCCACCACAGTCGAGGACATCTGCACAACCGATGTGGTAACCATTGAGGAGGATACACCACTTACCGAGATTGCCTCTATAATGACAGAAAGGAAGATACACCTCCTTCCAGTGTTAAAAGATGGAAAGTTAGCGGGCATTGTTGGGAAAAAGGAGCTAATAAAGGCAATTGCTGAGCAGGGATGAGCATCTCAGTAAAGACATCCTCAGCTCAGGAGACAATAGAACTCGGCTACACCGTAGGCAGACTTCTTAAACCTGGTGATGTGGTGTGCCTCTATGGAGAGCTTGGTGCAGGAAAGACCACCTTCATAAAGGGAGTGGCAAGGGCACTCGGGATAGACGAAAAGGAGATAACCAGTGCAAGTTTTGTTATAATTGCCGAACACTATGGAGAACATCCCCTTTACCACATAGACCTTTATCGGATAGAAGGTGAAGATAGCCTTTTTGATACAGGGGTTGACGAGTACCTTCAAGGAGATGGTATCTGTCTGATAGAATGGGCAGAGAGGCTAAATTACCAGTGTAGTCTTTCGATCAAGATAGAGGTTGGGGATAAAGAGGAGAGGGCCTTCAGCATAGAAGGACCTGAGGAAAGGATTACAAACCTGAAGAAGGCATTGAGAGCATGGAGAAAAAAAGAATAGGCGTTCTTACCAAGATAGGAAGAAGAGAGCCGATTGAGATTTTAAAGGAGATCCTACCCTGGCTTAAAGAAAGAGGCTATGAGGTCTTTGTTGCCCGGGAGGCAGCCGATGAGCTTGGCATCAGGGGTTACCAGCGTGCTGAACTTACAGAGCTTATCGATGTCCTCGTGGTGCTTGGAGGTGACGGCACCATGCTTTCTGCTGCAAGGCTTGTGGCTGAGCGGGGCATACCCATCCTTGGTATCAACCTCGGAGGGCTTGGCTTCATAACAGAGGTAAACCGTAAAGAGATTTTTACTGCCATGGAGACCATGCTTGAAGGCAAGTGCCAGGTGGAAGAAAGGATCATGCTTTCAGCCTCTATCCTCAGACACGGTGAGGTGCTCAACAGCTATTCAGTGCTAAACGATGTGGTTATCACAAAGGGTGCACTGGCAAGGATAATAGAGCTTGAGACCTTTATAGAAAACTCCTATGTCACCACCTACAGGGCAGACGGTCTTATTATCTCTACACCAACGGGCTCAACTGCCTACAACCTGTCTGCAGGAGGCCCTATCATACACCCTGCTCAGGACTGTATCGTGCTCACGCCAATCTGTCCGCATACCCTTTCAAACAGGCCAATCGTGGTTCCAGGGGATTACTGTATGGAGATATGCCTAAAGTCAGAAAGTGAGGATGTCTTTCTCACCCTTGATGGGCAGGTTGGAATGTCTCTGACAAGGGGAGACATAATAACGGTAAAGAAGTCTCCCCACAAGACCCGTCTTCTTATCCCCTGCGAGAGGGACTACTTCCAGATACTGAGGGAAAAACTCGGCTGGGGTGCATGATGGCGGTTGACATAAGTGCATCGGAGATAAAAATGCTTCTTCAGTACCTTTCAGCCCTTGGCTTTGAACGCCTGCCTATAGAGATAGAGGATACGGTCTGTGAAAACGGTCTCTGTCTTATAAAGGAAAAGGCCCTTCAGGCAGTACGCAATGAGCTTGGTGACTGCAGGCGGTGTCACCTCTGGGAAAGGCGAAAAAACATAGTCTTTGGTGAGGGCAATCCCGAGGCAGAGCTCATGTTCATAGGTGAGGCCCCTGGTGCAGAAGAGGACATACAGGGCAGGCCCTTTGTTGGGCCTGCAGGGCAGCTTCTGACACGGCTTATTGAAAAGATGGGTCTTAAACGAGAGGATGTCTACATTGCAAACACCATCAAGTGCCGCCCACCTATGAACAGAAACCCCGCAAAAGAGGAGCTTCAAAAGTGCATGCCCTTTTTAAAAAAACAGATAGCCATCATCCGTCCAAAGGTAATCATGACCCTTGGTGATGTGGCAACCAGGGCACTCCTTGGAGATGTGGGAAGTATCTCTAGGGTAAGGGGCAAGCGATTTCAGTACGAGGGCATTGTGGTGATTCCCACATATCATCCATCCTATCTCCTTAGAAACTCAAAGGCCAAGTGGCAGACCTGGGAAGATGCCCAGAAGGTGCTTAGGATACTGGGGCATTAAGATATAAACTCCTGAATCCCTGTTGAGTCCCTGAGCATCTGGTAAATCCTTTCTGCAAGGTGATAGAGGTTTACCGTATCTTCCTGGTTGTACCTAAGAAGTAGCTCAAGGGCCTCGTTGCTACCCCTTCGGTACTCATACCATAGCCTGACAGCATCGTATCCATCCATACCCCTTACCGAGTCGTCCCTTTTTATGCCAAAGTGCTCTTCTATCCTCTTTAACCCCCCATTAATACCAAGCCGTTTCAGGGCAAAACAGAGGTCAAAGTGAGGCAGGCTAAAGGAAAGCCCTCTGAAGGTCTTACACAGATAGGGGATATCAAATACCGAGCCATAAAAGGTAACTATAAGCCTGTAGCCTGAAAGCTCCTTTGAAAGTTCCTCAGCTGTCAGGTTCTGCCCCCTTATAAAGGTGCGATAGTCTCTTCCATCGTAAAGCCCCACCACCGTTGGATAACCACCCTGGCCTGGCATAAAACCGTTTGTCTCTATATCGAGACAGAGAAGCCCCTCCTTCCAGACATTGTAAAGTCTCCAGTGCTCCCGTCTCCTTAAATTGTTTGAGAAAAAACGGTGCTCTCCTCTTTTCAGGGCATCAAAAAAGCCCCTTAACTCATGGTCATAAATTTCCTTTTTCTGCCTTCTAATGCCGGGTAGTTCCGAGGCTGTTAGAAAGTCATCCCAGGTTACTATGCCCTGTCTCCACAGCCGCCTTTCAATCTTTTCATCAATACCCTGTAGCATGGAAAAGGTGTGAAGTATCATTTACTCTTACAAAGCCCCCTTGTAGCTGCTGCCTCGTAGCTTGTGCATTTCCCCCTCTTACAGGCCTCTCTGTAATCATCACAGGCCCTTAGCATCTTGCCAAGTCTCTGATAGGCTGTGCCTCTCTTTATATATGCCATTGTGTAATCTGGTTTGACATTGATAACACTGGTAAACTCTTTTATTGCATTGGGATAATCACCTTCTCTGAAGTATATCATTCCCATATTGTAATGTGCCCTGTATAGCGAAGGGTTAAGTTTTATGGCACTTTCATAATCTTTGAGAGCCTTCTCTGTCTCACCCTTGAAGGTCAGCATTACGGCTCTGTTGTAGTAGCTTTCAGCATGGTCAGGATTCCTCTTTATTGATTCAGTAAAATCCCTGATCGCAAGCTCGTAGTTCTTTTCAATGCTATTAACCACTCCACGGTTGTAATAGCTCATGTAGTATTGAGGTGAAAGCTCTATTGCCTTTGTAAAGCTCTCTACAGCCCGCTGAAATCTCTGTCTGTTAAAGTAATAAACACCTCTGAAAAAGTTTTTCAGTGCCTCCTTTGACAACTTACCCGCTCTGAAATCTCTGATAACCCTGAGCCCCTCATCAGCTGCCTTAAAGTACCTGTCGTACTGAAGGGTTTTTGAAAACTGCTCCCTGGCCTGCTCAACAAGCCCTCTCATGGCATAATCAAGGCCCTTGTTAAAACAGACATCTGAATAACACTGGCTGTGAGAATAATTAGGTAACAACAAGACACCTAAAAACAACAAAACTACGATTAATGTGATTGTTCTTTTCATAAATCCTCCTGTTTTAACTCGTAATTCCCCGTGGCCATGCCACTAAGTTGAAGAGTTATTATGAAATAACAATAACGCATTTTTGATTTACAATACCCTGCGGTTTGCCACAGGGAGGTTCATTTAATGACCCCTTTAGCCTTGATAATAATATTATACACTTTAATTAGAGCTCGTTGAACAAGGCAGGTGTGTTTTTAAAGGTATTAGACAAACCTCAAAAGTGGTAGGCCAGCCTGCGGGTCTAATCTTCTTTCGGCCTGAAAGCCGGTTATCTCAAGCACAACCACCTCAAGGATGAGGAAGGTCTCGGCACCCTTTCTGAGACATCCCACCTTCACAGAGTCGCCCTTTCCGTAGGCACCGTGAAAGTGTACCTTTGGCTCACTGGCATCCCAGAAAATGGTTCCAAAACCAAGGACCTCGTGGCTTTCCTTGAGGCTTCGCCACATGGGTCTTGGTGGGAGTTCTTCTGTCTCAGGGCCAACCACAAAGTCCCCTCCCTTTAGCCCTCCCACTATAAAGAAGAAGGCCTGCCTGAGGGACTCCTTACGGGCCAGGTCTTTAAGCCCCTCAAGCAGGTCTTCACCATCGGAAAACCTTGCAACAACTACTCTGCCTATGCTTCCAGTTCTATATTCCATTCAAACTTCTAAATCCCAATTTCCCATACTTGCTCAAAACCACAGAGAACATAGAGTTCTGAAATCCTAAATCTAAAATCTAAAATCTGAAATCAAATCACTCCGTTTCCTCCTCGTCAGCCTCCGGGAGCATCTCCTTTGGTTCGCTCTTTACGAAGGTGTTTCTGTAACGCTTCATGCCTGTTCCAGCAGGTATTATGCGGCCCATTATCACATTCTCTTTAAGTCCTCTTAGTTCATCCACCTTACCTTCAAGGGCTGCCTCAGTAAGCACCCGTGTGGTCTCCTGGAAGCTCGCAGCAGATACCCAGCTGTAGGTGCTAAGTGATGCCTTGGTGATACCAAGGAGCATGGGTTTACCCTTTGCAGGTTTTCCGCCCTCTGCCCTTACCCTTTCGTTTTCCTCAAGAAAGACCATTCTATCAACCTGCTCTCCTACCAGGAAGGTGGTGTCACCAGGGTCTTCTATCTTTATCTTTCTCATCATCTGTCTGACTATTATCTCAATGTGCTTGTCGTTGATACTAACACCCTGAAGTCTGTAGACCTTCTGCACCTCGTCAACAAGATACCTTTGAAGTTCCTTTGGGCCAAGTATGTCAAGTATACTGTGAGGGTTTACGGCACCATCCATCAGTGACTCACCGGCCTTTACCCAGTCACCCTCGTTAACCGTAACATGCTTGCCCTTTGGCACTGTGTATTCCTTCACTGTATCACCAGCCCTCACCACTATCACCCTCTGCCCCTTTGCCGCTGTCTTCAGCTCAACCACACCGTCTATCTCACTAACGATGGCATGCTCCTTTGGTTTTCTTGCCTCAAAGAGTTCGGCAACCCTTGGAAGACCACCTGTGATGTCCTTGGTCTTTGTGGTCTCACGGGGTATCTTTGCCAGTATATCACCAGGCTCTACGATGTCACCCTTGTCAACCAGAATATGGGCGCCAGAGGGGAGCAGATAACGGGCTGGTTTCTTTGTGCCCGGTATCTTTTTGGTTGCCTTGCCCTTTTCATCCTTTATGGATATCCTCGGCCTTCTGTCAGCAGGATAATCAATTATAACCTTCTGACTGAGACCTGTAACCTCGTCAACCACCTCTTTCACTGTGACACCCTCAATGATGTCACCAAGGGCAACCCTTCCGCCAATCTCTGAAAGTATGGGCACAGAGTAGGGGTCCCATTCAACAAGCTTCTGGCCTATCTTGACCGTATCACCATCGTTGACCAGCAGCCTTGCACCGTAGACAAGGTTGTACTTTTCCTTTTCCCTTCCCTTACTGTCAACTATGGACAGACGGGCATTTCTGTTAAGGACAACGAGCACGCCTTCACGGTTTCTGACTGCGTTAAGGTCAGAAAACTTAACCTTACCAGAGTTCTTTGCCTCTATTACCGCCTGCTCAACCACCTTTGTGGCAGTACCACCGATGTGGAATGTCCTCATGGTAAGCTGTGTACCAGGCTCACCAATCGACTGGGCAGCAATGATACCCACAGCCTCTCCTATCTCAATGTCCTCACCCCTTGCAAGGTCTCTTCCGTAGCACTTTGCACAGACACCGAACTTTGTGTTACAGGTAAGCACAGACCTTATCTTTACCCTGTCAATTCCTGCATCCAGTATCTTCTCAACAGCCTCCTCATCAATCTCCTCGTTTCTCTTTACAATTATCTCACCAGTGAGCGGGTCCTTTATGTCTTCAGCAGCATTTCTTCCCAGTATCCTTTCCTCAAGGGGCTGGATTATCTCACCACCCTCTATAAGGGCCGTAACGGTTATTCCATCAGCTGTTCCACAATCGTACTCTGTTACTATCACATCCTGAGCAACATCAACCAGTCTTCTCGTAAGATAACCTGCATTTGCCGTCTTAAGGGCCGTGTCTGCAAGACCCTTACGGGCACCGTGGGTTGAGATAAAGTACTGCAAAGGGCTGAGTCCCTCACGGAAGTTAGCAGTAATGGGTGTCTCGATAATCTCACCTGATGGCTTTGCCATCAGACCCCTCATTCCTGCAAGCTGCCTTATCTGTGCAGCAGAGCCCCTTGCACCTGAGTCTGCCATCATGTAGATACTGTTAAAGGCACGCCTTTCCTGAAGCTCCTCCTCTGAAAGCTCCTTTCCATCCTCAGCGCCCAGTTCCTTCATCATCTCCTCGGCAACCCGCTCTGTGACATTTGCCCAGATATCGATAACCTTGTTGTATCGCTCACCCTGAGTGATTAATCCGTTTGAGTACTGTTTGTAAACCTCCAGCACCTGCTGCTCTGCCTCTTTAATAAGCTGCTCCTTCTTTGAAGGAATGTGCATGTCCTTCATGCAGATGGATATACCTGAACGGGTGGCCATCTGAAAACCGAGTCTTTCGAGGTTGTCAAGAAACAGCACTGCCTCACGGCGGCCAAGCTTTTTGTAACAGTAGTCTATAAGATTCTGTATCTCCTTCTTGGTCAATACCTTGTTAACAAACTCAAAGGGGATACCCTTGGGCAGTATCTCACTGAAAATCACCCTTCCTGCTGTGGTCTCCACCCTTTTACCATCAATCCTTACGGTTATCCTTGCATGCTCGTGCACCACACCAGCATCGTAGGCAGCACGAACCTCTTCAGGGTCGGCAAATACCATGCCCTCACCCTTTGCCCCCTTCCTTTCCTTTGTTATGTAGTAAATTCCAAGGACCATGTCCTGGGTAGGATACACGATGGGTTTACCATTGGCAGGTGAAAGCAGGTTATTTACACTCATCATCAGGACACGGGCCTCAATCTGTGCCTCAACTGAAAGGGGCACATGGACAGCCATCTGGTCACCATCAAAGTCTGCGTTGTAGGCTGTGCAGACCAGTGGATGAAGCTTTATTGCCTTACCCTCAACGAGCACAGGGTCAAATGCCTGAATACCAAGACGGTGAAGCGTGGGTGCCCTGTTAAGAAGCACTGGATGCTCCTTGATGACCTCTTCAAGGGCATCCCAGACCTCGGGTGTCTCAAGTTCAACAAGCTTTTTAGCCTGCTTCACAGTGGTTGCATAGCCCTTTTCCTCAAGCTTGTTAAACACAAAGGGCTTAAAGAGCTCCAGGGCCATTACCTTTGGAAGACCGCACTGGTGTAGCTTTAGCTCAGGGCCAACCACAATAACCGAACGGCCAGAGTAATCGACCCTCTTACCAAGCAGGTTCTGACGGAATCGGCCCTGTTTTCCCTTTATCATGTCACTTAGTGACTTAAGGGGTCTCTTGGTGGATGCACGCATTGCCTTTGTGCGTTTTGAGTTGTCAAAAAGCGCATCCACTGCCTCCTGAAGCATGCGCTTTTCGTTACGGATTATCACGCTTGGTGCCTTCAGGTCAATAAGCCTCTTAAGCCTGTTGTTACGGTTTATAACCCTTCTGTACAGGTCGTTAAGGTCTGATGTTGCAAACCTTCCACCGTCAAGGTGCACAAGGGGTCTCAGGTCAGGTGGCAAGACCGGAATGACATCCATTATCATCCACTCGGGCTTGTTCCCTGACTTTCTGAAGGCCTCCACGATCTTAAGACGCTTTGTAAACTTCCTCTTCTGACCGATAGAGCCAGTCTCCTGTATCTTTGCCTTAAGCTCAGCACTGAGTGCATCTAAGTCAACCTTCTTAAGAAGCTCCCTTATTGCCTCAGCACCCATTCCTGCCTTAAAGGCACTTCCGTACTCTGCAGTGTACTTTTTGTATTCCTCTTCACTGAGGAGCTGTTTTTCCTTAAGTGGGGTGTCACCCGGGTCAATGACCACATAGTTTTCAAAGTAAAGGACCTTTTCAAGCTGGCGCATGGTCATGTCAAGGAGGGTTCCGATCCTGCTTGGCACACCCCTTAAAAACCAGATGTGAGCCACTGGTGAGACGAGCTCAATGTGTCCGAGCCTTTCGCGTCTGACCCTTGAATGGGTGACCTCAACACCGCACTTGTCACAGACCACACCGCGGTGTTTCATCCTCTTGTACTTTCCACAGAGGCACTCCCAGTCCTTAACAGGACCGAATATCTTTGCACAGAACAGGCCATCCCTTTCAGGCTTGAATGTCCTGTAGTTAATGGTCTCTGGTTTTTTCACCTCACCGTAAGACCACTCCCTGATCTTTTCAGGTGAGGCAAGTTTGATGCGGATTGCATCAAAATCCTTAGGGTTTTTTGGCTTCTGATACAATGCATAAATGTTATCCAGCAATTTCTATTCCCCCTTTTTCTTTTTCTCTAAGAGCTCCACATCCAGACACAGACTCTGGAGCTCCTTTATCAAGACATTAAAGGACTCTGGCACGCCAGACTCAAGAAAGGCATCACCCTTTACAATGGCCTCGTAGATTTGACCTCTGCCCTTTATGTCATCGCTCTTAACCGTAAGGAACTCCTGTAGTGAATAGGCAGCACCGTAGGCCTCGAGTGCCCAGACCTCCATCTCACCAAGACGCTGACCACCAAACTGTGCCTTACCTCCAAGGGGCTGCTGCGTAACCAGTGAGTAGGGCCCGATAGACCTTGCGTGCACCTTATCATCCACAAGATGATGAAGCTTCAGCATGTACATCACACCCACTGTAACAGGCCGTTCAAAGGGCTCACCTGTCCTTCCATCGTACAGGGTAATCTGCCCATCTTCTGGAAGTCCTGCCTTCTTCAGTAGCGCCCTTATCTCCTTTTCAGATGCTCCTTCAAACACAGGACATGCAACATGAATACCCAGTGCCTTTGCAGCCCATCCAAGATGGGTCTCCATTATCTGTCCAACATTCATACGGGAAGGAACGCCAAGGGGATTAAGCACTATGTCAACAGGCGTTCCGTCAGGTAAAAAGGGCATGTCCTCAACAGGAAGCACCATTGCCACGACACCCTTGTTTCCGTGACGGCCTGCCATCTTGTCACCAATCTGTATCTTTCTTTTTGTGGCTATGTAGACCTTTATTACCTTGTTCACTCCAGGTGGAAGCTCGTCACCCTTTTTCATCCTGTCAACCCGCTCGTCGTAGAGCTTCTTAAGCCTCTTTTCCTCTTCCTTTATCTCCCTGAGTATCCTCTCGATCTCCTCCTGCTTTTGGGAATCCTTGAGTTTTATCCTGTTTAGATACTGCTCCTTGATACTGCCGAGGACCTTCTGTGTGACCTTCTGTCCCTTCTTAAGCACCGGCTCCTTTATGCGTGGAATCTTTACATCCTCAGCCACGACCCTGCCAAGAAGGAGGCTCTTAATCTTTGCATAGCCCTCCTCCTTTGCCACCTTTATCTTTTCGTCAAGGTCGCGTTTGAGGTTTGCAAGCTCCTCTTCTTCCAGTGCCTTGTGACGGGCATCCTTTTTCACACCCTTACGGGCAAAGATCTTTACATCCACCACTGTTCCTGTCACACCAGGTGGTACCCTTAAGGATGTGTCCTTTACATCCTCTGCCTTTTCACCAAATATGGCCCTTAAGAGCTTCTCCTCTGGCGTAAGCTGGGTCTCTCCCTTTGGTGTAATCTTTCCAACCAGTATGTCACCTGGCTCAACCTCTGCACCAATACGGACGATACCACTTTCATCAAGGTCCTTAAGGGCCTCTTCACCAACATTTGGGATGTCCCTGGTTATCTCCTCAGGGCCAAGTTTGGTCTCCCGTGCCTCAACCTCAAACTCCTCGATGTGTATCGATGTATAAACATCATCTTTCACCAGACGCTCGCTTATAAGGATTGCGTCTTCGAAGTTGTATCCACCCCAGGGCATGAAGGCAACCAGCACATTCTTTCCAAGTGCAAGCTCACCCATATCAGTGCAGGCTCCATCAGCAAGGATGTCGCCCTTTTCAACCTTCTGGCCTGGTTTTACGATAGGTTTCTGGTTAAAACAGGTGCCCTGGTTTGACCTTATAAACTTCTCAAGGTTGTATATGTCCACACCACCACCCTTTTCAGTCACCCTTACGACTATCCTCTTTGAGTCCACACTCTCAACCACTCCAGCCCTTCTTGCAAATGTCAAGACTCCTGAATCCCTTGCAGCCACCTTTTCCATGTGGGTACCCACAATTGGTGCCTCTGGCACGAGAAGTGGCACTGCCTGACGCTGCATGTTCGAGCCCATAAGTGCCCTGTTTGCGTCGTCGTTTTCAAGAAAGGGTATAAGACTTGCCGATACACCCACTATCTGCTTTGATGAGACATCCATGTACTGAACCTCTTCAGGTGGAACCATCTTAAAATCTCCTGCCTGCCTTGCAGGAACAGCATCACCTATGAGCTTTCCGTTTTTGTCAACCGGGGCTGTTGCCTCAGCTATGACATACTTTTCACCATCTATGGCAGTGAGATACTCTATCTCGTCTGTAACCCTCCCGTTTTTGACCTTTCTGTAGGGCACCTCAATAAAGCCAAACTCGTTTACCCTTGCATAGGTTGCAAGAGAGGTTATAAGACCGATGTTTGGACCCTCAGGGGTCTCAATAGGGCATATCCTTCCGTAGTGGGTTGGATGAACGTCCCTTACCTCAAAGCCAGCCCTCTCACGGGTCAGTCCTCCAGGACCAAGGGCACTGACTCGTCTTTTGTGGGTAATCTCAGAAAGGGGATTTGTCTGGTCCATGAACTGGCTTAGCTGACTGGAGCCAAAGAACTCCTTTACAGCAGCCATCACTGGCTTTGCATTTATGATGTCGTGGGGCATTATCTCCTCTTCGTCTGTCTTCAGGGTCATTCTCTCCTTTATTGCCCTTTCCATCCTCATCAGACCAATCCTGAACTGGTTTTCCAGAAGTTCACCAACACCCCTTACCCTTCTGTTTCCAAGGTGGTCTATGTCGTCAACCTCTCCGCGACCGGTGCGAAGTTCAAAGAGATAACGGGCAATCTCTATTATGTCCCTGTCTGTAAGCACGGTAACCTCAAGGGGTATGTCAAGCCCGAGCTTCTTGTTAATCTTCAGACGGCCAACAGGTGAGAGGTCATACCTCTTTGGGTCAAAAAACAGACCATTGAAGAGCTCCTCTGCAGCCTCAATGGTGGAAGGCTCACCAGGCCGGAGTTTTTTGTAAATCTCTATCAGTGCATCCTCTCTGCTCTTTACACCATCGGTCATGATGGTCTCACGAAGGGAAGGCAGATATCTGACATTGTCGATAAATAGTAGCTCCAGCTTATCTATTCCTGCCTCTATGATCTGGCTTAAGTTTTCCTCGGTTATCTCATTGTTACTGTCAACTATGACCTCACCGGTTGATGGGTCTATTACATCACGGAGGGTTATTCTGCCGATCAGTTCTTCCCGTGTAAGAGGAATCTCCTCAATGCCTGCATTCCTGAGCCTCCTTATGGAGACCTTGGATATCTTTCCACCCTCTCTTAAAAGGACATCTCCGGTTTTTGGGTCACGCACCTCCACATTGGAGCGAGAGCCTGCAAGAAAATCAGAAACTGGCCTTACGAACTGGTCTGGACCCTTTATGGTAATGGTCTCTATTGGATAAAAGGTCTTCAGGAGCTCTTCGTTTGTATACCCCAGTGCCTTGAGCACTATGGTAGCAGGGATCTTTTTCCTCCTGTCTATCTTCACATAAAGGTGGTCCTTTGTATCAAACTCATAGTCAAGCCAGGAGCCCCTGAGGGGTATTACCCTTGCCGTGTAAAGGGGCCTTCCGCTCACATGGGTCTTTGTCTTGTCAGGACTGAAAGAAACACCTGGAGAACGGTGTATCTGGCTTACTATCACCCTTTCGGTTCCATTTATGATGAATGTCCCGGTCTCGGTCATCAGGGGCAGCTCACCCATGTAAACTTCCTGCTCCCGGGACTCCCTGAGTTTCTTACTACCGTCTTCCTGCAAATCGTACAGATCCAGTCTCACCTTTATCTTAAGGGGAGCTCCATAGGTAATACCCTTGTCAATGCACTCCCTCGGTGTAAACTTTGGCTCTCCAATGGAGTACTCAAGCAGCTCGATAGTGGCTGTCTCGTTGTAGTCTGATATAGGGAAAACGGTGTTAAAGGCTGCCTGTAGCCCTATGTTCTTTCTCTTTTCCGGGGGGACATCCTTTTGAAGAAACTGCTCATAGGATCTCTTCTGGAACTCAAGCAGGTAAGGCACATCAATTAAAGGTTTGACCTTTCCAAAGTCCAGTCTTTCTCTTAAAACCCTTGCCATGGCTCTCCTTTCAAACCTCAAAATTGGGTTTTTCTAAAAAATCGGTAAAGGCAGACAATGGATAATACCTATCCGCTGTCTGCCTCTGTTGTTCATAGCCAGTGATTTACTTGATCTCTACTGTTGCGCCCTGCTCTTCGAGTTTTGCCTTTATGGATTCAGCCTCGTCCTTTGATACACCCTCTTTGACAGGCTTTGGTGCACCGTCAACTAATTCCTTTGCCTCCTTGAGGCCAAGGCCTGTGATTTCTCTGACTGCCTTGATGACCTGAATCTTCTTGTCACCCACTGCCGAAAGGATAACATCAAAGCTCGTCTTTTCCTCCTCAGCAGCCTCTGCCCCTGCACCGGCAGCAGCCACAGGGCCAGCAGCCACGGCCACTGGTGCAGCAGCCTCAACACCATAGCGCTCCTCAAACTCCTTAATAAACTCACTCATCTCAAGGATGGTCATCTTGTCAAAAAACTCAAAAACCTGTTCCTTCGTTATCTCAGCCATAGTTATAGCTCCTCCTTAAATTATTTTATTTTATTGTTCCTTTTTTTCTTTCAATGCATTAAGTGCATAGCCAAGCTTCCTGATGGTAGCCTGAAGAAGCGTTGCCATCTTCTGTGCAGGTGCCTTCATTGCACCGGCAAGCATGGCAAGCTGAACCTCCCTTGAAGGAAGCTTTGACACAGCCTTCAGTTCTTCAAGGTCAACCAACTTTCCCTCAATCACACCGCAGCGAATCTCAAAGTCTTCCTTTTCCTTCCTGTAATCGAGCACCTTCTTTGCAACAAGCACTGGGTCATCATAACCGATTGCCAGCCCTACAGGGCCAACAAACTCATCACGGGCAACAGAAACGGGGGTGTCCTCACAGGCAATCCTTGCAAGGGTGTTCTTGACAACCCTGTACTCCACATCTGCCTCTTTCAGCATCCGCCGCATCTTCATCATCTCGGCCACGGTAAGGCCCTTGTAGTTTGTAAACACCACACCCTTTGCCTTTGCAAACTTCTCACGCAGTACTTCGATTTCCTGGGCTTTTTCTTTGCGGGTCTTCAGTTTCTACCTCCTTTCCCAGAGACAGGCCCAACCAACCTTCCGGTCTCGGTAGGCTGGAACATATTCTGTTCCATTTAAGATACCTACTGTCTCTGACCGAATTAAAACCAGGTAAAACCTGGCTGATAAAAAGCAAATTCTAAATTCTAATATCTAAATCCTAAACTAATAACTAATATACCAATCACAAAACTTCGTTTAGAATTTAGTGCTTAGTATTTAGTGCTTAAATCAATTATGCTGCCTTTTTCTTGACGATGCTATTGAGGTCCACTCTGATACCAGGCCCCATTGTGGATGAAAGGGTTATCCTCTTTATGTACTTGCCCTTAGCTGCTGCTGGCTTTGCCCTGAGGACTGCATCTACAGCAGCCATTATGTTATCAATAAGCTGTTCCTTTGAAAAGGAGACCTTTCCAACCGGCATGTGCACTATTGCACCCTTTTCTACCCTGAACTCCACCTTACCAGCCTTTAGCTCCTTTACTGCCTTTGCAACATCAAAGGTAACAGTGCCAAGCTTGGGGTTGGGCATTAATCCCCTTGGACCGAGTATACGACCAAGCTTTCCAACGATGTTCATCACATCAGGGGTGGCAACTGCCTTGTCAAAGTCAAGCCAGCCCTTCTGTATCTTCTCTGCAAGGTCCTCTGCACCAACATAGTCAGCACCTGCCTCCTGTGCCTCCTTTTCCTTCTCTCCCTTTGCAAAGACGAGCACCTTCACTGACTTTCCAGTTCCGTGGGGTAGCACCACGGTGCCCCTTACCATCTGGTCTGACTTCCTCGGGTCAACTCCGAGGTTTATTGCAAGGTCAACGGTTTCGTCAAACTTTGCAAAGGCAAGCT
>WFMM01000023.1 GCA_015484595.1 Nitrospirota bacterium | reverse complement strand
TCTGATGCTTACATATCCAGTAGTGTAAGAGGGGTTGTCAGACACGCAAAGCTCTGCCACCACACCTGGTGTGTTAATCACCTTTGTAGCAAGAACAATCGCCTCACTTACCACCCTTGTGTCAAACCCCTGAGCCTCAAGAATCTCGTAAAGCTCGGCCTTTGCCTCTTCAGTAATTCCAAGCATCCTTGCCCGTATGCCTCTTTCATGGTCTCTGTCAAGCCTCATTGCGGTTTTTGCTGTATAAACTGCAGCCCCCCTTAAAGAGGAGGAAGAAAAGATAAGCTCCTTTGCCCTTTCAAAACACTCAGGTGAGATACCCACAGCCCTAAGGAGTTCCTTTATAAATCTCCAGGCATTGTGATTGTCCCTGATTCGGGCAGTATAAACAGGAGGTGCCTTAACTCTTAAGGGCTCATCATTTATGGGCTCTACCGTAAAGACCACCTCTTCAGGCAATCCTCTCTCGTGGTTCAGGGCCCTGTAAAGGAACTGAAGGAGAGTGGTTTCAACTTTTTCTGATTTATAGATTCCCTCTGCACCTGAGATGTGTTTTTTGCGGGCAGATGCCCTCATCCTGACACTGAAGAGAGACTCGCTCACGGCTTAGACCTGTTTTCTTACATGCATTATCCTCTGAAGCACTGTAAAGTGGGTTAAGACAAAAAGAACCACAAACACAGGCAGGAAATAACCGGTTATGCAGGCAAGGGCTGTAAGCACAACCCTCTCGGGCCGCTCCATAAGCCCTGTGTGGCAGTCAAGCCCAAGGCCCTCGGCCCGTGCCCTTGCATAGCTTATCAAAAAGGCCCCAATCAGGGTGCCCAGACTGAGCAGGGCAGCCATGTTTTCACCCTGAAGGTAGAGATAAAGTGCAATTGCAAGGAATATAAAGGCATCAGAGTATCTGTCGAGCACTGAGTCAAGGAATGCGCCAAACTCTGTGACCTTCCCGTTTGTCCTTGCCACCACTCCATCAAGCACATCAAAGGCACCGCCTGCAAGTATCAATACCCCGCCTATGCGGGGATTAAATGGGATGGTTACAGCAGCAGTTGTTGTAACCACAAAGCCCGTAATTGTAAAAAAATTGGGTGTAAGCCTTATACG
Source organism: Nitrospirota bacterium (assembly GCA_015484595.1). Taxonomy (GTDB): domain Bacteria; phylum Nitrospirota; class Thermodesulfovibrionia; order Thermodesulfovibrionales; family JdFR-85; genus JAADIE01. The sequence goes on along the minus strand of WFMM01000023.1, from coordinate 11,634 downwards.
CCTTGCAATAGGCTCAAGTGGCTTGTCAAGGAAATGTCCAAGCTTTGCACTTAACATATTCTGTTATTCAATGGTTATCTGTTTTGAAAGGACGGCCTTTTTCTTTGGAATCTTTATCTGCAGCACTCCGTCCTTTAACAGGGCCTTTGTTCTGTCGCGCTCGATTGTTTCTGGAAGCGAAAAGGAGCGTTTAAATTTACCGTAACTGCACTCGATTCTGTGAAAGGTTCCGTCATCCTCGGGTGTTATCTCGCTGTAAAGGGGTCTGTAACCTGAGATGGTAAGGATGTTTCCATTAAGCTGAATACTCAGGTCATCCTGACTCACGCCAGGAACCTCAGCGTTTACTACGAAGAAGTCCTCTGTCTCATAGATGTCAACCCTTGGAGACCAGGAGACCGATGAACGGGAGGCCTCCTCTTTATCTTCGTTCATAATGTCCTCAAACAGTCTGTCCACCCTTTCTTTAATAGAAAGAAGGTCTTTGATGGTGTCCTGTTTCTTCATGGCTAACCCCTCTTTAGTGATGATAGAAATTCATGGGTGTTTAGCTTTCTTTCTATTATATTATAGTTTATATGAGAATTGATAACTCTCTCAAGTCCTGTAAGGCTGCTGTCCTCAATCTTTACCCTGTCAAGCACGGCAGGTCTGATCTTTAGCAGGTAGTTATAGAGGCCCTTTATCCTTTGTTCTATCTCTATGTAATCACCATCACCTTCAGAGCAATCACCACAAAGCAATGCACCCTCATTGAGCTGAAAACGGGAGGTCTCCTTACCACAGCGCACGCAGTGCTGAAGGCCAGGGGCAAATCCAGAGAGTTTCAGGAGTTTTAATTTGTAATAAATGAGCTGTTTCCTTTCATCCTTGCCTGATTCGATTGAAAGAAGAAGGCTAAGCAGGAGTTGAAAGGGGCCTCGCTGGGGCAGGTGTTTTGGCAGGATCCGTTTCGTTAGCTCAAGAGCCTCGGATAACACCGAGAAGAGCCTGTAGGATTCTCTCAGGCTGTGGAAGGGCCTTATGATGTCAGACTGTATGAGCCTTGGCAGGTTGCTCTGCTCTCTGCCTATATAGGCAATTCGTGAGTAGGTTAGGGGCTCAAGGGAGCTTCCAAATCGGCTTCCAACCTTTCTTGGACTTTTGGCAAAGACATCAATCAGACCTGAGTCCTTTGTAAGATAGGTTACGATAAGGTCAGCTTCGTTAAGTGGGGTGTTAGAAAGGACGATAGCCTCTGTGCGTTTATTCATCTACATTATGTTTCCAAAGTCCTCGGGCTTGAGGTTTTTCAGCCATTCTTCAAGTTCGTCGGTGTTTCTCTTTTCTATGATGCTGTCTTCAACAAAAATGGGGGCATTTACCCTGAGGGCAAGTGCCACAGCATCACTGGGACGGGAATCAATGGGGATTTCCATCTGCCCCTCAACTAAGTAAATTATCGCATAGTAGGTGTTGTCGATAATGTCGGTGACCACTATTCGTGAGACATCTACATCGAGTGAATTGAGGACATTTTTCATAAGGTCGTGTGTCAGAGGTCTTGGAGTAACGACCCTGCCAAGGGCAAGGGCGATGGAGTCGGCCTCGGGTTTTCCAATCCAGATGGGCAGTGTCCTTGCACCATCAATCTCCTTCAGGAGCAGAATGTACATTCCACTTCTGGGGTCAAATAGCAGCCCTTCTACCTTCATCTGAATAAGCATCTCAACGATACCCCAGTTCTCTCAAAATCCCTGGCCTGTCACGCCAGTCTTCCTTTACCTTCACCCAGAGCTCAAGATATACCTTTGTGTTTAAAAGCCTCTCTATGTCCTGACGAGCAAGGGTGCCGATCTTCTTCAATCTGCTGCCCTTACTTCCTATTATAATACCTTTTTGACTTTCTTTTTCAACATAAATGTTGGCACCTATTACTATTATATCTGATTTTTCCTCCCAGTTGATAATCTCCACTGCAACCGAGTAGGGAATCTCGTCTTTGGTAAGGGACATTATCTTTTCCCTGATTATCTCTGAAACCATGAAACGCTCAAGCTGGTCAGTGACCATATCGTCTGGATAGTACTTTGGCCCTGGTGGAAGGTAATGGATAATCCTTTCAACCACCCTGTCCACACCGTCTGCCTTTAGAGCAGATATGGGGATTATCTCGTCAAAGTTGTGAAGGCTGCGGTAGGCATCTATTATGAGGAGCAACTCTGGTTTCTTTATCGTGTCGATCTTGTTAATCAAAAGGAAAATCGGACGGGGGCTCCTGGAAGTGGTCTCCTTCAGGATTTCAAGCACCCTTTTATCTGAGGCTCCTGGGATGTGGGGCTCAACCATAAAGAGGATGATATCAACCTCCTTCACGGCAGCCCTTGCTTCACGCACCATGAACTCCCCAAGGCGCTCTCTGGGTCTGTGGATACCCGGGGTGTCAATAAACACTATCTGTGCCTCAGGGGTGGTCTTAACTCCTATAATCCTGTTTCTTGTGGTCTGGGGTCTCGGGGTAACGATGGCAATCTTGTCACCCAGTATGCAGTTCAGAAGGGTAGACTTACCCACATTTGGTCTGCCCACGATGCAGACATAACCCGAACGAAAGCCCTTACTATCTGAGTCTTGCAAGAGCCTCGCCAATCCGTTTCAGACCCTCTTTTATGTTTTCTCTTGAGGTTGCATAGGATATACGAATGTAGCCTTCTGCTCCAAAGGCAATACCGGGCACTGCCGCCACCTTTGCCTCTTCAAGCAGATACATTGTAAGGGATGAGGAATCCTTAATCTCCCTCTCTCCAGCTTTTTTCCCGAACACACCCTTTACATTGGGGAAGGCATAAAAGGCACCTGTGGGCATCCTGCAGGATATGCCATCCAGTGCATTAAGGCCATCTACCAGAATCCTGCGGCGTGCATCAAACTCGGTAAGCATCTCCTGTAAGAAATCCTGTGGTCCATTAAGTGCCTCAACAGCAGCCCACTGGGCAATTGAGGTCGGGTTTGAAGTGGACTGACTCTGTATCTTTGTCATTGCCTTTATTACATCCTTGGGGCCTGCTGTGTAGCCAATTCTCCAGCCCGTCATTGAGTATGCCTTTGAAAGGCCATTAACAAGAAGGGTCCGCTCTTTAACCTCCTTTGAGAGGGAGGCAATGCTTGTGTGCTTAAGGCCATCGTAAAGCAGTTTTTCGTAAATCTCGTCAGAGATGATGTAAAGGTTGTGCCTGAGGGCTATCTCTGCAATTGTGGTCAGTGCATCTACCGTATAGGTAAGACCCGTTGGATTGGATGGATAGTTAAGGATAACGGCCTTTGTCTTCGGGGTTATCCTTTCCTTGAGTGATTCAGGGTTGAGAACAAATCCCTCTTCCTCGGTTGTCTCAACTATTACAGGCTCACCGTCATTAAGCAGAACCTGTGCAGGATAGGAGACCCAGTAGGGTGAAGGTATGATTACCTCATCGCCAGGGCTTAATATGGCCTGAGCTATGTTATAAAGGCTGTGCTTTGCTCCACAGGACACTATTATCTCGTCCCCTGTGTAGTCAAGACCATTGTCTCTTTTTAACTTTGCAGCTATGGCCTCTTTGAGTTCAGGTATTCCATCAACAGGCGTGTATTTTGTTTTTCCATCTTTAAGTGCCCTTATGGCAGCCTCCTTTATGTGCTCAGGGGTATCAAAGTCAGGCTCTCCCACGCTGAAACTAAGCACATCCACTCCCTTTGCCTTCAACTCCTTGGCCTTTGCATTCATCTGCAGGGTTGGTGAAGGCTTAACCCTCTTTGCCCTTTCTGCTATCATAGATTAACCTCCCGGGTTTGTTACGTTCGTAATTCTGAATGTGTTTTTTGAGACAGATATCTCTGAAATTCCTCTTCAAAGTTATCACTTAACACCCCTGTTCCAAGGGCCCTTTTTATTTCATCAATACTCCAGAACCTCACTTCTTCTATCTCTTCAGGGTCAAACTTAAAGGGCCCCTCGTGACAGCATTCATGAGTATAGACAAGTTCTGACTCGTAGGGGTTACTGTGTATGTACTTGTATAAGAATCTAATACCCTCTGGCTCTATTCCGAGCTCCTCCCTGGTTTCCCTTTTTAAAGCATCCTCAATGCTTTCTCCTTCTCCTATATGTCCACCTACTGATGTATCCCACCTACCAGGGGCAACATCCTTTGACATTGAACGCTTCTGAAGCAGTATGTCTCCTCTTCTGTTAACTACCAGCAGGTGGACCACCCTGTGAAGAAGTTTGTTGTTTCCATGTATCTCAGAGCGTGGTGCCCTTCCAATGACCTGACCATCTTCGTTTACAATTTCAAGTATCTCATCCATAGCTATTTAAATTAACAGAGAACCAGTGGATATTGCAATAACGCCAATTTCTTTGGCGGCTTTTGGTGTCCTCATGGAAGGGGTGTTAGAAGTTTACGCAAATATCAATCTTTCTCCCTTGGGTTCTGGTATGGGGTCTCCAAATTCTTTTGCAGTATCAATCCATAGCTGAATTGCATCCTGGACATTTTTTATTGCTTCCTCATAGGTTTTACCGTGTGCCATACATCCAGGAAGTTCTGGCACTTCTGCCACATAGGCATCATCCTCTCTACTCCAGTAGATTATAATTTCATATTTGTACATTATTTACCTCCAAGTTTATATTTCACGATTATGTTTCTTACCTGAGTAGATTGCACAGATCATCAAACTTAATATTGGCATCCGATGTGCCACTTAAAATCTGTAAAATAAGTTTTCATATTTACCCGTCTTTTTATTCTATCAAATTCTATCTGTTTCCTAACATTGGACAATAAAGTCCTGGCTTTTGTTATAATATCTTACCCCTGAGGGAGGGGTGGCCGAGTGGTTGAAGGCGGCGGTCTTGAAAACCGCTGTAGGGTAACCCCCTACCGTGGGTTCGAATCCCACCCCCTCCGCCAGAAAAACATTATCTAAACATCTCTTCGGCATTCATTGAACTTCTAACAAGGGGGGCAGAGGCAACATAACTGAAACCAAGCTGGTAGCCTATCTCTCTGTATCTTTCAAATACATCAGGATGAATGTACTCTGAGACAGGCAGGTTTTCCTTTCGTGGCTGAAGGTACTGACCGATAGTGAGTATCTCGCATCCTGCATCTCTGAGATCCTTCATCACCTCAATGACCTCGTCGAATTTCTCACCAAACCCTACCATGAGTCCTGACTTGGTTGGCAACCGAGGTGAGAGCTCTTTTGCTTTTTTTAATACAAAAAGAGACCTATTATAATCTGCCTGAGGTCTAACCACAGGGTAAAGGCCTGGCACTGTTTCAACATTGTGATTAAACACATCTGGCCCTGCATCAAGCACCCTTTTTAAGGCACTAAGGTCTCCCCTGAAGTCAGGGGTAAGCACCTCTATCCTGGCCTGCGGAAGCAGCTCTCTTACCGACTTTATAGTCAGGGCAAACTGTTCAGCTCCACCATCAGGCAGATCATCTCTGGTAACAGAGGTGATTACCACATACTTAAGCCCCATCTCCTTTGCTGCTTCAGCCACCCTCGTTGGCTCTGTGGGGTCTACCGGGAGAGGCCTTGAGGAGGTTACAGAGCAGAATGCACAGTTTCTTGTGCACCTGTCACCAAGGATCATAAAAGTAGCTGTTGGCTTTGAAAAACAGTGCCCCCAGTTTGGGCATCGGGCTTCCTCGCATACCGTTGAAAGGCCATGCTTACGCAGAAGCTGTTTTGTGTGATGTTTGCCAGTTGTGTTTTTTGTCTTAAGCCAGGGGGGAAGTTTCATTGGAAGATGATCAGTGGAGGCTTTTTATTAAAGGTGCCTGTCCGAAGACAGGCACCAGTTGTTATCAATCCATCTTTACAACATTCGTTGCCTTGGGTCCCTTTTCGCCCTCAACGATGTCAAAGGTCACCTTCTGTCCCTCTGCAAGGGTCTTAAAGCCTGAACCCTGGATTGAGGTGTAATGGACAAAGACATCCTGACCATCATCACGCTGGATGAAGCCATATCCCTTCGTCTCATTAAACCACTTCACTGTTCCTTCGTACGACATACTGCTAAAGCCTCCTTTCAAGAACTGAACCTGAAAAATTGCAGGTCTCACTCCTTTTATACTGCTTTGTAGTGTTAAAAGTCAAGGAAAAAATGTATCTGTGGAATTTATATAAAAAGCTCCTACAGAGTATAAATGTGACTTAAAATACATTGCTTTTTTTTAAATTTATGTAGTATAGTTATATAACCCTTAAAATATCTTATTAAGGGGGGTTTTTTGTTAGGCAACTACCTTAAAGAAAAAAGGCTTCAGAGGGATGTCTCCTTAAAGGATATATCTAAAGCTACACGTATAAGGTTAGAATATCTAAAGGCACTGGAAGAGAATGAGTTTCAGAAGATTCCTGGTGAGGTCTATATAAAGGGGTACATAGTCGAGTATCTCCGATATCTAAGGGAAGACCCTGAAGAGGCACTTAAGTTATACAATGCCACAAAAGTAAAGCCAGAAAACGGACAAAAGAGCGAAGCCAGCAAGCCAAAAAGGTTTTCTTTAAAATACGCCTTTGTTCCTTTGGTAATCGCATTGTTGATTGTTCCGGCTTATCTCTTCCTGAAACCAACTGACAGAGGGGTTGTCCGAAAGCCACAGCTTTTTACAAAAGGGGTTAGAAAGGAAAGGGGGAGTGAAATTATTGATATATTAAAGCCCTCTGTTAACAGTGCCGAGGCTGATTATAAAAACAGACACATCCTGAAGGTGGAGGCAACAGAGGAAAGCTGGGTGCTTATAAAAATAGACGATGACATCACATATTCAATGGTTCTCAGGCCAGGAGAGGTAAAGAGCTGGTCAGCTGAGAAGGGGTTTTATCTTAAAACAGGCAATGCAGGAGGGATTAAAGTCAGCTTTGATGACAGGATGCTTGGAAGCCCTGGTAAACGGGGTGCGGTGGTGTCAATGAAGCTTCCAGAGGATTTAAAGAAGTTCTTCAGAGACTAATGCTGTCTTACAAAAAGCAGAAATAAAAATCCTGCCAGTCCCGACAGTACGGATGAAGCAAGTATGCCTACCTTTACAAGAGTAAGAATATTGCCTTCATTAAAAGACATTGTAGCGATAAAAAAGGACATGGTAAAACCTATGCCACCGAGTATCCCTGCTCCTATAATGTGTCTCCATTTAGTGTTACTGGTAAGGCTTGCAAATCCAAGTTTAACCGCAATAAAACTGAAAAGTATAATACCAGTAGGTTTTCCGATTACCAGAGCTGCGATAATTCCCGTGACGATTGGGGAATGAAGTGTCTGTGTTAAGTTCATGCCCTTGAAAGTGACCCCAGTGTTTGCCATGACAAACAGGGGTACAACAACGAAGGCTATCCAGCTTTGAAGGGAGTGTTCAAATCTCTGAAGGGGTGTCTCAACATGATGACAGGCAAGCTCTATTGCCTGAACAGTGTTCAGATGCTCGGGATTAACGAGTATGGAGTTTCCACATCCTTCAGTAGGGCAGGAAAATCTTTTTAGATAATCCTTGACAATGGTTATATAACCATCAAGGGTGTACCGACCCTTTGCAGGCACAAACATCGCGATTATGATTCCTGATAGTGTGGAGTGTATTCCTGAGCCGAGCATGAAATACCAGAGTAAAATCCCCAGTAATAAATAAAACAGCGAACTTCTTATCCAGTAAAAACCTGCAAGTGCAATAAAAACGACCAATGATGCAGAAACTGCAAGGAATGTCATGTTTATTTTTTCAGCATAAATCATGGAAATAGCTGTCTTAATTACAACTGCACCAATGTCGTCTGCAATGGCAAAGGCAGTAAGAAATATCCTTAAACCCCATGGGACCCTTTTCCCGAGGATGTATAAGATCCCCAATGAGAAGGCAATATCAGTAGCCATTGGTATGGCCCAGCCTCTCAGATAGTTTGTATCGTGATTGAACAATAGATAGATTAGGGCAGGAAACAGCATTCCACCTGCTGCGGCAAACACAGGCAGTATTGCCTTGCGCAATGTAGAAAGCTCACCAACCAGTATTTCCCTCTTTATCTCAAGACCAGCTAAAAAGAAAAAAAGAGTCATTAGCCCTTCGTTTATCCACTCCTTAAGGGGCATGCTTATTTGAAATGAACCGAGCCCTATGGAAAGGGGAACTTCCCAGAGGTGATGATAGTTGGCTCTGTAAGGGGAGTTTGCCCACAACATGGAAGCAGCAGTAACAGCAATAAGCACTATTGAGCTTGATGCCTCAATCCTGAAGAAAAACTGGAAGGGTTTTGCGATGTGGGGTGTGATGTCAACCCTTTTAGGGAAAAATCTCCTTTTCATCGAAGATATTTTAAAATTTTTTTCTGTTTTTATGATAGAATTCAAAAAAAGAGGGTTGGAGGAAAGCATGAAAAGGCTTTTAACAGTTCTTTTAACAATATTGATGGTGTGCACGGTTTTTTCCTGCAAGAAGGCTGAAAAGACCGGGCAGATTACCATACACTTTGTAACCTGGAAACCCAATGTGCCTGAGGTGTGGGACAGGATATTCAGAATCTTTGCAGAGGAGCACCCCGAGATAAAGGTGGTTACCGAGATAGGACCCCATTCATCAACTGCCTTTCATGATATGCTCACTCAGAAACTAAAGAATCATAGTAGCGATGTGGATGTGTTTCTTATGGATGTGGTCTGGCCATCAGAGTTTGCCTCAGCTGGCTGGGCAATGCCTCTTGATGGGCTCTTTACCAAAGAGGAGCAAAAAAAGTATCTCCCTCCTGTTATAGATGCAAACCAGTACAGGGGTAAGATTTACGGACTGCCCCTTTTTATAGACAGTGGAATGCTTTATTACCGAAAGGACCTCCTTGATAAATACGGGTTTAAGCCTCCACAGACCTGGCAGGAACTGGTAAAACAGGCAGAGTTTATTATGAAAAAAGAAAAACAGAAGGGAAACCTGATATATGGGTATTCAGGCCAGTTCAAGCAGTACGAGGGTCTGGTGTGCGATATGATGGAGTTTATCCTGAGTAACAACGGCTGGATCCTGAACCCTGAAACCTCTGAACCAGGGATACAGCTTAAACCAGCTGTGGAGGCTGTCAGGTTCGTAAGGGACAGGATAATTGGAAACATAGCACCGCAGGGGGTGCTTACCTACCAGGAACCTGAATCGCTTGACCTATTTGTTCAGGGTAAGGCAGTGTTTCACAGAAATTGGCCCTATGCCTGGAGAATCTCCAATGACCCTGAAAGGTCAAGGATTGCTGGAAAGGTTGCAGTGACAAGGATTCCCCACTTCCCTGGTGGAAGGAGTTTCTCGACCCTTGGGGGTTGGCAGGTGGGGATAAGTGCATTTTCGAAACACAAAAGAGAGGCCTGGGAGTTTGCCAGGTTCCTTTCAAGTGAAAGGGTTCAGAAGTTAATTGCATTGATGGCTGGTAAGGCACCAACCAGGGAGTCCCTTTATCACGACAGCGATGTGATTTCAGCAAATCCTCAGTTTTCACAGATGAAGGATGTATTCCTTAGAGCCTATCCCCGTCCAAAGACACCTCTTTATCCATCGGTATCAAATGTGCTTCAGAGATACTTTAGCACTGCACTGTCCAGGAGGGATTCTGACATCCAGTCACTTGCCGAGGATGCAGCTAAGGAGATAAAAAGCATACTGGCATTAAGTAACAGGTAGCTGGAGAATTTTTTTTGTTGTATTTTATCTCTGAAAGGGGTAAAATAACAAAAGGATGCCGTAGGATTGGGATAACCCTTCCGTATTTCAACCTTTCGGTTTCCAGAAAAACTAAAATATCAGGAGGAAGTAAGCATGTCTGGAAGTAAAAAACTATCTACTTTGTTAATAGCAGTAATGTTTGTGATTGCATTACCAATTGCTGGTTTTGCAAAGGATAAGAAGAAAAAGGTTGCAACTGTTGAGGATGGTAAAAAGGTCTCAATAGAATATACATTAAAACTCGAAGACGGAACTGTGGTTGACTCAAATGTTGGTGGCAAGCCCTTTACATATGTGCAGGGCAAACACCAGATAGTCAGGGGGCTTGAAGAAGGTCTTGCAGGCATGAAAGTGGGAGACAAAAAGCATATAGTTGTTCCGCCTGAAAAGGGTTATGGAAAGATTAATAAAAAGGCCTTCATAGAGGTCAGTAAAGACAGGGTGCCAAAGGATGTAAAAGTGGGCTCAATGCTTCAGGGCACTGGTAAGGATGGTCATCCCTTTTATGTAAAGGTGGCAGAGATAAAGGAAAAGACCGTTGTTCTCGACCTTAACCACCCACTGGCTGGAAAGACCCTTTATTTTGATGTAAAGGTATTGAATATAGAATAACGCTATAAACGCAAAAAACGCAATAAACGCGATTAACTCGATTAACGCAACGAACGCAATATGTCTCAAAGAAGAAGAGAAATACTATTTGGTGTCTTCCTTCTTCTTCCTTGTTTTCTTTTCGTTACGGCCTTTGCCTTTTATCCAATAGCCAGGTCATTCTACATGAGCCTGCACAGGATCGTGCTTACCATGCCAGCCCTGGGTAAACCCTATGTGGGGCTTGACAACTTTAAGGGCCTTCTTTTGGACAGGGTTGCGCACAGGGCAATCATTAACACCCTTTTGTTTGTACTTATATCTACCTTTTTTGAGATATTGCTTGGCCTTGTAATTGCCCTTGTCATAAACAAGAGGTTCCCGGCAAGAGGACTGATAAGGGCATCGGTTCTTGTGCCGTGGGCAATTCCCACTGTGGTTTCATCGCAGATGTGGCGTTTTATCTTTAATGACAAGTATGGGCTTGTAAACTTTCTGCTTTATGGCTCTCATGTATCGAGTTACAGAGCCTGGCTTGCAGAGCCCTTTTATGCATTCCTTGCCATTGTGACTGCTGATGTATGGAAGACCTCTTCCTTTGCTGCACTTATTATTCTTGCAGGGCTACAGCTTATACCGGAAGAACTCTACGCACAGGCAAGCGTTGACGGAGCAACTGCCCTTAAGAGATTCTGGCTGATCACCTTCCCCATTATCAGACCGGCTATCTTGATTGCCCTTTTATTCAGGACCATGGATGCCTTCAGGGTCTTTGACCTTGTCTTTGTGATGACCCAGGGTGGACCTGCTGACTCTACAAACGTGCTTCAGTTTTATGGTTACAAAAAGATCTTTGCCGAGGGGCTCATGGGCTATGGTTCTTCGATTTCTGTGCTTGTATTTGTTATATCCTTTGTCGTCTCACTATGGTACCTAAAGATGCTTGGTAAAGGGGTGTTTCAGGGGGTAATGGGATGAAAAAAAGAGTCACTCTGTTTTTTCCTGTCCTTTTAATTGTCCTTTTCAGCCTTGTTCCCTTTTTGTGGTTTGTCCTTACATCCTTTAAAAGTCAGCTTGAGATTACAGCCATTCCTCCTGTTCTAATACCCTCGGGGACGCTGCATTTTTATAAGTCTGCGGTTTTTAAATATAATTTATTGAGTTATGTAAAAAACTCTGCCATTGTATCTACAGCCACGACCATGATAACCGTGACGATATCTGTGTTTGCAGGTTACAGCATTGCAAGACTCAACCTGCCAAAAAAGAGACTAATTCTTGGGAGCCTTCTTTTGGTTTCCATGTTTCC
>WFMM01000022.1 GCA_015484595.1 Nitrospirota bacterium | reverse complement strand
TAGAGGTCCCCTCTGGTGCAAAAGAGAAAATAGAGAAAGAATATATAAAGACTTAGGTTCTAACCTGACCGAAAATACTACCACATTTTTCAGTAGATGAATTAAGACGGCAATTAAGAAGTGAAGTTAACCAGAATAGTAAATTAATAGAGTTAAGAATTTCTCTTAATGTTGGGGGTAAAGATGCTTAAACTTGGTGTTATGGCTTCTGGAAGGGGCTCTAATTTTCAGTCGATAATAGACTCCATAAAAACAGGTTATCTTAAGGCAGAGGTTAAACTGCTTATCACAGACAACCCTGATGCCTTTGCAATAAAGAGGGCACAGGAAAACGGGATAGAGCACCTCGTGATGAAGCCCTCTGATTACGCATCAAAGGATGAGTATTACAATAGGGTTTCAGAGGAGTTTAAAAGACGGGATGTGGAGCTCGTGGTACTTGCCGGTTTTATGAGGGTGGTTGGAAAGCCCCTTATAGATGCCTATCCAATGAGGATAATGAACATCCATCCAGCCATACTACCCTCATTTCCGGGACTTCACGGACAGAAGCAGGCCGTTGACTACGGAGTGAAGGTATCGGGCTGCACGGTCCACTTTGTTGATGGGGGTGTTGATACAGGACCAATTATCATTCAGGCAGTGGTGCCTGCCTATCATGACGACACAGAGGAGAGCCTTTCAGAGAGGATTCTTAAGCAGGAGCACCGAATATTCCCCTATGCCATAAAACTGTTTTCTGAGGGAAGGCTCAGGGTGGAAGGAAGAAAGGTGGTGGTGGATGCACCAAGGGATGAACTACAATTAATAATAAATCCACCCATTCAGGACTAAGGGGATGAGGATTACTGCAGGAAGTGCAAAGGGTAGAAAACTGAAGGCAGTGGGAAAGGAGGTGAGACCCACTTCGGAAAAGGTCAGAGAGGCTTTGTTTAATATCATCGGGCCTGATATCGTTGGGGCAGATTTTTTAGACCTCTATGCAGGCACAGGGGCAGTGGGTTTTGAGGCACTTAGCCGTGGTGCTGGGGCCTGCGTGTTTGTTGAGATTAATCCATTGAGGATTTCACTTATAAAAAGACTTTCCAGAGAGTACGGCTTTCATGCACAGGTTAAGACTTACAGGATGAAGGCCTTCAGTTACCTTAAAAAGGCCCTGACTGAAAAAAGGAGGTTTGATTACATCTTCATAGACCCTCCCTACCAGTCAGAGGAGGTTATGCTGGTGCTTCCCTTTGTGGCAAGAAACCGGCTCGTAAAGGATGGGGGAATGGTTATCGTGGAGCACTTTTCAAAGAGAAAACTCAATGACCGGATTGACGGACTTGAAAAGATAAAGGAGTATGTCTACGGGGATACCACACTAACAACCTACAGACTAAAGGAGACAGGATGAAGCGTGTTGCAATATGCCCGGGAAGCTTTGACCCCATCACAAATGGTCACATAGACATTGTAAAGCGGAGTCTCAGGATCTTTGACGAGGTGATAGTGGCTGTGGCGGTAAACCTCAAAAAAACCCCCCTTTTTGACATTGACAAAAGGGTTCAGTTGATTAAAGAGTCACTTAAGGGCCTGGAAAATGTAAAGGTTGAGTCCTTTAAGGGGCTTTTGGTTGATTATGTAAGGCAAAAAAGAGGTGTGGCAATTGTGCGAGGACTGAGGGCTGTGTCTGATTTTGAGTATGAGATGCAGATGGCACTTATGAACAGGCGGTTGGACCACGAGGTGGAGACCGTTTTCATGATGCCCTCTGAGGAGTATTCATTCCTTTCTTCCACCATGATAAAGGAGATTGCCTCCTTTGGTGGCTCCGTAAAGGGGCTCGTTCCTGAGCCCGTTGAGGAGGCTCTGAGAGAGGTCTTTAAACTCAAGGACTGATCAACCGACCATGATAGAGACAAGGACACTCAGGGTTTGCGAGACCTTTACGAGCATTCAGGGTGAGTCAAGTTATGCAGGCTATCCCTGTTTTTTTATAAGGCTTTCTGGCTGTAACCTTAGCTGCAGTTACTGCGACACAGAGTATGCCCGTACCGAAGGTGAGGACCTTGAGATTGGTGAACTCATAAAAAGGGCAACCAGCTCAGGTATAAAACTCGTTGAGATTACTGGTGGCGAGCCGCTTTTACAGAGTAACTGCATTGGGCTTGTCACTGCCCTTTTAGACAGTGGATTCAGGGTGCTGGTTGAGACAAACGGCTCTCAGGACATCACCCCCCTTGACCCGAGGGCCATAGCAATAATGGATATCAAGACCCCTGGAAGCGGTATGTCTGATAAGATGGACTTTAAAAACCTCTACAGACTCCGCAGTCAGGATGAGATAAAGTTCGTTATCACCTCAAAGGAGGACTTCCTCTGGAGCATGGAGATAATAAACCGCTACAGCCTTTCAGAGAGGAAGGTTCTCCTATCTCCTGCTTATCAGAGGGTGGAGCCTGCTGAGCTTGCTGCATGGATGATTGAGGAAAAGACCGGTGCAAGACTCAACCTTCAGCTACATAAGATAATCTTTGGTGACAGAAGGGGTGTGTAATGGATGAATTCGATAAAACCGTAGAGATAATGAGGAAGCTTCGCTCTGAGCAGGGCTGCCCCTGGGACAGAAAGCAGACCCACCAGAGCCTGAAGGCCTACCTCATAGAAGAGGCATACGAGTTAATGGAGGCCATTGACGAGGAGGCCCCTGAAAAGATGAAGGAGGAACTGGGAGACCTCCTCTTTCAGATTGTGTTTCATGCACAGCTTGCCTCTGAAAGAGGGGAGTTCAACATAAGGGATGTGCTTGAGGCTATAAATAAAAAGATGATTGTACGGCACCCCCATGTGTTTGGTACCGACAGACTGGAAACAGCAGAGCAGGTGCTTAAACGATGGGATGAATTCAAGAAAAAGGAGGGTAAGCTTCAGGAGAGTCTGCTCGAGGGAGTGCCAAGGGCAATGCCCTCGCTTTTAAGGGCAAAGAAGGTTCAGGAAAGGGCCTCAAAGGTGGGATTTGACTGGTCAGAGGTGGACCAGGTGCTTGAGAAGGTAAAGGAGGAGTTTAATGAGTTCATTGAGTCACTGAGACATGGGAAAAAGCAGGAGATAGAGGAGGAGCTGGGAGACCTTTTCTTCTCACTGGTGAATCTTTCAAGGTTTGTAAAGGTCAATCCTGAGGATGCCCTCCAGAGGACCACGACAAAGTTCGTAAAGAGGTTTCAGTACATAGAGCAAAAGGCAAGGGAGCATGGAAAGAGCCTTGAGGAGATGAGCCTTGAGGAGATGGATGCACTGTGGGAAGAGGCTAAAAAGGGTCTCACCAGGTAATGATAAGGTTAGGTGTTCACACATCGATTGCAGGTGGCCTTCACAGGTCACTTGAGCGTGCCCACGAACTTGGTTGCAATACCCTCCAGATATTCTGCCACAGCCCACGCTCCTGGAACAGACCTGAATACAGTAAGGAGGAGATAGAAAGGTTCGTCTCCTTAAGAAGAAGCCTCTCTCTTAGCCCACTTTTTGTGCACTGCTCCTATCTGATAAACCTCTCTTCACCTTCTCCTGATGTGAGGGAAAGGTCCATAGGGCTTCTTGCCTTTGAGCTTGAAATGCTCAGGGCCCTTGAGGCGGATTACCTGGTCCTACATCCTGGAAGGGCTGTGGGGCAGCCCCTCAAGAAGGCAATCGAGCTTGCCTCAGAGGGCATAAAAAGGGCGGTTCAGCTTACGGAGGTAAAGGGCAGGATACTTTTAGAAAACACAGCAGGGCAAAAGGGAGACATATCATCTGAAATCCCCTTGATTGCAGAGATAGCGGATTTAGCAGGTCCAGAGGCAGTCGGAGGAATATGCATTGATACCTGTCATGCCTTTCAGGCAGGATATGATGTGAGCACAGGAGAGGGCGTAAAGAGGGTCTTTTCTGAGATTAAGAGATACCTCTCACCGCTTAAAGTAGAGCTCATCCACCTAAACGACTCTAAAAGACCCCTTTCTTCAGGCCTTGACAGACACGAACACATTGGAAGTGGATATATCGGCGAAAAAGGGTTTTGCAGGTTTCTGAATAGCAGCGAGCTTAAGGGAATACCCCTGATACTTGAGACCCCAAAAGAATCAATCAAGGACGATATAAGAAACCTCTCAAAAGTTAAAGCATTACTTGAAGCAAAGGACTGTTAGTCCTCTTTTTTGTTATAAATATTCATGGCAATATCTATTCCTGATGTTACAATCTCCTCTACTGCATCGGCTGCCCTTTTAATTGCATTATCTATCAGGGCCCTTTCGGATGGGCTGAACTTTTTGAGCACATAGCCTTCCACTGGCTCATCAAGTGGTTTTCCTATACCGATCTTTACTCTCAGAAAGGAGTTGTCCGATAGTTTATCAATGATGGACTGCACGCCTTTGTGTCCACCAGAGGAGCCTCCTTTTTTAAGCTTCAGTCTTCCTGGAGGAAGGTCAAGGTCGTCGTGGATAATGATAATCTTTGAGGAAGGAACCTTATAGTAATCCCTGACAGCCCTTACGGCATTACCGCTCAGGTTCATATAAGTAAGGGGCTTAAGGAGGATTATCTTTTCATCCCCGTAAGCCCCTTCTGCTATCTCGTAAAGTCCTCTGTCTTTAAATCTTATCCCGAGCCTTTCTGCTATGAGCTCAGCTACTTCAAAGCCAAGGTTGTGTCTTGTTCGGTGGTATTTTCTGCCCGGGTTTCCAAGTCCAGCAACAAGCCACAAAGGAGACTATTCCTCTTTTGACTCTTCGGACGTTTCAGCTTCCTCTTTCTTACCCTTCTTTATTACCTCGGGTTCTGCCTCTTCTTCCAGCTCTTCCTCCACAGCCTCAGCCTCTGCGGTAGGCTCTGTTACGGTTGCGATCACCTCTTTGGGGTCATCAAGCACCCTGATACCCTCGGGAAGCTGAAGCTCACCGACATGGATTGACTCTCCTGCCCTGAGCTCCGTAACATCAACCTCTATGTGTGGAGGAATAGCCTCAGGAAGACATTCTATCTCTATCTCTGAAAGGCCGTGCTGTAGAACTCCGCCGTCTCGTTTTACACCAATGGGCTCACCCTTTAGCACCACCTCCACTGTCACCCTTACCTTTTCTTTCAGGGATACCTCGAAAAAGTCGGTATGCAACAGCTCGTTTTTCACAGGGTCAACCTGATAATCCTTAAGCAGTGCCAGTTTTTCACCATCAGGGAACTTGAGGGTTATCATGACCTGCTCACCCATGGTGGAATTAATGAACTTAAGGAGCTCTCTTTTTTTAAGCTTGATAGGGGTTGACTTACCAGCCCTGTAAATCACGGCAGGTGTATAACCAGCCCGTCTTAATGCCCTGACAGGCCCCTTGCCAAGCTCGTTTCTTACCTCTGCCTCTAATACTACCCTTTCCATTTATTCCTCCTTAATCAGACAAAAAGTGAACTTATGGATGTCTCTTCGTGTATTCTCTTTATTGCCTCGGCAAAAATCTTTGCAATACTAAGAACTGTTAGTTTACTACATCTTTCCTTTTTACTGTCAAGTGCTATGGTGTTGGTAACGATGACCTCTTCAAGGGGGGAGTTGTTTATTCTGTCAATGGCAGGTCCGGAAAGTACTGCGTGGGTACAGGCAGCAGCAACCCTTTTTGCCCCCTTTTCTATAAGCACCTGTGCTGCCTGAACCGTGGTTCCTGCCGTGTCTATCATGTCGTCAAGCACAAGGGTGTCTTTACCTTTTACATCTCCTATAACATTCATAACCTGCGAGACGTTTGCCCTTTCTCGTCTTTTATCAATGATTGCCAGAGAGCAGCCAAGCCTCTTTGCAAAGGCCCTTGCCCTTTCCACACCACCAGCATCGGGTGAGACGATGACCAGATTGCCATCAGGATAATGCTCCCTTATATACTCAAGCAGAACTGGTGTAGCGTAAAGGTGGTCAACTGGTATGTCAAAGAATCCCTGAATCTGGCCTGCGTGAAGGTCCATGGTGAGCACCCTGTTGGCGCCTGCTGTTTCAATAAGGTCTGCAACAAGCTTTGAAGAGATAGGCACCCTGGGCTGGACCTTTCTGTCCTGTCTTGCGTAACCATAGTATGGGATAACCGCCGTAATCCTTCTTGCCGATGCCCTTCTCAGGGCATCAATGATAAGAAGAAGCTCCATAATGTGGTCGTTTACAGGTGAACTGGTAGGCTGTATGACAAAGGTGTCTGCACCACGGACATTTTCGTTAATCTGAACCATGGTTTCACCGTCGCTGAAATGGGATACCGTGGCATCGGTGAGGGGCTCTCCAAGCTCTCTTGAAATCTCCTCAGCAAGCGCTCTGTTGGCATTACCGGTTACAAGTTTGATTCCTTCAGGCATGGGCGTCCTTCTCCTTTCAGATTAGGGTCAATTTTTAAGCCTTATATTTTAACTATTATCAATTATTTCTTGCAAATCCACGGGACAGGCCATTATTCTATATCGAAAGAGTGTGGTTTGGTCTTTGTGATATTATATTAAATCCTTATCTGGAGGTGTGAGGGTGGAAGGATACACAGATACTGCCAGGCAGGCTGCCCGGGAGGCTTCAAAGATACTTATTGAAAACCTTGGAAGCATCGGCTCAGAGGATATAGAGAAAAAACAGGTTGCCGATTTCGTAACCAGAGTGGACAGGGAATCCGAAAGGACGATCATAGAGGTCATAAAAGAGGCATTCCCTGAGCACAGGATACTTGCAGAGGAGACAGGCGGAAACAGGCATGAGAAGGGGTTTCTCTGGATAATAGACCCCCTTGACGGAACCACAAACTACATCCACTCCTATCCCATGTTTGCCATATCCATAGCACTTCAGTTCAACGGAGATATAATCGTCGGTGTGGTTTACGACCCACTGAGGGATGAGATGTTCTGGGCAGAAAAGGGCAGGGGTGCCTTTTTAAACGGTAAGAGGCTTGACATCTCTAAGAGGACTGTTGAGATGAAGAACGCACTCATTGCCACTGGTTTTCCCTTCAGGGCAAAGAAACTTATAGATGATTACCTTGAACTCTTTAAAGAGGTATTTCTGGCATCAAGTGACCTGAGAAGGGCTGGCTCTGCCGCAATTGACCTTGCCTATGTGGCTGCAGGAAGGTGTGACGGCTTTTACGAGATCGGACTTAGCCCCTGGGATGTGGCTGCAGGGTCACTTTTGGTGGAGGAGGCAGGAGGGGTTGTGACCGACTTCCGTGGCGGAAGCGAGCACATATGGACGGGAAATATCGTTGCAGCACACCGGAACATACACGGTGACTTAATTAAATTCACAGGGAGGCTATCTTTATGAAGGTGCGCCTGGTTTTAGTGTGTTTAATTTTGATTGCTCTTTTAGGCAGAGCAGAGGCGGTGGTAAGGCTTAAGTGTGCCTCAACCACCAGCACTCAAAACTCAGGGCTCTTTGAATACCTGCTTCCTGAGTTTGAAAAGGACACGGGCATAAAGGTAGATGTCATAGCTGTTGGAACCGGTGCTGCCCTTGAGCTTGGCAGAAGGGGTGATGTGGATGTGGTCTTTGTGCATGCAAAGGATGATGAGCTAAGGATGCTCAGGGAGGGATGGTTTGTAAACCGCCACGATGTGATGTATAACGACTTCGTAATCGTCGGTCCGCCTGAAGACCCTGCCTCTGTGCACAAAGCAACCTCGGCAGTGGATGCCTTCAGGAGGATAGCAACTAAAAAGTCACGATTCATATCACGAGGTGATAACTCTGGCACCAATAAAAAAGAGATAAAAATCTGGAAAGCCTCTGGTATCAATCCAGAAGGTCATAGGTGGTATCTTAAGGTGGGTCAGGGCATGGCAAAGACCCTTCGAATAGCATCAAACCTTCGGGCCTATACCCTTACTGACAGGGGAACCTATCTCTCACTCATTGACAGAGAAAGCCTTGGCATGAAGATACTCTTTGAGGGTGACCCCATGCTATTTAACCAGTACGGTGTTATGGCAGTAAACCCGAAAAGACATCCTCATGTGAGGTTTAAAGAGGCAATGGAGTTCATAAAGTGGCTCATCTCAGAAAGGGGACAAAAGGTGATAGCCTCATTCCGTGACAGAAAGGGGCACCAGCTCTTTCATCCTGATGCAAACTGATGGAATTCCTTTTTCAGGCATTTGCAAGGGCGATAAAGATCATCCTCTCACTTGACAGGGAGTTTGTCTCCATAGTGTGTCTTTCTCTCAGGGTATCGGGGCTTGCTGTGCTGGCAGCCACGATAACCGGACTTGGCCTTTCTCTCTGCCTTTACCAGAGTAAGGGAAGAATAAGGAGGATTATTGTGCCCCTGTTGAACACATCCATGGGGCTTCCTCCTGTGGTAGTGGGGCTTTTCCTTTATCTACTTTTTTCACGCACTGGTCCCCTTGGCAGGCTTAATCTGCTTTACACACCAACGCTGATGGTGATTGCCCAGTGGGTGCTTGCCACTCCCATTATCGCTGCCCTTTCCTGCTCTGCCCTTGAGTCTTCTGACCCTGACCTGAGGCTTACGGCCCTTGGGCTTGGGGCAACTGAGTTTCAGGCAACCCTTAAGGTGCTTAAAGAGTCGAGGTATGCCCTTTTTTCCTCCATAGCCGCTGGGCTTGGAAGGGTGATTGCTGAGGTTGGGGCAGTGCTTATTGTGGGGGGAAACATTGCCGGATATACCCGCGTGATGACCACTGCCATTGCCCTTGAGGCAGACAGGGGTGATTTCGTGCTTGCCATTGCGCTTGGTATCATACTTCTTGGTATCTCTTTGCTGATTAATGTGGCACTTTACACATTTCAAAAAAGGAGCCCTGTGGATTGATTGAGCAGATTGAGGCAAGGGGTATACTGAAGGGCTTTAACGATAGGTTCAGGCTTGAGTGCTCCCTGAGCCTTGAGGCAGGCTGTGTGCATGTTCTGATAGGGCCAAACGGTAGCGGAAAATCAACGCTTATGAGGATACTTTCACTTATTGAAAGACCCGATTCAGGCACGCTGATATACAGGGGAAAGAGACAGTATGTTGACCCCTTTTCAGAGATAGAGCTCAGAAGAAGGGTGGTGCTTGTAAACACAAGACCTGTGGTGTTCAGAGAAAGTGTGCTTGAAAATGTGCTTTACGGGCTTAAGATAAGGAAGGTTTCAAGGCGTGAGGCTTTAAGGAGGGCAGAGCATGCCTTAAAGAGGGTTGGCCTTTATGAGATGAGAAATGAATCTGCTACAGGGCTTTCTTCAGGGGAGAAACAGAGGCTCAGCCTTGCAAGGGCTATTGCAGTGGAGCCTGATGTGCTTATGCTTGATGAGCCCACCGTAAACCTTGACCCTGAAAACACAGGGGTAATTGAGCAGGTAATACTTTCTTTGAAAGACCCGGAGAGGATTATCCTCTTTGTGACCCACAACCTCTTTCAGGCAAGAAAACTTGCTGATCAGGTCATATTTATAAGCAACGGGACCATACTGGAGCAGTCTTCAAAGGATAGATTCTTTGTAAGCCCTGAAACCGAAGAGGCAAGGAGGTTTATCAGAGGTGAGCTCTATTGAGCCTTTAGCCTGCGTTTAAGCTCCTCTAACAATGAAACCTGCCCGATGTTTATCTTCCTTTTTGCCTCCTCAAGAGAAAACCACTCACCACGGTCTATCTCTGGAAACTCCCTGATTTTTCCACTTTTTGGCGGCCACTCCATCCGGAAGGTGTTTGAACTGAGTTTTTCAGGGTCACAGTCACCCTCAATGGCAAAGGCGTGAACTATCTTTCCGCTTTTCAGTCTTACAGGTGAAAGACTAATCGGGTTTTTAGGTTCAATACTAAAACCTGTTTCCTCTTTAAACTCTCTCAGGGCTGTCTCAAAGATATCCTCTCCCTCCTCTATAAGACCCTTTGGTATAGACCAGTAGCCCTTGTCCTTCTTACTCCACAGAGGCCCTCCAGGGTGAACAAGAAAGACCTCAATGTCTCCCTTTCTCTTTCTGTATAGCAGTATGCCAGCACTTTTTTTAGGCATGATATGCTTAAAAAACCTTAAACTTAATCACCCTTCTTATTCTGTCATAGTCTGCATCATTATGTATAAGGAAAAGGTCATTTTCTATTGCTATCTGAACTCCGATTTCTGCGGCGGCTTTTGCCGTCCGTAGGAAAAGGTTGTTAGAATCATTCTGTCTCAAATTCTTCTTTTGGTATTCCTGATTGCCTGATGATAGACATCAATGTGCCTCTTTTTATCTCTTTATGGTCTGGAACTGGAACAGTGATGGTGCATTCTTCAATTTGTTTTTGCATTACTATATGGCTTCCTTTTTGCCTGATTTTTAGAAAGCCATATCTGAAGTATCTTGCAGACTTCCCTCCCAGACAGAATTTTTAGTTTAGGCAACTGCTACCTCAATAGGAGATATGTATATATCCTCTTTTAACCTTTCTTTTATTTCTTCAGGGGAGGCATGTTCAAAAAACAGGGTTATTGCCTCTTCTAAATTCTTCTTTGCCTCTTCAATCGTATATCCCTGGCTTGCTATGTCCAGTTCTGGACATAAAGCAACAAACATATCTTCTTCCTTTTGAATTATGGCTGTAAATCTACGCTTCATAAAAAATACTAACTTATAAACCTTTTATTAATCAAGTGCCTGTGATGGTGCCTTTTTAATTATTAGGCAGTCAATGAGGAGGTAATACCAAAAACAATCCCCTGATCAATGATATCCTGAAGCTTTTCGGTTTGTGGATTTATAACACCCTTAAGATAATCTATAAGCACAGAGGTATCAACTAATACCATGAGACTTTCCAGACGGATTCTTATCTGCTCTTAATTTTTGAGCATGTTCCAGAATGTGGCGTGTTTTCTTGATAAAATCCAGCAGATGAATTCTGTCCTCATGCAGGAAACCCCTTTCATATAGTATTCTGAAGGGTGTTATCTTCACATAGCCTCTTGCCATATAAAAATTATATCAAATAACTACATAGCAAGCATGATTCTAAGTCTTCCAATATGTTTGAAATAACCAAAACCATAAATAAGGACATTCCATCTTTATTTGGCAAAAAAGCAATATTTCTGCTAAAATCAAAATAAGAAATTTGTAGGTTAAGGTTAAAATAGTATTTTGGGAGACTTAAAATGTCAACAACATTAACAACAATTATAAAAATGATAGAATCACTGCCTGAAGACAAACAAGAAAAGGTAGCAGACCATCTTCGTTATTACATTGCTGAATTAGAAGATGAAATGAACTGGGATAAGTTATTTAAAGATACAGAAACAGAACTATCCCGTATAGCAAAGGATATTAAACAGAAAGTGGCAGTGGGTGAAGTAGAAGATTTTGATTTTGATAGATTATGAAATATAAAGCCTATCCCTCTTTCTGGAAAACATACGAGTTTTTAGATAATGAAGTTAAAAAGCAAGCTAAGAAGTCTTTTGAATTATGGAGGGAGAATCCTTTTCATCCATCATTGCATTTTAAATGTGTGAATAAAGAGGAAAATGTCTGGTCATTAAGAATAAGCAGAGGATATCGGGCATTGTGTATATTTGAGAATGATACTGTAATATGGTTCTGGATCGGGAATCATGATGATTATTTGAGGCTAATTAAGAAAAAACTCTTTTTCTAAAAATCCTTTCCTGTGGACGGCAAAAGCCGCCGCAGAAACTGGTCAATAAAATTTAAACATGAAATCTATCGGGATAGATACCAACAGTAAAAGATTAGATGAGATTTTTAATCGCTATCCCTACATTGCTGCAGCCTACCTCTTTGGCTCCTATGCGCAGGACAAAGAGGGGCCTATGAGTGATATTGATATCGCCCTCCTCTTAAAGAAACCTCATCCAGAGGGCAGAAAACTGATTCATGAAATAGACTACCTTGCCTATCTGATCTCAAAGACCCTGGGCAAAGAGGTCGACCTGATCATCCTCAATCACCAGGGACTGGTTTTTCAACACAATGTCCTGAAGACAGGCAGGCTGATATACGACACCGCACCAGATGTCAGGATAAGATTTGAGACAGGGGTGATTACCCATTATTGCGACTTCGAGCCCACCCTTAGATTCATGGATAAATACTATCCAGACGGATACAGAAGAAGGCTGGCAGGGATATGAAAAGACAGGACATCCAGTTAAAGATAGATGTAATCCTGAACAATCTTGAAAAACTTTCCCAACTCAAGGCTATGCCATTTGAAGAATTTACCTCTGACTTCAGGAATATTGACTCTGCACTTCACAGACTCCAGACCTCCATCCAGGC
>WFMM01000021.1 GCA_015484595.1 Nitrospirota bacterium | reverse complement strand
TTTAACAGTTCCATCTCAAACTCCCTATTAGTGCACATTTTTTCCTCCCTGGATGTGTAGTAATTGTTTTATCCAGGGAGATATTATTTCACGGACATGATTTTTGAGCTAACAAGAATGGTTTCACGGACAAAAATTATGATCTAATGCGTTTCCTTGACAAATTCGCCCTGATATTCATATACTTCAATTTAATCTTATTCCTACAGGAGAAACAATATGTCCGAGGGCCTGACCGAAATCTATGAAGAGGCAAAGAGGTTATTTGAGGAAGGCAAATACGACGAAGCCGAACCTCTCCTTAAGGCCATCATAAAGGAAAAGCCCACATATGCAGATGTCCTAAACAAATTAGGTTTTATAGAAAACCTTAAGGGAAACCTCACCGAGGCAGTAAAATACTTTGAACGAGCTATTACCATAAACCCCCGTTATACCGAGGCCTCCCTTAACCTTGCCATCACCTACAACGAACTCGGTGAGTTCAAAAAGGCCGAAGAGGTGATGGCAATGGCGGCAAAGATTGCACAGGACAAAAAAGGAAAATTAGACCACTTTGTGGCTGGAAAGCTTGCTAACGAGCATTACAGGATTGGAAACATATACCTTGACTTCGGCCTTTACGACGATGCCATTGAGGAGTATCGTAAGGCCCTTGAGTTATACCCGGAGCTTCCTGATGTGCACACCAAACTGGGGGTTGCTTTGAGGAATAAGGGTGAGTACGAAGAGGCCATAGTGCATTTTAACAGGGCTAAAGAGATAAACCCCGAATACCCTGCAGCCTGGGTGCAGCTTGGCCTGACCTATTACATGAAGGGCTTAACGGGCCTTGCGGTGCAGGAGTGGGAAAATGCCCTGAAGGAACACCCTGGCCTGAAAGAGGCAGAGGCATATCTGAGGTTCATAAAAAAGGAAGAAACCAGTTAGCCCGCATGGCTATAAAGGACCCGTTATCTTCAGAAAACCTGCTACTAAGTATAAAAGACCTTGATATCTACCTGAAAAAAAAGCACTCCCAGGTAAACCTCGTAAATTCGGTAAACCTCAGGGTTAACCACTCCGAGGTCTTCTGTATCGTTGGAGAAAGCGGCTGTGGCAAAAGTATCACGGCCCTTTCGGTACTCAGGCTTTTACCAAAAAACCTAACCGCCAGTGGAAGCATCCTCTACCATCCAGTCAGCTCAAACCTCCTCACTCTACCGGAACAGGAGCTTCTCAAGGTCAGGGGCAAAGAGATATCAATGATATTTCAGGAGCCCATGACATCCCTTAACCCTGTGTTTACCATTGGTTATCAGATCGAAGAGGTGCTTAGACTTCACGAAGGGCTTTCAAAAAGAGAGGCCAGACAAAGGGCTACAGAGCTATTACAATCCGTTAAGATACCAGAGGCTCACCTGAGAATTAAAGACTATCCCCATCAGCTCTCAGGTGGTATGCGTCAGCGAGTGATGATAGCAATGGCAATTGCCTGCAATCCAAGATTACTGATTGCCGACGAGCCTACCACTGCACTTGATGTAACAGTGCAGGCCGAGATACTGGATATGCTCCTTGAAATACAGGCCACGAGGGGAATGAGCATATTGCTCATCACCCATGACCTTGCAGTGGTGGAGGAAACAGCCCAAAGGGTGGCAGTTATGTATGCTGGACGGGTGGTAGAGATGGCAGACAGAAAGGGACTATTCGAAAACCCCCGCCATCCTTACACCATTGGGCTTTTTAACTCCCTGCCAGGAAGAGGCAAAAAAAGGTTAAACCCAATACCAGGCACTGTGCCCTCACCTGAGGAGCTACCCCGTGGATGTAAGTTTTCCACAAGGTGCAGCATGAAGCTTAAGGAATGCGAGTTCAGGGAGCCTGAACTAAAAGACACAGGAGAAAACCATCTATCGAGATGTATAAGGGCAGATGAACTTAAAGGATGAACTTATAAGGACAGAAGGGCTTACAAGGGAGTTTTCCGTCAGGAAGGGGCTTTTTGGGCAGAAGGCCACAATAAGGGCAGTAGACAATGTAAGCGTAAGCCTTGAAAGGGATATGGTCTTTTCTCTTGTAGGAGAAAGCGGCTCTGGTAAATCCACCTTTGCCCGAATGGTGCTTAACCTGCTTAAGCCCACAGCAGGCAGGGTATTCTTCAAGGGAAAGGATACCTCAAGATTTACAAAAGAGGAGTTAAGGGAATTCAGAAGGTCTGTTCAGGTGGTGTTTCAGGACCCCTTTGCATCACTCAACCCGAGACAATCCATTTACTCAGCCCTTTCAGAGCCCTTTAAGGTTCACTCAATTGTCAGGGGCAAAGAGTTAAAAGAAAGGGTAGCTGAGCTACTTCGGTCTGTTGGTTTACAGCCTGAGCACATGAACCGTTATCCCCACGAGTTCAGTGGTGGACAGCGTCAGCGGATCTGTATAGCAAGGGCACTGGCACTTACGCCAGAGGTCATAGTGGCTGATGAGCCCCTTTCATCACTGGATGTCTCCATACAGGCACAGATACTGAACCTGCTTACAGACCTGAAGGAAAGGTATCGCCTTTCTTATCTTTTCATAAGCCACGACCTCAATGTGGTAAGATACTTTTCTGACCATGTGGCTGTTATGTATGCAGGCAGGGTGGTTGAAGAAGGCAGTGCTGAAGAGCTTTTCGACTCGCCCCTTCATCCATATACAGAGCTCCTCATACAGTCTTCACCGGGCAGGAAAGGGAAAAAACCTTTAATAAAAAGACAGGACGATCAGGGTTATGTCAATAATCAGGGCTGTGCCTTTTATCCAAGATGTGCTTTGAGAAAAAGGCACTGTAGCACCGAAAAACCCGTGCTTAAAGATAGGGATGGACGAAGGGTTGCCTGTTTTGAGGTATAATATAAGACCATGCAGCTTAATGAGCACATGATAAAGGAGCTTAACAGGCTCAAGCGTGATATATTCAATGAGTTAATGAACATAGTGGGCAGGGTCTTTATTGTGGTCAGATACCACGAGGATGTAAAGATCGGCCAGAGAGGTTTTTTGCCTGAAGAGAAGGAAAAGGGCATAGTGCTTGTATTTAACAGCAGGATGAAGTTTTCCTTTGAGCCCTGGGGCATAGATGCAAAACTACTTTTTGGTACAAAGGTGGAGCACTGCCTGATTCCGGTTGAACACATCGTGGGAATTTACTCTCCAGAACTAAACTGCCAGTTCTTTGCAATACCTCCTGAGGTGGAAACAGAAAATAAAGAGACCGAAGAAGGACAACCCCGGGAAGCCGACAGCTCCAAGGTTGTAAAGATTGATTTCAGAAAAAGGTCCTGACCTCAAAACCAGTACTTATCCCTTGCTGCCCTGAGAATAAAGGACCACAAAGAGTACTCCCTTGATATCAGACCACACACGGGTATCTTGTAATTACCCACTATCCTGTAAAAGGCCTTTGCAGCCTTTGAGTAAAACTTTATGTCAAGAAGTCTCCTTTTAAAGGCCTCGGGGTAAAAGCTCTGGAAAAAGAGTATCCTGTCTGCTGCGTGCTGATAGGCATCGAGGGATACCTCGGTCTTTTCAACCTCCCTTTTTAGCACATCTATTATCCTTACTATGTCTGCTGGCTCATTCATGCTTCGTTCAGGGTCAACAAAGTTGGAGAGCATCTTTGAGAGGTATTCAATCTGAAGAAATTTCTCCATGTGATTGACCTCTGTGTCAGCACATACCTTTACCAGATAATACTGAAAGAACCTCTTTGGTTCGATACCCTCAGTAATTGGCCTCATAATTTCTTACCACCTCCTGTAGAAATATATCGTCCCAAAGAGATAACTCCTTAAATCTATTATACCTCATATCCTCTCGTGAGGCTGTTCAACAGCCTCTAATCTATTAAATTTAAATCATTTTTCCTTATTCAAAAATCTTTCACATCCTCTACTGTAATATGGTTTATTTACTGTTTAGGGGGTCTGGGGGCGTAGCCCCCAGATTAAACCCTTTAATCTCTTGAACACACACTTTTGAAGCAGTTTTGTTACCAATAGTAACACTTAAAATGTTACAAATGGGGGAATATAACAGGGTGAAGGGGGTAATGAAGAAGAAATTCTACGCACTAAATTCTAAATCCTAAACAAATCCCAAATTCCAAATCTCAAACTACAAACTCTCTAACGCAACTAACGCGATAAACGCAATTAACTCGATTAACGCAATCAACGCAATAAACGCGATTAACGCAATTAACGCAAATGTCGCAATTTTTCTGGCATAAAATATGCTGTAAACAATTCCTACCATAAAAAATTATTGACAATGCTTTTAATCTGTGATAGACATAAGTAAAAGGGGAACTTATCTTCGGTTCAGGTTCGTTAAAGGGAACGGTGTATCTTCTCCCAAAAAGAAAGGAGGTGTCTATGGGAAATGACCATTTCCCTGAAGTAACTGTTTACGAAAGTATGAGGGACAAGGGGGTATCGCGAAGGGAGTTTCTGACATTCTGTAGTATCATGGCTGCAACCCTGGCACTACCGGCAAGCTTTGCACCACGAATTGCCGAGGCACTTGAGAAAAAGAAAAAACCCACCGTTGTATGGCTTGAGTTTCAGGACTGCGCCGGTAACAGTGAGTCCTTCCTCAGGGCATCATCACCAACGGTTAAAGACATTGTGCTTGATGTCCTGAATGTTGAGTACCACGAAACCATCATGGCAGCAGCAGGACATCAGGCTGAAAAATCCCTTAACGATGTGGTGAAAAACCTGAAGGATCAGTACATTGCCGTGGTAGAGGGCTCTATTCCGCTAAAAGACGGTGGAGTCTACTGTTGCGTAGGTGGTAAGACGGCTGCAGACATAGTAAAAGAGGTCTGTGGAAATGCAATGGCAACCCTTGCCGTGGGTACCTGTGCTGCCTACGGAGGTATTCCTGCAGCAAGACCAAATCCAACCGGTGCTGTTGGAGTGGCCGATGCAGTGCCAGGAATAACGGTGGTAAACCTGCCAGGCTGTCCTGTAAATGTGGAAAACATAACGGCAACGGTGGTGCACTTTCTGACCTTTGGTTCGCTTCCATCGCTTGACAAGCATGGCCGTCCACTTTTTGCCTACGGTAAAAGGATACACGATAACTGCGAGCGCCGTGCCCACTTCGATGCTGGACAGTTTGTTCGTCAGTGGGGTGATGAGGGTCATCGTAAGGGATGGTGTCTTTACGAGATGGGATGCAAGGGACCCGAAACCTTCAAGAACTGCCCACGCATAAAATACAACGAGGGCACAAGCTGGCCTGTTGGAGCAGGACACGGATGCATTGGTTGTGCAGAGCCTGCCTTCTGGGACAAAATGACGCCCTTTTACAGAAGGCTTCCACATCCACCAGGTTTTGGAGTGGAGAAAACGGCTGACAAAGTCGGAGCAGGGCTTGCTGCTGTCACAGGTGCTGCAATTGTTGCGCACGGAATAGGCCGCATCGTATCAGGTGGCAAAAAGGAATCCGAATAACTAAAAACTAATAACTCAAAACTCATAACTAACCATCGGAGGTGTTATGGCAAAGATAGCAATAGATCCGGTAACCCGAATCGAAGGGCATTTAAGGATTGAGGCAAAGGTTGAGGGTGGCAGGGTGGTGGATGCCTGGTCAGCCTCAACCATGTTCAGGGGCATTGAGATAATACTCAGGGGCCGTGACCCTCGTGATGCCTGGGCCTTTGCCCAGAGGATATGAGGGGTTTGAACAACGGTTCACGCAACCGCCTCGGTGAGAGCGGTCGAAAATGCCTTAGACATAACAATACCTGACAACGCAAGGATAATAAGAAACCTCATTACAGGTATTCAGTATGTGCAGGACCATGTGATACACTTCTATCACCTGCACGCACTTGACTGGGTTGATGTTGTTAATGCACTGAAGGCTGACCCTGCAAAGACCTCGGCTCTTGCTCAATCCATATCAGATTGGCACAACTCCTCAACTGCCTATTTTAAGTCTGTTAAGGAAAAACTGAAGACCTTTGTTGAGTCCGGTCAGATAGGTCCATTCACAAACGCCTACTGGGGTCACAGTGCCTATAAACTTCCACCTGAGGCAAACCTGATGGCCGTTGCCCATTACCTTGAGGCACTTGACTGGCAGAGAGATGTGATAAAGATTCAGGCAATTCTTGGTGCAAAAAACCCCCATACCCAGACCTATCTGGTTGGTGGAATGGCGGTACCTATTGACCCTAACAGTGAAAATGCCCTTAACGCAGGAAGCATTGCCTTCATGCAGAGGCTTGCAAAGAAGGCACTGGAGTTTGTAGAAAAGGTCTACATCCCTGACCTCCTTGCAGTGGCATCCTTTTACAAGGACTGGGCACAGTACGGTGCTGGAGTGGGTAATTATCTTGCCTACGGTGTGTTTGAACAGGACACAAAGAGCAACACCGATAACCTCTACTTCCCAAGGGGCATAATCCTCAACAAAGACCTCTCAAAGGTTTACCCGGTTGACCACAAGAAGATAACCGAGTATGTGACCCACTCATGGTACGAATACCCGGATGGTGACGACAGGGCAAGACACCCCTGGGACGGCGTAACAAACTACAAATACACAGGACCCAAACCACCCTATAAGTTCCTTAACACCGATGGTAAGTACTCATGGCTTAAGGCACCAAGGTATGAGGACAGACCAATGGAGGTTGGCCCCCTTGCAAGGATGCTGGTTGCCTATGCATCAGGGCACAAGAGGGTTCAGGAGGTTGTGAACTTTGTGCTTAAGAAACTGAATGTTGGACCGGCCGTGCTCTTTTCCACCCTTGGACGCACTGCAGCAAGGGGCGTGGAGACACTTGTTACAGCCGAGATGCTTCCTGTCTGGCTTGGTGAGCTTTCGGCAAACATTAAAAAGGGTGACTACCGTATCCATAACCCTGAACGCTGGGACCCATCCACCTGGCCAAAGGAGGCACAGGGTTATGGTTTTCACGAGGCACCCCGTGGTGCTCTTGGACACTGGGTAAAGATCAAAGACGGCAAGATAGAAAACTACCAGTGTGTTGTACCAAGCACCTGGAATGGCTCTCCAAGGGATGCAAAGGGGCAGCGTGGACCCTATGAGGCTGCACTTATTGGCACGCCAGTGGCAGACCCTGAAAGACCTGTCGAGATCCTAAGAACAGTGCACTCCTTCGACCCCTGTATGGCATGTGCAGTTCATGTAACCGATGCTCAGGGCAAGGAAGTGGTAAGGATAAAGATTGCCTGATGAAAGGAGGCTTCCATGGGTAAGGAGAGAATAAGGGTATATGCCTGGGAGTTCCCTGTCAGGCTTACACACTGGCTGAATGTCCTGTCGATAGTGGTGCTTTCAGTAACGGGTTTTTACATCGGGCATCCCTTCTCACATGCCATTTCCTCAAGGCAGTACATCATGGGCTGGATGCGTTTTATTCACTTCACGGCTGCCTATCTGTTTCTCTGTAGCGTTATCGTCAGGTTTTACTGGGCCTTTGTCGGAAACCGTTATGCCCGCTGGGGAGCTCTGATACCTCACACATCAAGGCAGTGGCGGGACCTGGTGGATGCCATAAAGTTTTATCTCTTTTTAAGCAGAAAACCACCCTATGCAGTTGGACACACTGCCTTTGCAGGTTTTGTCTATCTGTTTATCTTTCTGCTTTATGTCTGGCAGATAGTCTCAGGCTTTGCCCTTTACAACCTTTCAGCCCAGACCGCCACATCAGCAGCCCTCGGTGGATGGCTTACAGGGATTATGCATCTACAGACAATACGGCTATATCATCACCTCGGGATGTACCTGCTTCTGGCCTTTGCAATGGCTCACATTTACATAGGCTGGTATCTGGATAGCAAAGAGCGTAACGGCATAATGGGCTCCATTTTCGGTGGTTATAAGTTCGTAACAGGTAAGGAATGGGAATAGGGCTTCACCATACCTCATAAATGGTGCAGGGGAAGGAGGTAGCTTCCTCCCCTGCATCGGCTTTTATAATATTAATGGGCTAAAACCCTGCAGGTTTTATGGAAAAGACAAAGATAGTAGGTATTGGAAATACCCTGATGACCGACGACGGTGTTGGTGTTTTTGCTGTTAAGGAGCTTGCACGCCGTTTTGAGTTTCCTGAAACAGTTGAGTTGATCGACGGTGGCACAAAGGGAATAGAGCTTCTTCCCTATCTTGAAGGAAGCTCAAGGCTCCTCTTTATTGATGCCGTAAACTTTGGTGAAGCACCAGGGTACATAGGTGAGATAGAAAAGGACCGCATAGCAGAGTACTTCAGGACCAAGCTATCGGTGCATCAGATTGCACTTCCTGATATGCTCGGGGCAGGGATGCTTCTTGGAAGCCTGCCTGAGGAAGTACACCTGATCGGGATTCAGCCTGAATCGGTGGAGCTTGGTTACGGACTGACAGAGACCATCTCTGAACGGCTTGATGAGTTTATTGAAAGGATTATAGATAAGCTTAATTCCTGGGGAGTCTATGTGTCTTGCAATACCCTCTAAGATAATAAATGTCAATGGTTATAATGCCCTTGTTGATGTAATGGGTGCACGCCGTGAGGTAAGCCTCATGCTCTTGCCCGAAGAGGCAAAGGAGGGTGATTATGTGCTCGTTCATGCAGGATTTGCCATTCAGAAGGTTGACGAAGAGACCGCACAGGACTCATTAAATCTCCTTAGAGAGATAGCAGAGAAATTAGAGGCCGAGGGCTACTGAAGGAGTCTTTCTACGGTTTTTGTAAGAGCCACTGTAATCATCTCCATAAACTCACCATTTAGATATTCTGCTTTATCTTCGGTTGTATGATAGTAGGGGTTACGGAAC
This sequence comes from Nitrospirota bacterium, assembly GCA_015484595.1. Taxonomy (GTDB): domain Bacteria; phylum Nitrospirota; class Thermodesulfovibrionia; order Thermodesulfovibrionales; family JdFR-85; genus JAADIE01. The sequence continues at coordinate 4,550 of WFMM01000021.1, read as the reverse complement.
ATGGCCGTATCGGTTATCATCACGGCTGGGAAACCTTCATCCCAGAAAGGGGCATGGTCGCTGAAGCGGGTCTCTGGAATGATATATCCCTTAAAGGATGCAATGTGAGTTAACACCTTCAATTCAGGCACATGAGACTTTGCCATCTCCACAAAGGTCTTTATCAATCCTTCTGCCCCTTTGTTACCCACGAGGCCGATAAAATCTCCCCTGTCAGGCACTGACACAAGCGGGGGGTTCAGCTGGCTTCCAGGCGCATGGCTTATATAACCCACGGATTCCAAAACGAAGACCGCCTTGAAAGTGTGACCCTCTTTCTTCATCTCCCTTACAAAGTGTTTGCTTCCTATCAGGAAATCAACCGTATTCGTCTGAGGCTCCTCAAGGGTAAACCCAACAAACATAAGCCCCTGTCCGGGGCCCAGCATCCTTGCTACCTCGATCATCACTGCCACGCCAGAAGCATTGTCGTCAGCACCAGGGCTATCAACTACTGCATCGTAATGTGCTCCAACGAGCAACCAGTCTTTTCTGCTATTAAGAGGCTCTCCTGTGGCAATGATGTTTGAATACTCCCTTCCCTTTAAAGTAAAGTCGTCACTGCTTACCATAAAGCCAAGCTCCTTAAATCGTCTCTTCAGATACTTCGCAGTCCATTGAAGACGGTCATAATACTTTACACCATCTCTCGGACCCTCAATATCCCTAATGGTCTTAAAAATTCTTTCCCCTACTCCACCAAAAACCATAGTTCAAGCCCCATGTCGTAATAAAGCAAGTACCTGTTGCCCCTTAAATCTTCAACTAAAAAGACCCTCTTTCTGCATCTGCTGACCAGGTCTTCCTCAATCTGCTCTGCTATTACCTTAACATCTATCCAGTGGTCAGGGTATTTTATCTGCAGTGGATACTCAAGAGCCCTGCGGCCAGAATAGGTCTTTACTTCTATAAGTTTGTTATTCATGGGATTCTCTTATATTTTAACACCGCATGGAAAATCAAACCAGAGCCTCAATAGAGTTTTAAATGGATGAATAATTTTTATTGTCTTAACAGAGGCTTAATAAAGTACAATAAAGTTATGACTGGTAATGATGAATGGGTTGAGTTCGAGGTGGTCTTTGACCCCCTTGAGGCAGAGATGATAAAGGACCTGCTTGAAAGTGGAGGCATAAAGACCATCGTTCGCTCAATGAAGGTAAGCCCCTATCCTGTTAATATTGGAAGGATTGGCGAGATAAAGATACTGGTTAAAAGCTCAGACCTTGAGGAGGCAAAGAGGGTAATTGAAAAAGCAGGATGAACAGAAAGACAAGGCTCCCTGTCCTTCAACGAGGTGTAAGGAGGTCTGTCCTGAGTGTGGCAAGCCCTGTGTAAGCGAGCGTCATGAGGAATGGAAACACCGCTGTCCTGATGGACACACATGGTGGATGAAGTACTGCTATAGCCTTTAAGAGGAGAGTTTTTTTCTGAGAAGTTCGTTTACAGCCTTTGGATTTGCCTTGCCCTTTGATGCCTTCATTACCTGCCCTACAAAGAATCCAAGGAGCTTCTGCTCACCACCACGGTAACGCTCGACCTCTTTTGGATTGTTTTTAAGCACCTCCTCGACCAACCGCTGCAGCTCTGAGGTGTCTGATATCTGTACAAGACCCTTTTCCTTTACTATCTCCTCAGGGTCTTTTCCTGTCTGGAATACATCAGCAAAAACCTTCTTTCCAATGTTTCTGCTAATCTTTCCTTCTTCGATGAGTTTTATAATCTTTACGAGATGCTCAGGTGTGACCCTGCAGCTAATAATCTCGATGTTGTTTTCATTTAAAAGCCTTAAAAGCTCTGTCATCATCCAGTTACTTACCTCTTTTGGTGCTCCGCCAAGACGAACTGCCTCTTCAAACCACTCTGCTATTGGGCGTTCCTCGGTAAGAAGCTCTGCATCGTATTGGGGAAGGCCAAATTCTTCGGTGTATTTCTTTAACTTCTCATCAGGAAGCTCTGGCATGGAGCTTTTTATCTCTTCAATCCAGTCCTCCTTGACCACAAGGGGAACGAGGTCAGGCTCAGGGAAGTACCTGTAGTCGTGAGCCTCCTCCTTTGAACGCATTGAAAAGGTAACACCCCTTTCGGAATCCCATAGCCTCGTTTCCTGAACTATGGTGCCGCCCTCGGAGAGCACCTTTTCCTGACGCTTTATCTCATATTCAAGTGCCTTTTCCACAAACCTGAAGGAGTTTATGTTTTTTATCTCGGTTTTTGTTCCAAACTCCTCTGAGCCCTCAGGTCTAAGGGATACATTTGCATCACAGCGGAGAGAGCCCTGCTCCATGTTTCCATCACATACCTCAAGGTAACGGAGTATCGTCCTTAACTTACGCATAAAGGCTGATGCCTCTTTTGGGCTTCGGATATCAGGCTCTGTAACTATCTCAAGAAGGGGCACACCCGTGCGGTTAAGGTCAACAAGGCTACAGTCACGCTCGTGTATGTTCTTTCCTGCATCCTCCTCCATGTGGATTCGGGTAATCCCAATGCGCCTTTTTACCCCGTCCACCACGATGTCCACATAGCCATGCTCACAGATTGGAAGCTCGTACTGGCTTATCTGGTAACCCTTTGGAAGGTCAGGGTAAAAGTAGTTCTTTCTTGCAAACCTGCTATATGGCGAAATCCTGCAGTTCATGGCAAGACCTGTCTTTATGGCAAACTCTACCACCCTTTTGTTAAGCACTGGAAGCACGCCTGGCATTCCAATGCAGACAGGGCAGGTCTGGCTGTTAGGCTCAGAGCCAAACTCAGTGGAGCAGCCACAAAATATCTTTGTCTTTGTCCTTAGCTGTGCATGTATCTCAAGCCCTATGACAGCCTCGTATCTCATAGCTCAGGTCTCCTTTTGTGCCACTCGGTTAGCTGTTCGTAATGGTGAGACACACGGAGAATGGTCTCCTCGTCAAAGGCCCTGCCTATAACCTGAAGCCCTACGGGAAGCCCCTCTGAGTTAAAACCACAGGGCACGGAAATGGCTGGAATTCCTGCAAGGTTTACCGATATGGTGTATATGTCGTTAAGATACATCTTAAGTGGGTCGTCAATCTTTTCACCAATCCTGAACGCAACCGTCGGTGTGGTGGGCGTTATGATGACATCAACCCTCTTGAAGGCATCCTCAAAGTCCCTTTTTATCAGGGTTCGCACCTGCTGCGCCTTACGGTAATAGGCATCGTAATAGCCTGCTGAAAGTGCATAGGTCCCAAGCATTATCCTTCTTTTGACCTCCTGACCAAACCCCTTTGAGCGCGTCTCGAGATACATATCAAGGAGGCTCTTTGCCTCCACACGCAAACCATATTTTACACCATCGTAACGGGCAAGGTTTGAGCTTGCCTCAGAGGTGGCAAGTATGTAATAGGTCGCAACTGCATACTCTGTGTGGGGAAGGCTTATCTCCTCAACCTCGAGTCCTTCCTGCTCCAAAACAGAGACAGCCTTTTTTACTGCCTCTTCAACCTCACTATCAAGCCCTTCAGAGAAATACTCTTTTGGTATGCCTGCACGCAGTCCTTTTATATCCCTGCCAAGGGTAGAAGTAAAATCAGGGCATTCTACCTCTGCAGAGGTGCTGTCACGGAGGTCGTGCCCTGCAATGATGTTCATAAGAATTGCCGCATCCTCTACGGTCTTTGTGATTGGGCCTATCTGGTCAAGGCTTGAAGCAAAGGCAACGAGGCCGAATCTTGAGACACGACCGTAGGTGGGTTTAAGGCCAACCACACCGCAGTAGGAGGCAGGCTGTCTGATAGAGCCCCCTGTGTCTGAGCCTATGGCAGCAATGCACTCATCGGCTGCCACTGCTGCTGCAGAGCCACCACTTGAGCCGCCTGGAACCCTTTCTGTATCCCAGGGGTTTCGGGTTGTGAAAAAGCCCGAGTTTTCGGTTGACGAGCCCATGGCAAACTCGTCAAGGTTCGTCTTTCCCACAAGCACATAACCTGCATCAAGGAGTCTCATGGTTACGGTGCTTTCATAGGGTGGAACGAAGTTCTCAAGTATCCTTGAGGAACAGGTTGTCCTGATACCCTCGGTGCATAGGTTGTCCTTTATGGCAAGGGGGATGCCTTTAAGCGGCAGGGCCTCATTTGAGCCTTCAAGGGTGTGGGCCCTCTTTAACGCATGTTCCTTAGTAACCGTGACATAGGCCTTTACCTTTTCGTCAACAGCCTCTATCCTTGAAAGAACCGCCTCTGTAAGCTCAACAGGGGAAAGTTCCGAGTTCTTTATAGCCTCCAGTGCCTCCTTTAGTTTGAGCCTGTATGGTTCCAAAACTCCTCCCAATCAATCTTTAATAATTCAGGAAAAGCCAGCAAATAATTATAAAGTCTTGGCATGGGGGATTGCAAGAATGCGCATTAGATCATAATTTTTGTCCGTGAAACCATTCTTGTTAGCTCAAAAATCATGTCCGTGAAATAATATCTCCCTGGATAAAACAATTACTACACATCCAGGGAGGAAAAAATGTGCACTAATAGGGAGTTTGAGATGGAACTGTTAAA
>WFMM01000020.1 GCA_015484595.1 Nitrospirota bacterium | reverse complement strand
GTTTTATTTGAGAGGACAAAGCAGACAGGAGCACAACTGTCAAGGAGTCGCCCTTATAAGAAGAACGACAATGCCCATGTAGAGCAGAAAGGGGGTGACAGGGTAAAGAAGCTTGTAGGGTATTTCAGGTATGACACAGAGGAAGAGGTAGAGCTATTGAATAAGGTTTATGAGATAGCTGATTTGTTTGAGAACTTTTTTGTTCCGACTATGAAATTGAAGGAGAAGGTAGTGGATGAGCGAGGTCGAGTGGTGAAGAGGGTTTATGAGATGGCCAGGACGCCATATGAAAGGGTCTTAGAGAGACCAGAAGTGTCTGAAGAAGTAAAGGACAGACTGAGGGCAATTAAGGAAGGACTGAGTCTGGTAAAATTAAAAAAGCGGCTTGATGAGTTAGTGGGGATGCTTATGGCAAAGAAAACAGGGCTGAAGCCAGAGAGATTTCACGGACAAAATAATGAGCTAACAAAGATGCAATTTCACGGACAGCTATTTTTGAGCTAATACGATCGGATGTTCAGTAAGCCCCTCTATTAATCGGTTCTTTAAGTAACTGTCGAAGGACTGAATCTTTTTGACAATTTCGTTAAACCAGGCTCTTGTCTGACTGTCCATCTCCTCCGAGGTGCGCATGTTTTTAGAGCGTATGTGTAAAGCCACATCGCGGGTTATGGCCTTTCCTGTATGGGATGACTTAAACCTTATCTTGTACTCTATGTCTGCATAGGTGCTGTCGTCGTTAAAGATGGTTACAAACATCCTGTAAAGGTCAACCGATATGGAATCAAACCTTTTAACAAAAAGCCTCAGAAACCTCTTTTTCATCCGAAGGTTTATGTGGGGTGACCTCGTTGAGCGGCCTTTGTAATGGACATGTCCTTCACAGATGCTTATCAGCTTAAAGGCATGAAGCGAGTTCAAGGCCTCAAGCCATCGGTCTTCGAGATTTTTGTCCACACAGTACTCGTGCCAGAGTCTCTCGTGCGGTCGCGGACATCTTGTTTTATAAAAGGGCGACATCTACTTTAAATATACCAGAGTAGCTTTGGTATAGCAAACTCGGAAATGTCACATCATGCCATGGCAGAAAATCTCTTTAAAAACCCCTGGGCATTATGGTATAGAATTGCTTCCTTTAACTGGTCAGGAATGGAAAGCTCTAAGAACTCACTGAGCATCTTTTTCTGGTCAGTCCAGGGGCTGTCGGTGCCAAAAAAAATTCTTTCTTCTGGAAAAGCAAGCAGCAGTTCAGTGAACCTTTTAGCCCCTACCTCTGTAATGGTCATTGATATCTCGGTGTAGATATTTTTATAACCTGCAAGCATCTCAAGCTCTTCCCACTGTCTCCAGCCACCTGTATGGGTTGTTACTACGGTAAGCTCGGGAAATCTCTCAGCAAGGGATGCTACCCTCTTAATGCTTGCCTGCAGGTTTCCAGGAAAGGCAATGTCGTAGCCAGTGTGAAACACAAGGAAAAAGCCCTTTTTTATGAGCAGTTCGTAAAAGGAAAACATCCTTTCTTCGTCAATAAAAAAGCCCTGGTACATGGGGTGGAGCTTTGCGCCTTTAATGCCTGCCTCTTCAGCCTCCGAAAGTAACTGCCTAACCTCTTCAATGCTGTTTTCTGGATGAAAGGACACAAGGGGATATATAGAGGCAGACTTAATCTCCTTTGAGAACTCAAGTATAGAAAAGCTCTGGGTAGGTTTGGTTGCTATGCTTGCTACCACACTCAGGGATATCCCGGCAGTTTCCATGGAACTAAGAAGCCCCTTTAGTGTTCCGTCAGTACAGGGTTTATAGGGACCTGAGTGCTCAGAAAGGGCTTTCAGTGCCCGTGGGGCTAACTCGTCAGGAAACACATGGGTGTGAAAGTCTATAACCATGGGTTTTTTCATAAAAAAATATTATATTCTCTTTTTGACAGGTTTTTAAAGGTAATGTTAGAATTTTTTATGAAAATCGCAATAACAGGCAAGGGTGGGGTGGGTAAGACCACCCTTTCAAGTATCATTAGTTATCTTTACGCAAAAGAGGGTCGAAAGGTTCTCGCCGTTGATGCAGATCCTGATGCCAACCTTGCACAGGCCTTTGGACTCAGGGAAGAACAGATTTCCTCTATCCGTCCAATCTCTGAGATGAAAGACCTCATTGCCGAGCGCACAGGTGCCCGTCCCGGGAGCATGGGAGGCATCTTTAAGCTCAACCCCAAAGTGGATGACATACCAGAGGAATTTGGATACAGGCTTGACGGAATCACCCTCCTTGTTATGGGAAAGTCAAAGGAGGCAGCCTCGGGTTGTTACTGTCCTGAAAATGTCTTTCTCAGAAGACTTCTGAGTCACTTAGTGGTTGAGCGAGACGAGGTAGTGGTGGTAGATATGGAGGCAGGCATTGAGCACCTTACCCGTGGCACAGCTCAGGGAGTGGATGCCTTCATAGTGGTGGTTGAGCCAGGACAGCGCTCCATTCAGACAGCACATCAGGTCTCGGAGATGGCAGAGGGGCTTGGCGTTAAGAAGGTCTATGTGGTGGCAAATAAGATTCACACCCCTGAGGACAGGGAGTTTATTGAAAAGGCCCTCAATGATATGGAACTACTTGGCACTATAAGCTTCAGGGCAGAGATAATGCAGGCAGACATCTCGGGAAAACCACCCTATGAGGTAAGCCCTGAGACAGTAAAAGAGGTTACCCACATAAAATCAAGACTCGATGAGTTAGTGAAATGACACTGGAGAGTTTAAAAGACAAGACAGAGCTAAGGAAGGCAGTGCTCCTTAAAAGGGATAGCATCCCTTTGGAGGTGAGGGTTTTTAAAGACCAGGAGATAACAGAGAGACTGCTTTCATACAGTGACTTTGTAAAGGCAGAAACCATCATGCTTTATGCATCTTTCAGGTCTGAGGTAAATACCTTTCCAATTATTGAGCATACCCTTAAAGAGGGAAAGACAGTGGTGCTTCCAGCGGTAAATGCTCTTCAAAGGAGGCTTGAGCTTTACAGGATTAACTCCCTTGATGACCTTTCACCAGGATACATGGGCATTATGGAGCCCAAGCCTGAAAGGGCTGTGGCTATTGAGGAAAGTTCCCTGGATTTCATCCTTCTGCCAGGTGTTGCCTTTGACGAGCGGGGCGGAAGGATTGGCTATGGAGGTGGCTATTACGACAGGCTTGTTAAAAACTTAACAGGCAACACCAGGCTTGTTTCACTTGCCTACGAGGAGCAGATCGTGGAGCATGTTCCTTTGGAGCAACATGACCAGAGGGTGCATGCAGTTATAACAGACAGAAGGGTCATAGAGGTGCAGGATGGATATAGAAAAGATTAAAAAGGGCGTAAGTCTGATACTTGAAGGAATAGGTGAGGACCCTGAAAGGCCTGGCATTAAAAGAACGCCAGAGCGTGTGGCAAGGATGTTTCAGGAGATATTCTCTGGTCTTTCAGAGGAGCCAGAAGACCTGCTTAAACCCATTGAGGGTGAAAGCCATGATGAGATGGTGATGCTTAAAAACATACCCTTTTACTCAGTCTGTGAACACCACCTGCTTCCCTTTTTCGGTAAGGCCCACATAGCCTATATACCTGAGGGGGGCAGGATTGTTGGCATTGGTGAGCTTGCAAAGGCACTTGAGGTGCTTGCCAAAAGGCCGCAGGTTCAGGAGAGGCTTACTGCACAGCTTGCTGATATGATAATGGAGAGGCTTAAGCCAAAGGGTGCCATGGTAATTGTGGATGCCGAGCATCTTTGCCTCAGTATGCGGGGCATCAAAAAGCCTGGTGCAAGAACCGTTACTTCAGCTGTAAGGGGGATATTCCGCTCTAAACAGTCGACAAGGGAGGAGATGCTTGAGCTGCTTAAAAGGGAAGGATGATGGCACGTAAAGTTGACATAAGGGAAGAAAAGAGAAAAGTGCAGCGAGCCCGAAGCAGACAGATGAATTTTGAACAAAGGCTGAACGAGGTCTTTGAACTGACCAATATATGTATTGAACTGAAAGAGGCATTCAGAAAGAATGGATCTGAAAAAGGCATTCACAGGTCTGCTCAAAGATCTAAATGATTTACAAAACTCTTTTAGATTCGACTATGTTGTTATAGGCGGCCTTGCAGTTGGAATCTGGGGACATATACGTGCAACAAAGGATATTGATATACTATCAGACCTGAAAGAAGAGATATTAAATGATTTTAAAGATATATTGCAGAAAAGAGGATATGAGATTGATATTAGACGAGGGGATGTTTTTGATCCAGTACCTTTATTGTTAAGAATAACCATCCCCGAAGACAGAGGTGGTCCAGCCATTGCTGATATACTAATAGTTACCAGAGACTGGGAAAGACAGATACTGAAAAACAAAAGACTTATCAGATATGAAGGACTGACTGTAAACCTTATTTCGGTGGAAGACCTTATATTATTGAAGCTAAAAAGTGGTAGTCCCCTTGATCAGGTTGATGCTAAAGAGGTCTTTTTGATTAATAAAGACGAAATAGACATGGAAGAACTAAAAAACAGAGCAAGACGAATGAAAATAGACAGAAGTCTTGAAAGATTTCTGAAAGGGCTATCAAATAATTAAAAACTAAAGGAGGTCTGTTTATGTCAGCAAAGATCATTGATGGAAAGGCAATTGCAGCAGAAATCCGTGCAGAACTCAAAAAAGAAGTAGAAGAGATGAAGGAAAAGCACGGTGTGGTGCCAGGACTTGTGACCATTCTGGTTGGAAAGAATCCTGCATCTGTAAGCTATGTTACAGCTAAACAGAAAACAGCCCATGAACTGGGTTTTTACTCAGTGCAGGATGACCAGCCTGAGGACATTTCTGAAGAGGATCTTCTGAAACTGATCGACAAATACAATAACGACCCCAAGATACACGGCATCCTGGTCCAGCTTCCCCTTCCAAAACACATTAACGAAAAGAAGGTTATAAATGCCATAGACCCTGACAGGGATGTGGACTGCTTCCACCCTGTAAACCTTGGCCGTCTTGTAATCGGTGGAGAGGAGACGAGGTTTCTTCCATGCACTCCTGCTGGCATACAGGAACTCATTGTCCGCTCAGGCTTTGAGACCGAAGGTGCTGAGGTTGTAGTGGTGGGAAGGTCAAACATCGTTGGTAAGCCAATTGCTATAATGATGATGCAAAAAGGCAAGGGCGCCAATGCCACCGTAACGGTTGTTCACACAAGGACAAAGGACCTTGCAGCTCATTGCAAGAGGGCTGACATCCTGATTGTTGCAGCAGGTGTGCCAGGGCTTGTAAAGCCTGAGTGGATTAAACCCGGTGCCTGCGTGATAGATGTGGGCGTAAACAGGGTGGGTGAAAAAAAGAGTGAAAAGACAGGCCGCATGGTGCCAATCCTTAAAGGAGATGTGGACTTTGATGCTGCAAAGGAGATAGCAGGTGCCATCACACCAGTGCCAGGTGGCGTGGGGCCAATGACCATAACCATGCTTATGAAAAACACCGTACGGGCTGCTCAGTATTCGATAGGTTAACCTTTTAATATTTATTTCCCCCGACTTTTGTCGGGGGAGTCATTAAGTTTGCTCCTTAAGGCCATTGCAAGATCTCAGGACAATGATACTTGCCATAAGGTGCAAAGCAACTGGGGGCAAGTAATAATTTATTTCCTTACATTGAGATGCACTAAGGGTAGATCTATTCGTTTAAACTAATAATTATGCTGACCTACGAAAAAATCCTGATTGAGGCTTTAAGGTGTCTGATTACAGGGCTTATCTTCTGGTTGTTATTTCTAACTGGTAGAAACAGCAGGGACATAAGGCAGCAAGATGGATGGCACCTGATACTCATGGGATTTGGCCTGATGTTCTTTGCCACTGCCATTGACATCACCGACAACTTTCCTTTCCTTAACAGATTTGTCCTGATAGGTAATACACCTCTTGAGGCAATACTTGAGAAGGTCTTTGGGTATCTGTTAGGAACGACCTTAATCTTTTTTGGTTTTTCAAGATGGCTGCCCCTGGTTACAAAATTAAAGGATAAAGAAAAAAGGCTTGAAGAAAGTGAACACAGGTACCGGCAGAGCATTGAAAACTCACCGGTAGCAATATTTAGCATTGATAGAGAGTTTCGCATTGTTTCCTGTAATAATGCTTCAGCTTTACTCTTTAAGCAGGACCTCTCACATAAATACCTGCCGTCTCTTTGTAATGACCCTGAGCATCAAAGGGAACTGAAAGAATATATAGAGAGGGTCTTTAATGGAGAGATTTTTAAAGACAGGCAGTTCAGGCTCGTTGACGCTGAAGGTAGTGAGTTGATTGTTTCAGGCACCCTTTATCCTATTTACGATGCAAGCTCCACAGTCAGTGAGTGTGTGTTTTCCTGTATTGATGTAATAGAAAAACTGAAGATGGAGGAGCAACTGCAGAGGTCTTACAGGCTTGAGTCCC